>NZ_RBII01000001.1:1356036-1695046 GCF_003634015.1 Litorimonas taeanensis
CGCGATTCTGAATTTCGCTATGGCCTCCTCACTGAGAGCATTGAGAGCATGTTGTCCGGCGACATCGACACGGGTAAGTCGCTCCTGCGCGATTATGTGAATGCCACGATTGGCTTTGAGGGCTTGGCAGAACTCACAGAGAAATCGCCAAAAAGCCTCATGCGGATGGTCAGTCCTTCGGGTAATCCAACGGCTAAGAACCTCTTTGCTATCATCAGCCTCTTACAGCGTGAAGAAGGGTTGCATTTACAAATTAGAACGGCCTAAGCGTTATTGATTGACACTTGATGCTATTCGCAAGCCAAGCACATTACGTTTTATCGTTCTGCTGTTGGTAAGCTGACAGATGACAATCATTAGATATCTAGCTGTTGTGCTAGAACGACCCCACCAAACAGACCCGCGTCATCTCCCAAAGCGGGGGAGGCAATGAGGCTATTGATTGCCGCTTCTGATTGTCCGAGATAATTATTTATTAAATTGGCATATTGCTCTCTGACTTTGTCAAGTAAATGCGGGGCGAGCATGAGGCCCCCGCCAAGAATAATTTTATTAGGGCGGAGCGTAAGTGAAAGAATATTGCACGCTTGAGCGAGATAAAAGGCTTCTATGTCCCAGCCTATATGCGCAGGTGAAAGAGATTTGGGGTCGCCGTATCTTCGGGTTAAGGCTGTTGCCGATGCCAGACCCTCAAGGCAATCGCCGTGAATTGAGCAAACGCCTTTAAAATCCATGTCAGCATCGTGACGCTTGAGGCGTATATGACCAAATTCCGGATGTGAGGGTTTTCCAATCAGATATCCATTAGCAAAAAGCCCGGCACCGATCCCTGTGCCAATCGTGATATAGGCCGCCGATTTCGCTCCTTTGGCAGCCCCCCATTCCATTTCAGCGAGAAGCGCCCCGTTTACGTCCGTATCGATAGAGACCGGCACTGATAGCGCCGCTTCGAAATAGGTTTTCAGATTTGTCGCGGACCAGCCCAATTTTGGTCCTTCCAGTATCATACCGTAATTTGGGGATTGAATATCGACATCTATGGGTCCGAAGGATGCGATACCCATAGCGCGGGCCTGAATGCCTTTAACGGCCTGCTCTTGAAAGAAAGCTACGCATCTGGATAGGGTCTCATTTGGGCTGGTCGTAGGAATACGCACGCCGGCTAAGACTTCACGGTGATTTTTCTCATTTCCCATCTGGATCAGGGCGCATTTAAATGTTGTTCCGCCAGCATCAATCGCTGCAAAAATAGGCGCAGTTTCTAAACCGTCGTTCATAGTCATAAAATTACCTTTCGAGGACCAGTTCAAACCTAATTCATTCTATTATCTGGCGATATATGCGCGAAAATAAAATAAATTGCAATCGATTGTATTTATGGTTATGAGTCAAAAAAAAGGGGAAAATAAATGTTAATTCTAAAGCCAAATTCAGAGACGGTGACACCTGCACCCAGTTATTTCGCGGTGACGGCATTAACTTATACCATGTTCTTCATGTTTGCGATGACAACCGATGCAGTAGGTGAAATCATTAAAATCGCTAAGGGCGATATGAACCTCTCCAACACACAAGCCAGCGCGTTCCATTGGGCAACGATGACAGCGATTGCCCTGTCTGGAATATTATTCGGATATTTTGCCGATAAGTTTGGGCGCAAAAAAACAATCATTGCCGGTCTTGGGCTCTACGGTCTCGCGAGCGCGTCATTTTTCATGGGGACAAGTTTTCAACTTTATTTCAGCCTTCTCTTTGTGAGTGGTCTTGCGATCGGTATTTTTAAAACAGCCGCATTGGCCCTCATCAGCGACATAACGACGTCAACAGAAGAGCATACGCGCACTATGAATGCCCTTGAGGGCTTTTTCGGTATTGGCGCCATAGTCGGCCCTCTGCTGGTCATTTCTCTGCATGCCCGAGGAATTTCATGGACATATCTCTATCTATTTGCCGCAGCTCTCTGTCTTGTCATGATTATTTGGGCCGCGTTTACGAGTTATCCTCAAACTAAAAAATCAACAGATGAGCCCGTAAACTTATGGAAGTCCTTTGCCCTTATGAGCAATAAATATGCTATGGGTTTCTCAATGGCGATTGCACTTTACGTTGCTGCCGAAGTCTCCATTTTTGTTTGGTTACCCTCATATCTTGAAGGTTATACCGGCACTCAAATAGCCACATGGATGGCAACTTATGCCGTCATGGTCTTCTTTGTATTCCGCGCGCTTGGCCGTTTCCTCGGGATATGGATTCTTAAACATATCAAATGGACAACTGTCATGATGATATTCTCTGGAGTCATATTCGTATGTTTTGCCGCGAGCGCTTTCTTTGGGCAAACTGTTGCCGCATTCTTGATGCCATTATCAGGCCTCTTCATGTCAATGATGTACCCGACACTTAACTCTAAGGGCATTAGCTGCTTTCCAAAAACGAAACATGGCGCGGTTGCGGGTCTAATATTATTTTTCACCGCCGTTTCTGCCGCTGCTATTGCGCCGCTAATGGGATTCGTTGCTGATAGCTTTGGCGGCGATATGCGTTACGGTTTCATACTCGCCACAATCCTCGCAGGGTTATTATTTGTCGGGATGATTTACAATTTCATCAAAGACCCAGCAGCTTCAGCACTCAAACAAGCCAATATCACTGAATATAATCAGTGATATTTGGCTTTTCCGTAAATATATAAGAACAAGAGACACCTTGTGACACTTCGTAAAACACCCCCTTTTCCTGCACCCTACCCGCGGACATTCTCTGGGCCGATACAACATCCTGACTTACACCTATGGGACAGCTGGATCATGCATATGGATGGGAAAGATTTTCTTTATTGTTTAGCACTGGCGCGCCGTGACCATGATGGCTCGCCCATTACTCCTGCGCAGCGTAACGCTTATCAATTCCATTTCCGCCATTTTGAATCGAGTGACCGCGGCGCGTCATGGACAGATAAAGGTGTCGCCCTCAAACCTGGAAACATTGCTGACGGTAATGACGCAGGTAATGTGTGGAGCGGCGGTGTCTTGCCTATAGAGAGCGGCCAAGTTCTCTTCGGCTTTACGGGCATTTCTGACGACTCGCCTGACCATCCTTTTGTACAATCAATTAACTTTGCCATTGGCACGCCTGACGGTCCCGTATACTTTGCCGATAAGGCGGCGAGCCATCCTGCTCGAGATAGGGACGCCATTCTTCAGATGGGCTATTATCTCCCTAGCGCTGAGGACATCGGACACGGCGACGGCGAAGAAAATGGGCCAATATCCGCATGGCGTGATCCTTATTTTTACCGCGAAGACAGCGGGGACATTTATGCCTTTTGGTCGGCCAAATTAGGCCCGCGCCGCCCTGCTGTCGCGTGGGGTAAAATTACTATCGATGGTAAGGATGTCCGCTTAGACCTTTTTCCCCCAATTTCGCTGCCCGATGACGGTGATTACACGCAAGCTGAAGTGCCAAAAATTTGCAAAAACCTAGCGACGAACACCTATTTCATGATGATCTCAGCTTGTAGTCGACTGGATGAAAAGCAGGCGGATGAAGAGGTCTTCAAACAATTACGCCTTTATAAAAGCGAAAGCTTATCGGGCCCATGGAAGCCTTATAAAGCTGGGTCAAATGTCTTGAAGAATATGGATAACCTATTTGGTGCAAGTTTTCTCGATATGACTGTCAAAGAGAATTCATTCCAAATCATCGCGCCTTACACTGAAAAGGCCGTCTCTTCTTTAGAGCTCACATTTGCACCTGTAAAAACCCTCAAGGTTTAATTACATACTCATTCAAGCCTTAAGCCGCCCCGCCGCAGGATTTACGCACAATAAGTTCTGTATCTGTAAACCTAGAGATCGCTGGTTTTCCTGCGATTTTAGCAAGAAGCAGGTCGACCATAATAGCACCACCTTGCGATATATTTTGGTTAATGGTTGTGAGTGTAGGCGTAGAAAGTTGTGCCTGACCAATATTATCATAACCGACAATCGAAACATCTTTGGGAACTAATTTGCCTCGCGACTGTAAGGCGTGAATAGCCGCCATCGCTAAGACATCCGAGGCCGCAAAAATTGCATCGAATACAAAGCCCTCATCAATGAATTTTAGTACGCTATTGAAAGCTGATTGGCCCCCGAAATTCAGCTTTAATATGTAATCTGGATCATAGGCCATGCCTGCATCATTATGGGCTTTAACATAACCCTCATAGCGCAAAGCCACTTCGGGCAGTGAGACATCACCCAGGAAGAGTATATTTTTACGCCCCAGAGATAAGAGATGAGAGGTCGCTAATTGACCGCCCTTCACATTATCACTCCCGACAAGCGTATAGTTCTGTTCGCCATGGGCGCCGCCCCAAACAACGATATTACTATTGGACGCACTCATAGCGTTAAGGCGCTCTGTTCGCCCGGCCTGACCAATAACGATCAATCCGTCCGCACGACCTGATCCCAGTAATCGTCGCTCTGCAATTTTCATCTCGTCTTGTGGCACAGAAACAATGAGATCATATCCGTTTTGGGACGCTGCATGAGACACAGCGCCAACCATTTCCAAAAAAAACGGATCTGAAATCGTCTGCTCAGACCCTGGTGCTAAAGGAATAACAATACCGATGGCTTCACTAGATTGCTTGCGCAGATTCCGCGCCGCTACGTTAACGGTATAACCAATCTCGTCTGCAATTTTTAGGATGGCTTCTTTCGTATGCGGTTTCACCAAGGGGCTATCATTGAGCGCACGCGATACTGTAGAGATGTCGACTTTTGCAAGCCGTGCGAGTTCAGACATTGTTACTTTTTTTGCCATATTTAACTCTTACCCATTCCTATCCGGTACGCAATTTTATTTGATATGACCAAGTGTGCTGGATAACCAATCTTCATGCTCAGGAAACTTCGCGTAAACTTTATTCAACATATCGGTTTGGTCAAAGACGACTGGCGCAGCATTTATCTGTCCCTCACTCATATAGCCCATACCAAAAAGAAGATATTCGTAACTTTCCAATGAAAATAGGCGGTGATTGCTCAAAAGGTCCACGTCGTGGGGCGGGCGTTTTTTCCACTCTTTCAGTAAATTTTGAAGCGCAGCTGGCGTGCGATGGGATGCGGTCGCATCTTTCCAAAAAGGCGTGTCTCGTCTTTTAGAGGTCAAATAATGTAAGGCGACATAGCCCAAGATTTCATCAAATAAAGTCTGCATCAACTTATTAAATTGGTTTGTGGTCGCCGCGTCGAAATGGCGGTTAAACCGCAATATATCAGCCACGCTTTGCGCTGCAAACTGCATCATATAAAGCCCTGTGGATTCCAATGGCTCAACAAAACCATCTGCCAATCCAATTGCTAGGCAGTTGCGGTGCCAAGACTTGTTTCTTTTATAGGTCTTAAATCGAATATGTTTGACCTCAATATTGTCAGCATGCCGACCCTCGATTACGCGCAGTTCCGCTTCTGCCTCATCAGAGGACAAGTGCGCGCTTGAATGAACGTAACCAAGACTGCGGCGCGACCGTAAGTTAATATCCCAAAGCCAGCCTGCCCCTAACGCTTTCGCAGAAGTATAGGGTAATATACGGTCTGGCCGGTGAACCTCATAGGGAACAGACATAGTCACGGCACGATCGCACAATAAATGCTCAGAATAATCCTGGGTCTCAGGCATGATATGTTTAGCCAGATGGGCTGAGAAGCCTGTGCAGTCCACATAGAGGTCAGCTCTATATGAGGCGCCGTCCTCACTCACCAAAGCTTCAATATCACCCGCCTCAGAAATCTCGACATTTACAATTTTTGCAAGCTTATGCGCGATTCCATTTTCCGTTCCAAACTCCGTAAGAACCTTTCCCAACTTCACAGCGTCCAAATGATAGGCATAGGGAAAAGTCGATTGATATTCAGGCCAACCCAGGGCTTTTGGCGCAAGGCCTTTCGTGCTTGTATTTGATAAAACTGAGAATCGATTTGAAAAACCCTCACCACCCATTTGATTTCTGGCAAGCCATGATAGTACGGCAGGATCCGAATTTGGCCTTTCCCGCCTGTCAAAGGGATGATCAAAATGCTCTCCCTTATTCCAATCTTCAAATCTGATCAGCGACTTAAACGTGGCGTCCGCGCCGATCATAAATGCCTTTTCACTGATGCCAATTGCTTTCAATGTTCGGCGTATGCTGGGGACTGTTGCTTCGCCAACACCTATAACAGGAATATTAGGGGCTTCGATCAATGTAATTGTTACGGGCCGCCTCGGGTCTTCATTCAGGCGCGCATTTAATAGGCAGGCAGTCATCCAGCCGGAACTGCCGCCGCCAACAACGGCAATAGTTTTTACCTGTTTATTATCCGCATTTACTACCATTTCGTCCCACCTCTTAGGCGTTGAGACTACCAAGAAAATAGGCTAAAATACAATCGATTTCAGAGAGCCATATGACAGATAAGCCGTTTAAAATTATTATAGTAGGCGGCGGCACAGCCGGATGGCTTTCCGCAGCGTTTTTGAGTCAACAGTTGCCCCTATCGTCGGGCCGGGACATTCAAATATCGCTTGTTGAAGCCTCCGATATTCCGACTGTAGGCGTAGGGGAAGCGACGGTTCCTTCTTTAAGAGAAACACTTGCAGCCTGCGGAATTTCAGAAATAGATTTTCTCACATCCTGCGGCGCGACATTCAAGCATGGGATCAAATTTGTAAATTGGCGACAGCCACCGAAAGAAAACTCGGGCGAGTCTTATTTTCATCCTTTTGGCGCGCCGCTCAAAGTTGGGGCCGTTGATCCTCTCAGGGCTTGGTCGAAACTCCCTCAGGATAAGCGCGGCAATATCGCCGACATATTTTCCGTACAGTCTGAGATGGCGGAAATGGGAAGAGCGCCTAAACATCTAAAAGACAGACCTTATGACGGCGCACTCTCATACGCTTATCATTTGGATGCCGGTAAATTTGCTGAATACCTGAAACAGCGCTTTCGCGCACAAGGCGTTAAGCACATCATCGGGAAAGTCGCTGAGGTTGACTATAATCCAAGCACAGAAATTATATCCGCTTTAACCCTAGATGACGGCACAAAGCTGACAGCCGACTTCTATATTGACTGCACGGGCTTTGCCGCGCGGTTGATAAACTCGGATAAGCAGAACCCCTTTATCGATAAAACGGATGTCCTTTTTGTCGACAAAGCCGTTACAACCCGGCTCCCGACGAAAGGCACAGCGAGTATTAACGGTTTTACGACCTGTACAGCGCAAAGCGCGGGATGGATTTGGGACATCGTCCTGCAAAATCGCCGTGGCATCGGCCATGTCTATAGTTCTAAATACATTAGCGACGCTCAAGCAAAAACTGAACTTGCAAGCTATATTGGGCAGAGCGAAGACGCGCTTGAAACGCGTACGCTCAATATGCGCATCGGCTATCAACAGCATCAATGGCGCGGTAATTGCGTGGCTATTGGTCTTGCAAGCGGGTTTTTAGAGCCGCTCGAATCGACGGGCATTTATCTAACTGAAATGGCAAATTGGGCTTTGGCGGATATGCTGCCGCGTTACATGTCAGGCCATAATCCGCAGGCGCAATATACGGATGCGATGGTCCATCACTATGAGAATATCGTAGATTTTCTAAAGCTTCACTATGCCATTAGCGAACGGCGCGATACGCCGTTTTGGCGCGATAATGCCAATCCCGACACATGGCCTGAAACGCTGAAAGCTAATCTCAAGGCTTGGGAGAATGATGTGCCGTCCGTCTATGATTTCGGACGGTCAATCCAGTGCTTCTCAGCAACGAACTATCAGTTTGTACTCTATGGGATGGGCTGGCGGGGGCATGAAGAGCCCAACGTATTAACCGGTCAAACTAAAAATTTGCTGGAACAGCTCGCCATTCGGCGTGCGCGGTTAAAAGAATTTGTATTGAGAGATACGCTACCTAATAGCGAAATTTTCACTGCCATCACGCCATCAAATATAGAATAAAAAAGCCCGCCAAAAGGCGGGCAAAGTTCGTCAGGGGAAGCTACGTCCAGTGACAGACGTAACCGTAAAAACTGAAAGAGACAGAGGCCTCTTTCAGAGACTTTCAATTTAGAATGTGTACCGCAAGCGACCTGAAATTGTCCGTCCGGTAATAGAGCGGCCAATCGTTGTATCTAGATTCCCGTCGCCATTCGTATCCCAGCCATTACGGCCATCATTGGCAGATTCTGTAATCCCGACAGCATCAAAGACGTTGTTTGCGTTAATCGACAGCTCAAGTGCCTCGGTAACATTCACCGCACCATAAAGATGCAAGACTGAATAGCCGTCTTGGACGAGCAGATTGTCATCCAATGAGAAGCTGTCACTCGTTCCAACCCAGCTGCCGCCAACGCGGAACCGGTCAAAGGTGTAGCTGGGTGATATGGTCCAAATCATGTCAGCTTGGCGTTGCGGCGTATTGCCTTCCAGAACCGTGTTGGCAACACCGTTATCTTCGGCGCGCGTGATTTCAGCGTCTGTAAATGTGGCTGTAGCGAAGAGATCAAAGCCGCCATTATTATAGTTCGCCTCAAGCTCAACACCTTTGGAATCATATTCACGGACACGACCGTTTGGCGTTCCAGACAGAATTTCGACGTTAGACTCTTCGGTATTTGTGAAGAAGGCTGTTGCGTAGAAATCCAAATCACCACCGGCAATTTCTCTGTTTTGCATTTTAAAGCCAACTTCATACTGATCAGCAACATCGACATAAGCATCTTCACCACCGGATCTCAAAGACCCATCCGGATTACGAACGCCAAAATCAAGCGCACGGTCGAAGTTGAAGCTTGCACCGCTGGAAGCACGACCAAATACTGAGAAGTCATCATAGAGGCGGTAGTTTGCGCCCACGGACCATGCTGTATTATCAACTTCCAAGTCAGCGCGCGCGCCAACCGTCCCTGTGTTTAAGGAAACGCTCGATTCTGAGCCTGTAATGACACCGTCATTATTGACATCAAAGTCACCACCGGCGGCTTCAAGACGGACACCTGTTTGTGTCATATTGTCGAAACGCACACTGGCATCAAGCGTAAGGGCATCATTTGTCCAAGACGCAGCTGCAAAGGGTGAGCTAACTTGACCTTCAAGGTCGTAATTGCGGTTTGAACCGTCCCAGCCAAAGGCTTGGTTTACGCCGTGAATGCCATTGATAGATTGCGGCGTTGCAATAAGAGCCGCATCGTTTTCAGTCGTGGTGCGAAGCTCTGACCAGTGCCAATCTTGATTGAGGTTCTGGTTCATGAAGAAGTGACCGAGTGTCACGTCAAGCGTCGAACCGCCATCAAAATCAAAACTTTTCGATAGCTTCAGCTCATTAGCGAAGTTGCTCATGTCATCAAGCTCAACATCGAAAACAGCCACATTAGAAACAACACCATTTGGGAGGTTTGCATTCGTGACGACTTGTCCCGCATTCGGACCATTGAAATATGTTAGTTCATCCGTCCCAGGCACATGAACAGACCTATCAGCTGGATAATTGGCACCACCTGCGTCCGACACACCATTCGTAAAGCCGCCAAGGAAGCGGCCTTTGATATCCTGATATCGCATTTTGTTATTGAAATTGATTCCGCTGCCGAGATCGTAATCAACTTCGGCGCCAATGGCTTTAACTTTGTGATCAAGGCCATCTGCTAAGTCATATGGAATTGCATTGCCCGCACCGTCAACAGAAATACCATTACGTGTGAGGTTGCTATAGATGCTGTGATTTTGAGCTTCGAAGCCGCCAAGGCTTTCGCCAACAGTGCCGACACCGCTACCATCATCCGTGCGAGACACCAATTGCGGGAAGTAGGCCGCATCCTTCTTATCAAGCCACTTACCTGTGACGCGAACGAAGCCGTTCTCGAACTCTTTTGTCAGTGTACCGCGGATTTGACCGCCTGAAATTGGGTCGTAACCAGAGTCGCGATAATCACCGCCCTGCTGGAAGTGACCGCCAATGTGGAAATACATGTCTTCCGACAGACTTCCGCCATATTCAGCATCAAAACGCATGTCGTCATGGTCAAGTCCATAAGTGATAGCTGCGCTACCGCCTTCTTGCTGGCCTGTTTTGCCAATGATGTTGATAATGCCGCCAACGCCATTTGTTGTCAGCGTAGAAGATGTACCACCGCGAACAGATTCGATACGGGCCAATGTAGAGTCGGCTTTCACAAAGCCATCAGCTGGTGCGAAGTTAGAATCGCCAAACAAAAGAACTGGGAGACCGTCCTCTTGCGTCGATAAATACTTCGCACCACCCGTTGAGATAGGGAGACCACGAACAGCCACATTAGAGTTACCACCACCAGACGATGATTCTGAGCGAATACCCGGAAGGTTACGGTAAATCTCAGCGAGATTTGTTGGGGCCAAATCTTGAATTGTTTCCAGATTGATCGAAGATACTGAAATTGATGTGTCTATTTTAGTCTTACCCTTAGAGCTTACCACACCGGTTGTAATCACTTCATCACTATTTGCGTCTTGCGCGAAGGCAGGCGCCGTAAGAAGCGCAGCAGTTGCTGCAGTTGCGAGTAGTTTTTGGCTGGTACGAATAAACATCGATATCTCCCCTTATGGCCAGTTTTTATTTTTTGTTAGCCTGAAAGCGTAGTTAATAGACTCACCAACAGACAATTTCGACCTTGACATGACTCATATTACAAACGATTGCAACAATAAATACAAACGATTGTATGATTATTTTGCGTCGTGGCAAAAATATCACATTTGGGTGCGATGTGTGGTAAGACCTATAATAAGTGCCGAAAATATTCGCCGTCATATATAGAGTAATGTTGAGAAAAATGATCCCGCACGAATAAGGATGTATTTTATCTGTCACAAAGCCATTCAGACAGCTTGAGGTCGATCCACACCCGGTAGCTTCAAGCATTCTATCTTTAAGGTGATTGAAGATTGAGAATGATAGGGAGTTTTCATGGGCGAATCATGTGGTCATTTGCAGACGATTTTTAAGCCCGAAACTTGCAAAGAACATGTCGTGCCCTTTCATGTGCCCTTTTAGGCGCCTCTCCATGTGCCCTTTTTGTAAAATGAAAAGCAATTAAGATACTGTTTTAATTGTGTTTACTGATTTCTATTGACTCCTGCTTGCGGAGCCATTCACTTTTCCTTCTTAGAATTAACGACCCCGCCTGCATTTCGGCGCGGCTTTACTTTCCCAATAATGCTGCGTCCTCACGGCTCTGCCTTTGAACAACATAGTGTTTGAACGACATTTTTTGGATTTGCATGTTTTGCGGGGTTGAGATTTCACAATCTTGAACCGACCTCGCCCGCTTACAACTCTCACTGAAGCGAAGTAAGGGAATTCAATATCATCATGAGCCACATAACCTCTCAAGCCTACTTTCGAGCCGTCGCCGTTTTATTCTCTATCTCATCTATCTGGCTACAGGGTTGCTCCGCTGACACACAGATACCGCAACAGACACGACCTAAGACATTAGCGGAGGCACCATCCGAGAGATTAACTGAAAACGACCTTATCAAATTTACGTCGTGGCTCGTAGGACGTTGGGACAATATTGCCCAAGTCCAAGCAGAAATCGATAGCGGCGTTGCTGAAAGCGATCGCCGTCACCGTTATGCGATGCAGTACACCGCGATTCAGGCCCCCTCTATTCAAGGCCGGTTATTGGCCATTGAGAATTATGACGATGGACGAGGCTTTGAGGGTAATATGCAGCGCGTCTCGTTACATCGCTTTATGCTAAGCGAAGACAGCCATTTCATTTTACACGAAATATTATTTTTGAAAGATGAAGCTTTTCGAAAGAGCCTCGCTGTAAGTTTGAAGCCACTCGAAATGATTACAGAAGATGACATCCGAGCGCGCGAAAGTTGTCGGCTATATTGGAAATGGACGGGTAAGAGATTTGAAGGCGCTACCCAACAAGGGGCCTGTGTGACAAACTCATATATGGACAGAAATATTACCGTTGAAGGATTAGGTGTATTGGAACCGAACCGCCTAATGCGCCATGACAGAAATTTTGAAATGTCTGGTGAAGAAATCCCGCACCCAGGTCATGAAACGGCAGACAAATTTATAAGAGTCTCTGATTAAAGACAGACAGTCTTACAATAATAGCCTTAAGTCCATTTTACCCGCATAGAGCGGAATGTCTCATTCTGCTTCCTTAAGGTTTACGGGGGCACGAGAGGGTTAGATTATACCCGCTTTGCCCAGTTTTTCGATAACTTGATCTTGGCGTTTTTTGTAAAATTCTTTGGCTGGCGGCGTGGCGCCATCGCCTAAGGATCCGCTAGGGTGCATATCAAACCCAGCATAGGCTTTTGCGTAGAGCGCCATAGGTTGCCGCGCCAACATATTATCCATTCCGTTTCTTTCCCTACGATAGCGAAGCGCCGAAATGTCAATATCCGCGCAGGCGGTGATGGTCTCACCACTTGGCGTTTCACATAAAATAATACCGCGGTCGTCAACGATTTGGCTACGGGCATCCGTGCTATAGGCGGCGAGGCCAGTACCCGTAATGCCCGCACTATTGGCAGAAATGACATAACATTGATTTTCTTGTGCGCGTGCAAGCTTGGCCACGTTTTTATACGTCATCTGCGTACTCGCGGCCTCTGATGTTGGATGTAAGATAATCTCCGCTCCTCGCGCCGCCAAAATACGGCTGATTTCTGGGTAACGAATCTCTTCACTTGCTAAGGCGGCTAATCGTCCCAAAGGCGTATCAATCACAGGAAATAAATCAGCCACAGAGTAATGCTCCATATATTTATCCCACACATCATAGGGGGAAGGTGCATACATTGAGATAAGGCGCCGATAACGAAGAACGACCTCACCTGACGGCGCTATGATAAAGCTTGATTGAAAATAGAGTTCAGGAAAATGCGGGTCGTTTTCATAAGCATTGCCAGCCAAGTAAATATCCGCGTCAGAGGCAATTTTCCCTAGTGCCTTATATTCAGGGCCATCAATATCTATGGCGGCTTTGGCCCTCCACTCACTTGCGGATTCTCCTGCTGGGAAACTCGTAAGGAAATACTCTGGCAAACAGATGAGCTTTAAATCCTGTCCGTGAAAGGCTTTTGCAGAAAACACCTGGCCTCTGATACGGGCAATTGAACCCATCATGATTAATCGACTTTCCTCTCGGGAAGCGCAGCGATTGACGGCCTTACATTCTGTTTGAAGAGCGAGAGCTTTATAAATACGGGGTGATTTTGACATAGCTTCCTATAGGTACTTATCTATTATCTGAGTTGACCTAAGTCATATTTATGACGTTGCTTTCTGTTTAGAGCAAGCTCATATAAAGGGCATCATTATGACTAAAACACTCCAGGTTAAGAACCCCCGGACAGGTATTGCGGATTATGAAATTTCGCCCGTCGGAGAGGACCAAATAGCGTCTATCGCAAAGCGATCCAGAGCGTCACAATTGCAATGGCGTGCACAGGGTTTAGAGGTGCGGGGCGCAGCGATGTTGAAACTCGCAGATGCGATGGAAGCTGAAGCTAGCGCTATTCAACAGGCGCTATCTATTGATACGGGCCGAAAGCGTATGGCCCAAATGGAAGTTCTAGGCGTCATTGCGAACATACGGGCTTGGGTAGACCGAGCGCCAAAATTAATGCCCAATAGCGAGTGGATACAAGGCCGCGCGAAACCAAACTTCAAACACAAAAATGATTATGTGCCTTATGCCCTCGTAGGCGTCATCAGCCCATGGAATTTCCCCATGACGCTCTCTTTCATTGATGCCATTCCTGCTTTGCTAGCGGGGGCTTGTGTTATCGTAAAACCAAGTGAAGTAACGCCAAGATTTGCAGATGCTGTTATGTCGGCCATTCCTAAAGCAGGTATGGAAAATATCCTAACCTTCATTCAAGGCGATGGGAGAACAGGCGCCGCATTGATAGATTATGTGGATAGCGTTTGTTTTACAGGCTCAGTCCCTACGGGTAAAAAGGTCGCGGTGAAAGCCGCTGAAAACCTAATTCCTGCCAATCTTGAACTCGGCGGCAAAGATCCGCTTATTATTACAGCTGATGCTGATTTAGAGGCCGCGACCACGCTTGCCCTACGGTCTTCAGTTCTCGCCACTGGGCAGGCCTGCCAATCAATTGAACGTGTCTATGTGCCGCGATCTATTTATTCAGACTTCACTCAAAAGCTGGCAATTAAAGCAAAAGAGACTCGCTTAAATTTCCCTGATATAGATGATGGCCATATCGGCCCCTTTATTTTTGATAAGCAAGCCCAAATTGTCAGCGCGCAGATTGATGATGCCAAAGCCAAAGGCGCGCGTGTCTTGTCAGGCGGAGAAATTTTAAGGCACGGCGGCGGATATTGGCTGGAGCCAACAGTTATCATTGATGTCACGCATGATATGGATGTGATGCGTTCCGAAACCTTTGGCCCTGTTATTCCAGTCATGGCTTATGACAGCATAGAACAGGCTATAGAGCTTGCCAATGACACCGAATACGGATTGTCTGGCGGCGTTTTCGCGGGATCAATTGATGAAGCCAAACAAATTGGCGACTATATTGATGCGGGTGCCATCAGTATTATGGACGCCGCGCTTACTGGACAATATTTCGAAGCCGGCAAACAGAGCTTTAAACATTCTGGGCTTGGCCCCTCTCGTATGGGCGAAAACGGATTTTTGCGCTTTTTCCGTCAAAAGGCCTATATAGCGAATACTATATCTCCACTTACCATGGAAGACTTCAAAGAATAATGTCAGAAAACATCCAATTTGAAATGATAGCCTCGAATATTGGCTGCATCACACTGAATAAGGAGACCAAGCGAAACGCCCTTTCGGCACAAATGTGGCTGGATTTAGAACAAACAATCTCAATGGCCTCTGACAATCAAGCATTAAAGGTGCTCATTATAACTGGCGCAGGCCAGCACTTTGCAGCCGGTGCTGACATCAGTGAATTCGAAACACTCTATGCGACGGCCGAGACATCAGAAGAAATTTCAATGCGTATATCGAATGCGATGAACGCATTAGCCAATTTCCCCAAACCTACAATTGCCAAAATCCGCGGCGCCTGCGTTGGCGGTGGATGCGGCCTTGCGCTCGCCTGTGACATACGCATAGCTGACACCACATCGAAATTTGCCATTACGCCTGGAAAGCTAGGTCTAGTGTACCCTTTTTCAGATATTAAGCGCCTCATCGAAGCTGTGGGACTTAGCCCTGCAAAGGACATATTATATTCAGCAAGATTAATCCTCGCTGGCGAAGCCAAAGACATGCGCCTTATCAATCAGCTCGTCGATCCTGATGCTTTGGATAACGAAACTCTCCAATACGCCCAAGCCATCTGCGAAACTTCAAGCCAATCTAATGCCCTCACGAAGCAGATGTTCGCGGCCTATGAAAGCGGCCAGCGCGGCGAGACTACAGACACAAAAGAAATGTTTCTTAGCGGTTTCAAAAGCCGTGATTTTAAAGAAGGTTATCAAGCCTTTTTAGAAAAACGAAAACCCGTTTTTCCAACCGAATAATCTGGCTTAAACGGGTAAAGCCTTAACGGTTGCGACTAAATCAGCCTCTCTACCCCGTGGTCCAACTAACTGCGCCCCTATAGGCAAGCCTTCGGCGCTAACGCCAATCGGAAATTGTATCGCGGGGCGGTCGGCGAGATTAGCAAAAGCCGTAAAATCGGCTTGGTTACTGGGGACAGGGCTGCCGAACTTAAATGCCGTTTGCGGAGCGGTCGGCATTAAAATGAAATCTGGAAAATCCGCCTGACGAAGGGCTGTTACATGTTGATAGGCCGCCTCTATCTTTTCTTTGGGCAGTTGATGCCCATACTCTAGCATGCCTCTGAAAAACTTAGAGAAACCCTCGGGGTTTTTCGCTAACATGTCTCTATGGAAATCATAACCTTCTACTTCTGAAAGCACTAATCCAGCCTTACGCGACTGCGTATATTTATAGGGCGAGAGCTTAGTTGTTTGTAAGGGCCCTAGCTGACTTGTAAATTCTAAATACCGCGATAGCACTTCTTCATCGCAAACAACGTCCTGGCCCCAATCAAGCAATGTAACTTCACCGGCAGTGCCGGCTGAAAATGTTTTGCCGCAAATAATTTCTGTAACTGAAACAACATCGGACAAGCTATGTCCATGTGTTCCTACTGTATCCAAAGTAGGCGAGAGCGGCATTACGCCTTGAAGCATATTCTGACTATGTGAAGGTTTAAATCCCCACAGCCCGCAATAGCTAGAAGGAATACGAACACTACCCATTGTATCCGTACCAAGCGCGACATCGACTTCTTTAGCGGCTACCGCCGCAGCCGATCCGCCGCTGGAGCCGCCCGGCGTATAACCCTCTTTCATTGGATTATATGTTTTCCCAAACCATGGGTTATCCGTCTGCGCGCCTAATGCGCCCTCCTCCATATTCAAAATAGCAGACACGTTAAACCCAGCGCCGCGAAGCCGCGCAACAACTAAGGCATCTTCTTCGGCCATTTGTGAATCATAGGCTTTGATGCCGCCGTGACAGGCGTGACCTTTGACAGCAATATTGGCCTTTACGCCAAGGGTTGGGCCACTCCCGCTATAAGGAATAGATTCTAATATCGCATTTATTTTGCTGTGCATTTAAAAGCGGGTATCAACGAGACGAATAGGTTTTTGACGAACATCCACTTGTGTTGTTTCACTTGTAGCGCCCACAGAAACCAGTTTCACCTTCATACCCAAACCGAGTTTTTCCTTAAGAAGCGCTTCGTATTTGGGTGATAATTTATCTATCTCATTTGATTTACATTCAGCAATCACAGTCATTTCATCGCGGCCCGCATCATCTCTGTCGACCTGACAATAGAACTCACCAGCGAAGCTATCTATTTCTTCCATTAATGGGCCAATCGCCTGCGGGAATATATTAATGCCGCGTAGCTTCACCATATTATCAGAGCGGCCCAAAAAGCCTTCAATACGTGTAAAATTAAGGCCCAAAGAAGACTTCCCAGTTCTTACGGCCGAAACATCATGTGTGTTAAATCGTATGATTGGGAAAACATCATCTTTGAACAAACATGTACAAACCATGTCGCCACTTTGACCATCTTTGACGGGTTCTCCTGTATCAATATCACAAATCTCAAGATATTGGGCGTCTTCCATGACATATAACCCGTCTTGATCTGGACCTTCTCCGGCAATCGCCCCTGTGTCCCCAACGCCGTACCAGTCATAACAGGCCGCTCCGCCCCACATTTCGGAAACGGCGGATTTATCTTCGCGGCCCATATGTCCTGAAATTGTTCGGACAGGTATATCAACACCCGGTTCAAGTCCTGCCTCTCGCGCGACTTTTGCCAATTTTTTGATATAATCTGCAAAGCCAACAATTGCCGTTGCACCAAAATCAGCCATCATTTGAACTTGTTTTACAGAGCGCGTTTCAACACCTGTACCCGCTGAAACCATAATTGCTTGTGTCCAATGGGTGACTGATTCCCGTATGTAATGCCCACCATTAATGGGGCCATGCCCATAAACAGAATGTACAACATCCCCACGGCCAATGCCTTGAAGTGTATAAAGCCGTGCAAGAAGTAAATTTTGTACTTCGCGTGACTTAGGGCCGAAAATCAAAACCTGAGGTTTGCCCGTCGTTCCCGAAGTCGTGTGAAATTTTACGGGTGGTTGTTCATTCGGAGGATAGCTGTCCAAGCCTGAAAAATCTCCGAATGGAGGACAGCGATCAATTGATGCCATAATGTCTGATTTATCATAAGTAGGTAGCTTATTAATATCCTTCAGCCCATCAATATCACCGGGCTCAATACCTTTTGCGCCCCAAAGCTTTTGATAGAAGGGCGTCTTCCACGCGCGTAATAACATTTTTCGAAACAAGCGGTCTTGATGCGCGAATAGTTCATCACGGCTTGTATGTTTTGCGAATAATAAGAAATCTTCACCAATAGGATGGTCTGCGCGAATTTTCGCTGGGTTCACAAAATCAAAATATGTTGCGTGCATAATACAGTGTCCATTTACAAGCCCGATGCGAGCATGAAAAGTTCAGAACAATCATCAGATTTTTCTAAACTCTCTACTTCGCTAATGAGCCTGTTTGTGGTCACTTTCGCTTTGACTTCACTCAATCCGAATGAAAGACATTTTCGGAATTTTTCTAAATGTTGTTCCTGAGAGAGTGGATCAGCGGGAGACCCAAAGAGTTTTTCAATCGAGACGGTTTTCTCTTCGCCGTTTTTAAGTTTCGCGGTCAGAGATTGAGGAACAAATTCTGCGGGGTCTTCTATGTGATTGATTTCTATTTTAACCTTACCTGCAATTTCGCGTAAGGTCGCATCTTGTAAATCAGAATGTGAAAAGTCTTCCAACCCAACGGTTCCCCTTTGCAAAGTTACAGCGGCTAAATAAGGATAGCATAGCCGCGCATAATTTGCGCTCATATCTTTGGGGATTGGCCGATCGACTAATCTTTGAATAATTGGTGGGGCTGAGAGTATGAGCGCCTCTAAATTATCCGCTGTAACACCTTCCGCCAATAGCTTTTGCACAAGTACAATCCCGCCTTGCGCCGCGCGCCCCGTAGGAAATGGTTTCCAACTGACTTCGGTAATTCTATGAACAGCGCCCAATCTCTCGGCGGCCAAAGACGCGCTGCCATCATCTTCGAACAACGCCATATACCCAAACGGCCCTTCCAGTGAACTCTCTGCCCCATGCAGACCAGCTTCCGCAAGGTCACAAGCAACAACTGCAGAACGGGCTGCTCCTGCAATCTGCACAGGAAGTGTAGGCTTGCCCTCTAAGTGAGGCTGCATGACCCCCGCGCATTGAGACAGCGCGCACCCCATTGCAGACATGGCCGTCGCTTCATCAAACCCTCTTAATCGCGCTATGCCGAGCGTTGCACCGAACAGACCTGCGGTGGCAGGACGGAAAAATTTCAATGGCGTGTTCACGGCCACGCCAAGTTCAGCCGCCACATCAACAGCCACGATGACAGCCTCTATAAGCTCTTTCCCTGTTACGCCGTTTTGCCTTTCTGCTTCGGCTGAAATAGCCGCAAAAATTGTGGCCATTGGATGCACCACGGCGGGTTCATGCACGCAATCATATTCCATTGAATGAATTTGGAAGCCATTAAGATAAGCAGCGGTGGCCGCGGGTGCCTTTATTTTTCTACCCCACAAGCAAGCCTCTTCTCCGGTTCCCCAACGCATTGCAGTTTTGAAAACCGCTTGGTTAAATGGCGCTTTAGCCCCAGCAATGCCAACACCAAGACTGTCCAAAATAAATATTTTGGCCGACCGATAAGCAGAATCAGGAAATTTTGCTTGGGTCAGAGCATATCGTGCAAAGGTACGAGAGGACTCACTCATGGCAATAAACTCAGATATTTAATTAAATCAGACTCTAATGCAGCTTGGGCTAGTCGTTCTGCATCTTTGGCCCGCATCCCCGCATGGGTCATCAAGCCAATAGCTTTGTCTTTTACGGCATTTTCAGACATTGGAACTTCTGGGTCCCCATATGCATCATGAGCCGTGTATGTCTTCCCATAAAGGGTTACGGAGGCGCCATAATGTTTAGGATAAGCACCAGAAAACGCATCGGTTTCTTTAACGCTCACCCGCGCCCTTAAAGCCTTAAGAGGCCCCCCTACAACATCCGGTTCAAAATCAGAAAGCACAGGCACGCCTTTCGTCAAGGCCAAAGCAACGCTGTGTTGCAACGAGAATTTCGCTTCAATTGTGCTTTGAGGATTTGGACGATCACAAAATTTTATGGCATCCGCATAGGTTTCTACCAGAACATCCGAGTCGGAAGCCCCCAATTCGTTAAAAGCCTTAAGAGCCGCATCAATAGCGGGGTGAGCATGACGGCAGGCCGGATAAGGTTTCAAGCTCGTTTCATGTAATAGCCATTCTGCTTTTGGGTTGGCTAGAATATCTTCTGGGTCAGCCCCCGGGCACATCGCCCTGAAGAAACCTTGTTCTCCCTCGAGTATAGATTTGGGGCCTTGAAACCCCTGCACAGATAAGAGGGCCGCTAGAACCCCTGCATGTGCGGCATGGCCTGCATGGAGCTGCTTTGCCATGCTATCAGGCTCGTGACGCGTCTGCCAAAGGCCTGCGGCCTGCGTCCCGGCGAGGCCAAGCGCTGACACCAAATCGCTATTCTCTAATAAATAACAAGCCGCCGCCGCTGCGCCGAAAGGGCCGCATGTCGCTGTGTTATGCCAAAAAGCATAATGTCCTGCGCCCACAGCGCGGCCAATTCGAATTGTGGCCTCGTAACCCACAACAATTGCATTTAGGAATTTATCTGGGTCAGCGCCAACATATTCAGCCACGGATAAGGCAGCGGGGATTATAGTGGGCGCCGCATGAAGCACCGCTTGCCTATCGACATCATCCATTTCAAGCACATTACCCAGAGCCCCGTTATGTAAAGCCGCCATGAGCGGTGAAGACGGTCCTGTCCCTATTCGCGAACATGGGCCAGTTTCTTCCTTAAAGGCGGCTGTCATTTTCTGCCCGCTGGGTTCGACCTGCCCGGCGACGGCGCAGCCCGTCCAATCTAGGAATAACAAAGCCGCCCGCCGTCTATCAACCTCTGAGATAGGCCGGCACAAGATTGGGGACAAACGCTCAGTGAGTGTCAGATTACGCATATCTTTAGCTCCTCCGGCAGTGAAAAATGTTTACTCTCGATTAGTATCCTCATGAGCCTTGGCGTCCCACCTGGGTTAACCACACGGCAAACATATTTCCAAAGATAGCCATCGCCGCCAAGGCAAAGAAAGGCCACAAAGTTTTATCGTAAACTGATCCGCCAATCACGGTAAACACACCGCCGAGCATCAACCCGATAGAGCTGGAGAGTCCCGCAGCCGTAGCCGCTAGCTTTGGGTCTATGCTGATAGACCCCGCAAGAGATATTGGACAAATTAAACCCGTTCCAATCATGGCCAGCATGAGCGTCGCGGTAAAGGCGAAAGCATTGTCTCCTATGACGCTATAGACAATAATCATTATGGCTAGGGTCATGACTAGCCATAACGCGGCATAGAATAGGGACTTATCCATCCCTAACCTACGCGTTAACTTTGTCCCCAAAAGCGATCCCGACATAAAAGCAAGCGATAAGAGTATCCAACACAGAACAAAGAATGCTGTGCCATGTCCTAACACATTTTCGAAATAGTCTGGCGCGAATGGCAGAAAAGAAAAGAAAACCCCTTGCCCAAAGCCGAACATCAATGTGTAACCGATGAACGCTGGGCTCGTTAACAGGCGCTTATAATCTCTCCCAACCCTGCGCGGTTCTTTTTGGACTGGGCGCGTTTCTGGCAATCGCAGAACAGCCATTGTAAGAATGATGAGCCCAGAGGCTGCGCACCCCATGAAAATGCTGCGCCATCCATAGGCTTCATCTAACAGCCCGCCAAATATCGGCGCAATAATAGGGCCAAGTCCCATCGCGATAGAAATATAAGAAAGTGACACAGCCGCCTCTTCGCGCGGCTGAATATCATTTACGATGGCGCGGCTGATAACAGTCCCAGCACTTACACCCGCGGCTTGCAAAAAGCGGCAAATAATCAAGGCTGTCCATGAGGTCGTTAGTACACTTGCAAAACTCGCTATTACAAAGATTACGAACCCCATCAACAGAACAGGACGGCGACCAATTCTATCCGCTAACATCCCGTGGATTGGTTGAGCGACCCCCAGTCCAATAAGGAAGGCTGAAATTAAAAACTGAATATCTGCGACAGGTTTTCCAAACTCAACCGCCAGTGACGGAAAAGCAGGAATAATAAATGACATGGCAAATGGCGAAAGACTGCACATAGCAGACATAAACAGAATGAAGCCCCAACGATTTTGGGTCAATGCCATAGCGCGCGCATTCATTACCGCGTTACCACACCCGCCTTATTAACGAAGTTAAGCGGTGTCTCCTCAAGTGTTGTGTCCATAATAGCATTCCAGCGATTTAAAAATCCAAACATGGAAATCACAGCTACAATTTCGACAATCTGGTCATCACTGAAATAATTCCGCATATCGGCAAATTGTTCATCCGTTACTTCGGATGGGCTCATGGCGCCGCCTTGAGCTACACGAAGGGCAGACCGCTCGGCTTCGGTAAACAAAGGGGACGTTTCATATTCCCAAGCCTTCAATATTTTCTCATCTTCTACACCTTGTTCATGTGCTCCATGAGCTGTGTGAGCTTGGCAATATTTACAGCCTGAAGCGCTGGAGGTTATGAATCCAATAAGGCGTTTTAACCCAGGAGAGACTTTGCCGTTTGGTGAATAAATCGCTCCGCACATGGCCGCGACACCGCTTAATATTTCTGGGTTTCGGGCCATGTCCTGTGCATCATTGGGTGTAAATCCCATCATATTTTCCGCAAAATCAAAGAGCGGTTTTGCATCTTCTGAAATTTCTGTCGGCGGCACAGGGGGTAAGCGTGACATTAGAACCCGCCTTTCAATTCTTGTGTATGTTGTCCAAATTCAGGCAAATCAAAAGAGAGCTGAGCAGGTTCATCTTTAAATCGAATAGGTGACTTAATATGGGTTTTTCCTGCGGGGTCTTTTATCGTCGGCGCTCCAGTTTCAGTTAGGGCTTTGTGCAGGGTCCTAATTGTAGACCAACAACAATCTATTTCATCGAAAATAGCTTCCCAGTCACTTTGAGTTTTAGTTTTAAATGTATTTTTGAGAAATGAAATGACAGCGCCCTGTTGCCCAACAGGTTTTCGCATATCCTCTATATGGTCAAGGCCGCCCAAAGCGGTCAGGACATTCAGAACAAACTTAGGTTCGCTGCCTCCAAGGATGATGTGGCCGCCGTCCAAGGTCTCGTAAATATTAACAAAAGCATTTCCACCGAAACTTCGCATTTCCGAACGCACGGGCTGACGATCTTCCGCAAAAATAGCGCCTGTAACATTGGGCACCCAAGACAAAAGACTGTCATACATCGATATATCTAAATAATCCCCAACACCTGTCGATTCTCGTCGGTAAAGCGCCATCAAAATGCCAGAAAGCGCATGTAAGGATGCCGTCATATCCGCAGAGGGCATTGGCGTTAAAGCGGGCGCACCGTCCATCCCGCGCGTAAGGTCGGCTGTCCCAGCCATCGCCTGTATAACGAGGTCGTGTGCGGGTTTATTCTTATATTGACCATTCTGTCCAAAAGCTGAAATAGAACAATAAACAATTTTGGGATTAATTGCTTTGATAGATTCGTAATCGACGCCCAAACGCTGGACAACACCAGGACGGAAAGCCTCAACGAACACATCGGCTTCGGCGGCAAGTTTCAAAAACTGAGACTGCTGTTCAGGGTCTTTTAAATTAACTTTGTAACTCTTCTTGCCGCGCGCAATATTGGCAAACCACACAGATGTGCCGTCATCATATGTTTCGCCCATAACTCGCGTGGGCTCCCCAACACCGTTATCAGGTTCAACCATCACGACACTTGCGCCATGATCGGCCATCATCATGGACATGTGCGGCCCCGGGAGAAAAGCCGAAAGATCGAGAACCTTAACGCCGTCTAGTTTCATTTAACAAGCACCTGCGTATCAGCGCCTAGTTCAGGAGATATTCCGCCCTTTAGGCGCTCTCCATTAAATTTGTAAGGCGAAGACAGTAATTTGATTTTTTGTCCCGGCATATCATCATGGCGGTCTTCATATACCATTTCGACTTCATGGACGTAATCATTTTCAAGGGCTTGTTGTATATCGTAAACTGGGGCAGCGGGTACATAACCGCCAAATTTTTCCATCCAATACGACACTGTATTTGTTTTTAAAACCCGTTCGACTTCCTCTTGCACAATGTCTCTATTCGCGCGGCGATCTTCGACTTTCACAAATCGCGGATCTGAAACCCACTCGGTTTTACCAAGACATTCACATAAGCGTTCCCAGAATTTTTGGGTTTGGCAACAAAACATAATCCAACCATCACCCGCTTCCATAAGCTGGCTCGGAACAATCGCCGGATGAGCGCCGCGAGGCTGGCGCGTTGTAATATCACCAGAGTTTAAATACCACGTGGCGGGGTAAGACAACTGATGCAAAGCTGTATCAAAAAGCGAGACATCGATATCACTGCCCTCGCCGCTCCTATGCGCGCCAAACACAGCTGAAACGAGGCCCGTCGCAAACATAGACCCCGTCATGAAATCTACCATACTTAAACCAAAACGGACGGGCGGCCCGTCAGGCTCTCCGGTCACTGAACAAAATCCTGCCTCGGCCTGCATTAAATAATCATAGCCTGGCCAGGCTTCTCGAGAGTTCCCTCGACCATAAGCCGATAGGTGAGCACAGACAATTTTAGGGTTCACAGATTTAAGTGCCGCATAGTCTATCTTGAGCTTTTCGGGTAAATCTCCGCGCAGATTATTCGATACCGCATCAGCCGTCTTCACTAAGGCTTCAAATGCTGCGCGGCCTTCTTTTGATTTCAAATCAAGGGAAATGGATTTTTTATTCCGATTAAAGGTTTGAAAAAACTGACTGTCTTTCTCACCAATTAAGTGCGGTGAAACAAAACGCGAGACGTCTCCTCCGGTGAGAGGGTTTTCAATTTTAATAACCTCCGCCCCTAAATCAGCCAGAAGCTGTGTGCCATATGGCCCGGCGCCATACTGCTCAACTGCGATAATTCGAATGCCTTTAAGGGGTAGGTTTTGTGCCATAACAGTTAAATCTTGTTCCGTGCGATTTGTTGCTTTGCAATAATGATGCGCTGCATTTCATTGGTACCTTCACCAATGCACATTAATGGAGCCTCTCGGAATAAGCGCTCAACGGGATATTCTTTTGAATAGGAATAACCGCCATGAATGCGCATCGCCTCAAGTGCATTTTCAACTGCTGCTTCAGACGCAAAATATTTCGCCATGCCGGCTTCCATATCGCATCTCTGACCTGCATCATAAGCCGCAGCGGCATTTTCCACCATAAGCTCTGCCGCTTTGGCCCGTGTTGCCATCTCGCCAAGTTTTAATTGAATGGCTTGATGTTCACAAATTGGTTTGCCAAATGTTTTACGCTCTTGAGAATAGCGTGTGGCTTCTTCAAGCGCGCGCTTTGCGATACCCACTGACCGCGCCGCCACATTAATTCGGCCAAGCTCCAGACCACCAACGGCCATGTAAAAACCTTTACCTTCTTCGCCGCCAATCAAATGGCGTTTAGCGTCAATACGGTAGTCATCAAAAAACAGTTCCGCAGAATCAATACCTTTATAGGCAAGTTTTTGCATCTTCGTTCCGTTGGAATAGCCTTCATACTTCTCGCCTGTATCTGGGTCCATTCGAGGCGTGATGAACATCGACATCCCTTTATAACGGGGATCTGAATCAGGGTTGGTTTTAACCATCAACGCAACAGCGCCGCCCATGATACTGTTTGAAATCCATGTTTTAGAACCATTGATAACGTAATGATCACCGTCTTTTCTGGCGACTGTTTTGATGGCCTGCAAATCGGTGCCAGCATTGGGTTCGGTTAAGCCTAAAGCTCCACGAATTTCCCCAGAGGTAAACTTTGGAAGCCAATAGTCTTTTTGAAAGTCTGTTCCGTATTTTTCAACGACAGTCGCCATCATGATATGTGAATTAAAGATGCCCGTTAAGCTCATCCATTCTTCGGATATGCGCGTTACAATTTTTGCATAAAAAGACGCGGAAAGACCCAAGCCACCATATTCTTGGCTAATCGTCGCGCCGAACAAACCAAATTCCTTCATTCGCTCGACAAATTCATGCGGATATTCGTCCGCATGCTCCATCTCCATAACCTTATCTCGCACTTCGTCGCGGCACCATCTATCGATGGTGTCAAACATCATGCTCTCGTCTTCGGCTGTCCAAGCAGTATCACTCATTAGTAATTCTCAACTTTATCTTCCACCGCATTACCCGCAGATGGGATCAACATATTCCGCTTAAAGGTACAGACCATCTCGCCCCTTTGGTTAAGGCCGCGAGTGACAATTGTCACAATGCCCTGCCCGGGACGTGATTTACTTTCACGTTTTGCCAGAACCTCGCTCTCACCATAAATGGTGTCACCCGCAAATACAGGCGCGGTAAATTTGACGTCATCCATCCCCAAATTCGCAATGGCTTTTTGACTCGTGTCCGTCACGGACATCCCAATTAGCAAGGCCAGCGTGTATGGGCTGACGACAAGGTTTTTCTTAAACTCACTGGCGGCCGCAAATTCTGCATCAAAATGCATTGGGTGGGTGTTCATGGTCATCAAAGTGAACAGATGGTTGTCATACTCAGTGACGGTTTTACCCGGACGGTGCTCATAGATATGCCCGACCTCAAAGTCTTCGTAATATCGTCCAAAAGTTTCACGGAATCTGTTGGGTCCGACTTCTTTTATTGTTCCTACCACGTTTAAATCTTTCTCGCTGCAAGTATGCGCTCAGCCTTTTTCACCAGCGGCGTCTCTATTAATTTTCCATCTAATAGCGCAACATTCCCATCGGATGTTTGATACGCCGCAATCACTTTTTCTGCTTGAGCGACTTCTTCATCCGAAGGCGCTATCGCAGCATGAATCCTAGCAATTTGAGCCGGATGAATGGCAGACCGTGAATGAATGCCAATCAATTTGGCTTGACGTGTGGTCTGCTCGCAATCCTCTAAGTCCCGCACATGAATGTGGGGCACATCAAATAGCTGAACATTATGAGCTGTCGCGGCCGCCACGAGTTTAGACCGTGCATACAAATGCGTTTCCCACTCTAAATCACAATCCACATCGCCAGCATAATCAATTGCGCCATAGAGTGCGAGCTTGGCGCGTTTATGAGAGAGAATATCTCCCGCATTCATCAACCCCAAAGCGCTTTCAATTATAACAAAGAAATCACCCGCTTCTTTTGGCAAAGCTTTATCCAAGGCTTTGAGTTGCTTTTTAGTAGAGACCTTTGGAATCATGACAAAAGGAAGCGAGACACCGCTAGACGCAATCGCTTCTATGTCCCCTTTTGCAAATGGGTTGTCCATGGCATTGATACGTAAGCCAACATTTTTATGTTTTGTCTCGGCAAGCCAGGCCAAGGTGGATTCTCTGGCTGATACTTTATCGTCTGGCGCCACAGCATCCTCAAGATCGATACACACTAAATCGGCGCCAGCCTGACAAGCCTTTTCAAATCTATCCGGGCGATTTCCAGGGACGAATAATTGGGATCTATAATAGATAGCTCTACTCCGGCTTTACGTGTTTAGCGAAATGATTTGCGATATCTTCGCGCGTGGCAATCCAAACATCACTGCGATCTTTGACATACTCTAAAAACACCTTGAACGCCCAGATCCGTCCGGGCCTGCCAATTATACGAAGATGCAACCCTAGACTCATCATGCGCGCGCCTTCTGATGACGCCTCTTCAAGAAGTTCATCAAAAGTTCGTTTCGCATAGCTTAACCACATCTCGGCTGTAAAACTTGGAGACAGCCAAAATTTCATATCATTACTATCAACCGCATAAGGCAAAACAATAATTGGCGGCGTTCCATCATCAAAGCTTTCCCAACGCGGGAAGTCGTCAGAGAAATCATCCATGTGATAAAGATACCCTTGCTTTGCCAAAGTTTTCCGCAAATGATCAGTATGTAGATAGCGCGACAAATACCCTACGGGTTTACGCCCTGTGGTCGCTAAAATACTATCCGTGCCTTTTTGAACGAAAGCCGCCTCTTTGGCCTCATCCATAAAGGCCGTAAATAACCAGCGATAACCATGTGAGACAGGCTCATCACCACGAGAAGAAATCTCATTCGCGAGCCATGGAGCTTTTTCAAGCGCCTGCGCGCACACAGTCCAGCTGGCCTTTACGCCCGCATCATTCAAAGCACGTAAAATTCGAGGTGCACCACGATTTATTCCGTATTGGTAATTGCTCTCATTACCATGCACGCGAATTGGCGCTTTTAGACCTGTAACAAGTTCATCTACAGGCTCGTTCGCCTTATCACCTTGCAACAAACCTCGCTCAGCCCCCTCTTCTACATTGACAACTATTGAGAGCGCTAGCTTCGCGCCATTGGGCCATGAAAATCCATTTGGCGCCGGATCTGTCATACTCATTTAATGGGGCTCCTCACCACCAGAGACATTCATACTCTCGGCGGTAATGTATTTCGCATCATCAGAACATAGGAAGGCAATGGCATTCGCAGTATCTTCTGGCAGACCCGGACGCCCCATAGGAATACGGGCGGCCATCGCTTTTAAATAATCTTCAACGCTATCAGCCCCTGTAACTTCGGCAAAATATTCGTTTTGCCAGGCCCCCAGAGCCGTCGTGACATGGTTAGGACACACATTATTGACCGTGATATTATGCGGGCCAAGCTCCGTCGCAGCAGATCTGACCAACCCAACGAGGCCATGTTTGGAACTTGTATAAGCCTGAGCATGCGGAAAGCCTGATTTAGCAGCCTGTGACGCGACATTGATAATTCGCCCACCAGTGCCCTGCGCAACCATAACTTCTGCGGCAGACTTCACCCCAAAAAAGGAGCCCGATAAATTGACGTCTATAACAGCGCGCCAATCATCTTCGGTTACATCAAGCAAGGGTTTCATGATGTAACCAATACCCGCATTGTTAATCCAGATATCAAGCGAACCATGCGTTTCCTTTGCATGCGCCGCAAGCTTTCTTACATCCGTCAAAGAGCGCACATCGCAGACACATGTTGAGCTCTCCACGCCCATATCACGCATTTCTTGCGCAATTGATTCCATCTCGTCTGAGCTCCCAATATGCTCGGCGCCTGTCGCAGCGTCGCGAGGCTCTCCAATATCGGAAATGACTATATTAGCGCCGTCAGCGGCTAACCTCTTCGCAATCGCTTCACCAAGACCGCCGCGACGTCCAGACCCTGTAATGACCGCTGTTTTACCTTTGAACCGCATTACAGTTTTTCCGTTTGAATAAAGACCAAATCATCAACCATAGCCTGAAACTCTGCCGCTACTTTTTGCATGGTTTCGCTGCTGGCCTCTGCGCCAAACGCATCCATGTCTAAAATATCAATAGTTTCAAAATATTGATAAGGCGGCTTATCTTCAGAAAACAAAAGCCCCGTTGTTTTAAAGACCTCAAACTTTTCAATAGACCCTAACCCGTTGACAGTCGGAATATCGACGGTCTTTGCCCACGCCTCATAGTCCTCTACGGAAGTTCCAGCTTTTAAATTAAAAAGTGCAAGTATCTTTGCGGCCATTATGCTCTCCATTCTTGCACAATTCATGTCTTTTTACAGAACGCCTCGCTTTGACAAACGTCAACTCTTTTCGTTCAGAGTTCGACTAGAAAGCGTTAAACGCTAGGAAGCACTATGTCAGACACACGAAATTATGATGGCCCGCCTGATTACCGAAATGTTGGGTTGCACGGCATGTCGCCAGAAACCACACATGACGAAAAAGCGCGGTTTAATTTTTTAGCGCACTTAAATCGTCATTTAGCCTCTAATGTTCTGCCGGGTGTCAAAAAGGCCTATGAAACACGGGTCGCGCCGCACCAGCCCAAACCCAATCACCGCAACCAAGTGCGCAAACAATTGCTACAAGACCCCTTGTTCCAACATTGGAGTGCCCTTCGTAGAGGCACGATGGAGCTACGCCAGCAAGCCGGCCGCTGGGTTACTTTACGCCAAGCAGAGTCATTGAATTCAAAAGCGGAAAACCTGACCAAGGAGGACCCTCGCCTTGTTCTGAATCCTGACCTGAAAATCCCGAATTATCTTGCCAAAATTGACCATCACTGCATGCCAGGTTCTTATCACGACGAGATTGTACCCGGTGACGTCACAGGTGCCGCCAATTACGATGTCGGTATCTTTGTCACCACAGGCGGCGGCCTTGGACGTTTTTCAGATGGCGGCGGCGAAGCGGTCGTCGCATGGATGAAAAAGAATCGACCTAATTTTGCACCGAAACGCATCCTCGATATTGGCGGCGGCCTAGGACAAAATGTCGTCCCGATAGCCAAAGCCTATCCGGATGCCGAAGTTGTCTGTGTAGATACGGGAGCACCTGTACTACGCTACGGCCTCGCCAGAGCTAAAACTATGGGCGTCGATAATATTACTTTTGTTCAAGCCAACGCCGAAGATTTGTCCATGTACCCAGATGGACATTTTGATTGGGTGCAATCGACGATGTTCCTTCACGAAACATCGGTAAAATCTATGCCTCGTATTATGAAGGAAAGTCACCGTCTCTTGGCGGCTGGCGGCTTGGTTATGCATGTCGAGCAACCGCAATACGCCCCTGATATGCCCCTATATGAACAAGCGATCCGTGACTGGGATGCCTTTTATAATAATGAACCCTTTTGGACGAAGCTTCATGAATTAGATCTTGATCAGTGGATGGTTGATGCGGGCTTTGACCGTGACGAATTACTGCATGGCGGCGTCGCAGCCGTGGTCGACTCTGAACTTTTCCCAGAACACGCCAATGATGATGTAGAAGATTACGGCCGAAAAGCCGCTTGGCATATTATTGGTGCTGAGAAAAAGGCCGCATAATGGATAAGAGCCGCATTGACCCCCTTAAACTTGCGGGCGCAAAACCAAAAGGTAAGCGCCCTTATTTCCTAAAAGACCCTGATGTAGAGCGTGTGTTGGCCGTCACGATGGCAATCGCACAAGAGCTAGCCGTTGTTAGGGAACGCATGGACACTGTAGAACGTATCCTCGAAGACAAAGGCAGTCTTACACAGGCCGATATTGAAACCTATGTTCCGCCTAAGCCAATTGCCGAAGAGAGAGGGGCTTGGACCCAAGAATATCTCGCTCGAATTATGCGGATTTATCAACAGGAAATCGAAGGGCTGAACACGCCTGACGAGCCCACATCAGAAGATATAGGCCATGAGCTCGCTCAAGATGAATAAGATAAGGCGCGCTTTTGTTGATGCGGATTATGGGCAAATGCATTATCGTATTGCAGGCAGTCCATCTGATTACGCCCCGCTGGTCTGTTTGCATCAAAGCCCAAAATCTTCGAGAGAGTTTATTGAGTTTATGAAGCAGGCAAGCAATGACCGCCTTGTTATTGCAATCGACAGTCCTGGCCATGGCGAGTCCGATGTCCCCGAAACCAAGATGTCAATTGAAGGTTTCGCCCGTTCAATTTGGTCTGCGATTGATGCCCTAGACTTAGGGAGTGTAGATTTATTGGGGCACCATACAGGCGCCAAAGTGGCCACTGAAATGGCTTTTCAACGCCCTGAACGGGTAAAGACTATTGTTATGGTGTCTGCGCTTGTCCTGTCAGTCGAAGAACGCGATCAATTTAAAAGTCAGTTCCAACCTATCCCCCTAGACGAAGACGGAAAACGCTTCTCACATATGTGGACACAAGCCGTTAAATATCGCGGCCCAAATGTATCGTTAGAGCAACTCGCCTTCTCCGTAGCCGAAAACTTACGGGCAGGTGAAGCCTATGAATGGGGACATGAGGCTGCCTTTAAATACAACGAGTATTTCGAAGACCGCATCAGCGCACTTCCGCACCGTATCACGGTAATGAATCCCAACGACATGCTTTTTGAGTACACGCCCCGCGTTGCCAAATATTTACAAAATGGCGCCGTCGTGGATTATCCTGATTGGGGTTTTGGCTTCATGGATACTGATACGGAAAAAGCTGTTTCTGAAATCAAAGCCGCCCTAAGCGATAAACCCTCTAAGGTTTAACGCTCTCACCAATTCCACTTAAGGCTAAAGCCGAATAGGTGGCTGTCGCGGTTCAAGCGTCAGCCATTAAATTTAAGAGACAGAATACGTCTTAGGTAGTCCAGCATTTGGCGTGAATCCGTATACTGGCTCTCCTGGAAGTCCTTCTTCCAGATATTTGCGGCAAGCCATCAAGTGATCCAAATCAATGCCCGTATCAACACCCATCGCCTCAAACATATAAACGAGGTCTTCAGTGACAATATTGCCACTTGCACCTGGGGATGCTGGACAGCCGCCTAACCCGCCTTGGGAACTATCAAAAACTTCAATACCTTCTTCATAGGCAGAGAATGCGTTCGCAATGCCAAGGCCATAGGTGTTGTGCAAATGCACTGATTTTACCTTTTCTTGGCCAACTGCGTCTCGCATTGATTTAATCATTGATTTGATTTGCAGCGGGTTTGCATATCCCACTGTGTCAGAAAGTCCGAGCTCGTCTACGCCGGCTTCGACAAGGCGCTCTCCTAAGGAAATAACTTTTGCTTCTGGAACATGGCCTTCAATAGAGCAGCCAAATGCAGTTGATACTCCGGCTTCAAAACGTGGTGGATTAGAAGACGCATCAAACAAAGTCCGAATCGATTTGACATTTTCGATAACTTGATCGTGCGTTTGCCTCATATTTTTTAATGAATGCGTTTCGCTCGCCGATAATGGGAGCGTTACAGCGTCAACGCCAGCATCTAGCGCCGCTTGCGCTCCACGAAAATTAGGGATGAGCGCTAAAACGGTTAACCCTGGCAAAGTTTTTGCAAAAGCGACAATCTCTGCCGTATCAGCCAATTGCGGAAAGAGTTTTGGCGGAACAAAACTACCGACTTCAATTTCACGTACTCCGGCATCATATAATCCCTTAACCCAACGCTTTTTAACGTCGGTCGGCATAACGCCTTTACAATTTTGCAATCCGTCCCGTGGGCCAACTTCGGATATAAGAATTTTATCTTTCATATACTCTTCCTTCACTAGATGAACATTCTCACCTTTTCACCTATGGCTCTTGCGCTGCATCAACTAAACATATCAAAAATTCAGGCTTAGAGATAATTATGAAAACCGAATCCACAATGACCCTCTCCGATAAGACCGCCAGACAGATATTTGAGGAGGTACGTTCAAATCCAGCCCGAAAGCGGTTCGGTTTTGGGGAACGTATGGCCATCGTCAATGTGGACCCGCAGAAGTCTTATACCCGTCCTGACCTCTTCAAAACGGGCTATGTCACAGACCCAGAGCAAATGAGTCATATTAACGCTCTATCCAAGCTTATCCGCAGCAAAGGTTTACCCGTCATTTGGACCCATGTTGCCTATATGGAAAACGCAGCCGATTGCGGCATTTGGGGGACACGGACAGACACGCCTGACAGCCTACAAAACATCAAATTTGGAAGTGAACGCGCAGAATTTGACGACCGCCTTGAAATCCATAGGGATGTCGATGCCGTCTATACAAAACGAATGCCGAGTGCATTTTTTGAAACCCCTCTTAATAGCTTTCTAAACTTTCATAAAATTGACACTGTTGTTGTGACTGGCGGGTCAACATCTGGCTGTGTTCGCGCCACAGCGGTGGATAGCCTGTCTTATGGGTATCGGACTATCGTTCCGATAGAAACGACGGCCGACAAACATGAAAGCTACCACTTTGCAAACCTGACGGATCTACTGATTAAATATGCTGATGTGGTGGATGTGAAAGACGTTTATGAATGGCTTGAAAACTATGAAGGCTGATCCCAACCTCTACGACTATTGGCCTTATGCAGGCCGGCCTAAAATAGAGTGGCCGGGCGGAAAAAAACTCGCCTTCTGGATTGCCCCGAATATTGAGTTCTATGAATTCATGCCGCCCAGCAACCCTCAGCGATCACCATGGCCGAATGCAATTCCTAATGTGCAGCAATATAGCCAAAGAGACTTTGGGAATCGCGTTGGACACCTCCGTCTTATGGAGCTTCTTGACCGTCACAATTTGCGCGGCTCTGTTAGTTTGAATGTTGCCCTGTGCGATCATCACCCAGAAATTATCGAAGATTGTGTCAAACGAGATTGGGAATTTTTCAGCCATGGTATTTATAATACTCGGTATTCTTATGGCCTCTCCCCTGAACAAGAACAGGCCGTGTTAGATGATAGTATCAAGACTGTTGAAAAAGCGAGCGGGCAACGTATTCGGGGTTATCTTGCCCCTGCCCTTACGCACACCGAAGACACTCTTGACCTCATTGCTGAAAATGATTTCTGGTATAGCTGTGATCTCTTCCAAGACGACCAACCACAACCTCTAAAAACGAAGACAGGTAAGCTTGTCTCCATGCCTTACTCTCTTGAGGTCAATGACGTGATTACCTATTCCGTAAATGGATGGGACCCAGATCGTTACACGGATATTTTAAAACGACATTTTGACCAATTATTACTAGAAGGCGAAAAAAGCGGGACGGTAATGTGCATTCCGCTTCACGCCTATCTTGTCAGCCAACCCAACCGTCTGAAGGTTTTTGAAGAGGCGTTAAAGCATATCTGCTCCCACCAAGATGACGTTTGGTTTGCAACCGGCAAAGAAATTGCGGAATATTTCAGAAATAATTACTGGGACCAAAGCCTTGCAGATATCAAAGCCCGAGGCGTTGTCTCAGGCGGGACAGGGTTCAATCATGGATAAATCCTATCTTGCATATCCCAATCGAGCTTATGGCCAAGATCATGAATTTTATGATTGGAGAATGGCTAAAGATCGCCCCTCTCTCGCATGGGAAAACGGCGCCAAAGTTGCTATTTGTTTCATTATTCCGCTTGAGTTTTTTCCGCTTAATCCCTCTGGCACGCCCTTTAAACATCCGGGGGCTATGGTTACGCCTTATCCAGATTTGCGGCATTTCACAGTTCGAGACTACGGAAATCGCATAGGTGTCTACAGAATATTAGACACTTTGAAAGCTGCGAATATTTCTGCAACATTTGCCGTTAACGGCGAAATTGCTAAACGTTATCCTCCCTTATTAAATTTTATCAGAAACGCAGGACATGAGGTTGCGGCCCATGGTCTGTCGACTGATGCTATTCACCATGAGGCATTAACGCCGACTGATGAAAACAGTCTTATAGAAAACACCTTGTATTGCTTTGACACCAAACCTGATGGATGGATGAGCCCGGCCCGAAATCAATCTTCACGGACCATTGATTTACTCACTGACCATGAAATGCATTATTGTTTGGATTGGGAGGCAGATTCTGTTCCTGTGGCAACCAAAGGTGGTTTAACACTTATCCCTAACAGTTATGAACTATCTGATTTCACCTTGTTGCATATGCGCAAACAAGGTGAAGAGGCTTGGCTAAAGCAAATGAAGAGTTCAATAGATCTCTTAATCGAAGAGCATTCACGTTTTGGATCGCAAATGCTGGGTCTCACCCTTACGCCTTACGTCATCGGGCAACCGTTTCGTATTTGGGCTTTGCGGGAACTTCTTTCCCACATCAATGTCACAGAGGGCGTAGAAGCCTTTACTGCTGGCGAAATCGATAAAAAATTTAGGTCCCAAAAATGAGTCTTCCCCTTAACGGTATAAAAGTTATTGAATTTTCCCATATGGTGATGGGGCCTTGCGCCGGCCTTATGCTCGCCGATCTGGGGGCAGATGTCATCAAGGTCGAACCCATTGGCGGTGATAAAACACGGCGCCTACGCGGGGCTGGGGCGGGATATTTTCCAATGTATAACCGCAATAAAAGATCATTGGCAATTGACCTGAAATCTCAAGAGGGCAAAGCCGCTGTCTTAGAACTGATTAAAACGGCTGATGTCTTTATCGAAAACTTCCGTCCCGGTGCATTAGACAAACTTGGGTTTGGCTGGGATGACCTTTCTGCGCTTAATCCAGCGCTTATATATTGCTCAGAAAAAGGGTTTCTCGAAGGCCCCTACTCCCATCGCACGGCGCTTGATGAAGTCACTCAGATGATGGGCGGACTTGCCTATATGACGGGGCCTCCTGGACGGCCACTTCGCGCCGGCACTTCTGTCGTCGATATTACGGGTGGTATGTTTGGCGCTATGGGTATTCTGGCGGCTATGAATGAACGGCACGTGACGGGTAAAGGAAAGCGCATTACAGCAGCGCTTTACGAGACAACAGCCTTCTTGGTTGGACAGCATATGGCACAGAAAGCTGTTACAGGGACGGCTGCGGCCCCAATGCCTGCGAGAGTCTCTAGCTGGGCTATTTACCAGCTATTCGACACAAAAGATGATGAGCAAGTATTTGTCGGAGTTGTCAGTGATGGCCAATGGAAAATTCTCTGCAATGCGTTCGGGCTCGAACATTTACTAGAGGACCCAGAACTCGCCGAAAACCGAGACCGCGTTATTAATAAAGACAAGTTTCTGCCGCAAATCGAAGCCGCCTTTAAATCAATGACCAAGGCTGACCTTATGGCTAAGATTGAAAATCTTGGCTTACCATTTGCTCCAATTGGTAAACCAGAAGAGCTCTTCGATGACCCTCACCTGAATGCTGAAGGCGGATTATTAGATATGGAAATGGAAGATGGCGGCCGTTGCAAGCTCCCTGCATTGCCTATTTCTTTGGACGGTAAACGCCCAGCTTTGCAAATGGATCCGCCAAAAGCAGGTGAGCATACAGACGACATTCTGGCTAGCTTAGGTTTGGATGTTGCCGACCTGAAAAGCCGCGGCGTTATTTAATAGGCCCAAGGTCTATTGACTTTATCCTGCGCAATGAAGGCATCAATTTCGGCCTGTTTTTGTAGCGTCATTGCGATAGGATCGAGCCCGCCTACAAGCATGGCCTTATCGCCTTCGGGAATATCGAAAGAGACTCCATTGACCGTTTGCCCTTGCAAATCAATTGTTAATGTCTTTGGCAATTTGTAAATGTGTTCGGCGCTTAATTGTATAGGTAAAATGCCGTTTCTAACGCAGTTATTATAGAATATCTCTCCGAAGCTTTCCGCGACAACAGCTCGAAAGCCATATTCCTTTAGCGCCCAAACTGCATGTTCCCGTGATGAGCCACAACCAAAATTTTGCCCGCTCAAAAGGATACTCGCCGCTTCATAGCCTTGTTGGTTTAGGATGAAATCTGGATTGGGTATACGGTCTTTAATATATCTTTGCCCCGCAAATAATCCATCTTTCAAACCCGTTTTATAAACTGACTTCATCTCACGGGATGGAATGATTTGGTCTGTGTCGACATTGTCACGAATAAAAGGTGCTGCAACACCTGTGTGTATAATAAAAGGAGCGTTCATGATGTTAAAGAAATCCGTCCAGCAAGAGCCGAGGCCGCCACTATAGCGGGACTCGCTAAATGGGTGCGGACACCCGGCCCCTGTCGACCTTCGAAGTTTCGATTGGTTGAAGAAATAACACGCGAACCGGGAGAAAAGGTTTCTCCGCCTGCATAGAAACAAAACGCACACCCCGCAGCGCCCCATTCAAAACCTGCGGCTTTGAAAATTTTATCAAGCCCTTCAGCTTCCGCAGCACGCCGTACAGCCATAGAGCCCGGAACACATATTGCGGTGACGCCTGAGGCCACTTTCTGGCCTTCAAGAATTTTAGCGGCAATGCGTAGGTCTGAAAGACGCGCATTCGTACAGGAGCCGATAAAAGCTCCGTCTATTTTTAAATCCGTTATGGCAGTCCCAGGCCGCAAATTCATATACTCTAATGCGCGCTCTGAACTTGCATCAAGTGACGGCACTTCTCCTGTTATTGCGACAGCTTGTGAAGGGTTAGTACCCCAAGTAACAGTAGGTACCACGTCTGCGGCTTTAATAGTATAATCAAAGTCAAACTCAGCCCCATTGTCTGTCACAAGGCTTGCCCAATAGGCTTTCGCGTCATTCCACGCTTGACCTGAAGGGGCGAATTTTTTTCCCTTTACATAGTCAATTGTCGTCTCGTCAGGCGCTATGATGGCCGTAAAGGCTGCAAACTCAACGGCCATATTGCATAGGGTTAAACGCTCTTCGATTGACATGGCGGATATGGCATCTCCGCTAAACTCTACAGCGCACCTCTTAGCCCCATCAACGCCCAAAGTTTGAATGATGTGCAAAACTAAGTCTTTTGCACTCACACCAGAGCCAAGTGCGCCGTCGACATTTATTCGCATTTGTCTGGGTTTCTTGATGCGTAAGCAGCCGGTGGCTATGGCATGTTCTGCATCAGTTGAACCAATACCCCACGCCAAGGCCCCTAATGCGCCTTGGCTACAGGTGTGACTATCAGGACACACCAAAGTTAACCCAGGTTGCGCTATCCCCAATTCGGGGGAAATCACGTGAACAATACCTTGATTGGCATCCAGTACATCAATGAGGTTAACGCCTGCTTTTTTAGCCGCACGTCTCGTGGCACTTATGAAAACATCACCGTCTGGGGTACGGGCGTCATCTTTATCACGGTCTGATTTATTTGAAACAATGTGGTCCATTGTACAGAACACATGTTCAGGTCGTACAGCTTTACGGCCACTATCTACGAGTGACATCAGCGCTACGCTTCCAGTGCGTTCGTGTAAGAACACACGATCAATGGCAATTAAATCTTCACCGCCATCCAACGACTGGACAAGGTGTTGATTCCACAATTTATCAAAGAGAGTTTCTTCCATACCATAATATATAAGGCAGCCATCCAAAAGACGACTGCCTTATATCAAATTGAGACTTTATTTTTTCAGTTTAGAAATCAAAACCAAAATCAATACCGTAAGTCGCGGGTTCAGACGCATATGCTGATGATCCCGACGCGGCTGAGACACGCCACACATGTTCATCAGTAATGTTTTTTGCCCAAACGGCTACATTCCAAAAGCTGTCATTTGGTGTGAATGCCACGCGTGCATTCAGCAGCGGCGGAATGTCAGTCGTCGCAACAGAAGGTGTGTTTGCAACCAAACTAAAGGATTTCGCTTCGAAACTAATATCCCCTCCTATTGCTAACTCACCGGCTGCCAATGGGTGCTTATACAAGGCAGCAATGCTGGCTTTATAATCAGGCGCATTTTTTAAATCTAAATCAAGCGCACAATTTGGTGTTAACACGCCATTCGCGCACCCTGCACCGTTATTAGAGAGCCCTCCATTTTGCGCATCTGTAATAGATGTGTATTTCGCATCAAGAAGGCCTAAATTTGCGTTCATTTCAAAACGATCCGTCGGCGCAAATGTCATTTCAAACTCAAGACCAGAAATCTTGGATTCATCTACATTAAATCGTGTAAACCCAAGTCCAGGAACACTCGCTGCAATTTGAAGGTTATCATATTGGTTATTAAAGTAAGTGGCATTGAAACGCAGGCGGTTATCCCAAATCTGAGATTTCAACCCTGTCTCAATTGTGGCTACTTTTTCTTCGTCTACAGGTAAGAAACAAGCCGCGGCACCGAAGCAATCAGGAGACCAACCACCAGATTTAAAGCCTGTAGAATATGAAGCATAAACAAGAGCATTCTCTGTTAAATCATAGTCAGCTTTAACTGTGAAACTTGTATTATTGAAGTCAGCACTTTCTACTCTTGAAAGCGTGCCTTGTGATCCAGAATAGTCTTTTGTCTCATCTGTATAACGAATACCGCCCGTTAAGGTCAGACGATCTGAAACATCAAAGTTAACCTGTCCAAAACCTGCAAAGCTTTCTGTTTCTGAATGCATCTCATGTGGGAAAACAAAAACACTATCAAGCTTCATATCTTCGCTGAAATAATAACCGCCAATAACAAAGTTAAATGGGCCCCCATAATTTGAACTTAGTGTCAGCTCTTGAGAAGTTTGTTCTTGGTCAGTTTCTTGAAGATACGCGAAACCAATATGGCTGCTTAAGAAATCATCTAGCTTTCTATGCGCCGTGATAGATTGAACGGTAAAATCGCCTAGCTCACCTGTAATTGTCGCAGAGATACCTTGGGATTCCGTCCGGCTCTCAAAATTATTGAAACAACCAATAGGGCGGAAATCAAACGCCGTAATAGGTGAAAGAGAGCTTTGAGAACAGGTGACACCAGCTTGGGGTTCAACCGTAAATAAGTCTCCATCTACATCATCAGGCGCGACACTACTTGGAATTGGATCTGATTTATCGTCGGTGTAATCCGCGGCGATGAGAACATTCCAGTTCTCTCCAAAGTCTTGGCTTAATTGCCCGCGTAGTGACAAAGTATCTAAATCACCAACTTCTTCGGTGGCTTCGCTTGCAGCGACACCATTAGGATTAATATCAAAGAAGCCATCTCGCTGACGATACATACCCGTTAGGCGGACAGCCGTTGAATCTGACAATGCATAATTCGCCGTTCCGCGCAGGTCTAACCGGTTATTATTCCCATAAGTGACTTTGGCAGAGAGGCTTTGCTCTTGCTGAGGCTTAATACTGACGAGCTTGATCGCGCCGCCATTTGTGCTGCGCCCGTACAGTGTGCCTTGAGGCCCGCGCAAGACTTCTATGCGCTCCAAATCCACGACATCAAATAAGGCGCCAACAGAACGACTGACAAAGACGCCATCTACATACACACCAACGGCTGTATCAACGGCGCCGCGCGACTCATCTTCTCCGACCCCTCTAAGAAAGATACGACCTGAATTCGATGTGCCGGTACCCGTTGCAATGGAAATATTGGGAATTTGGTTTTGGAGATCTAAAACATTTTGAATATTCCGATTTTCCAATTGCTCCGTAGAGATTGAAGTAATCGCAACAGGCACGTCTTGCAGGTTCTCTTCAGCTCTTTGAGCCGTCACAACGACCTCATCTATCTGCGCTAGAACTGTATTTGGGGCGGCGAATATCGCGAGTGAACCCATCGCTATCTTAATAGCTGATGACGCAGTTGTGGTTTTTAGTAGGTTTTTCATATTCGCTCCCTTTTGATTTTCTTGTCATTGGTTGACATAGAACAATTGATATAATGATATATCTTTTATGTATGCCTTAAATTAAATACGAATAGATTTCTCCATCTTTGATCTGTGACAAACTCCTAAGTTTACTCAATTAAAGTTTCGAGAGTGTGTCAAAAAAACAACAAGTGGGAAAATAGTTAATGAATAATATAGAGACGTTCCGGCGCGAGATGCCTGCAATGCTATTGCATGAGGGTGTGTGGGAAGGCGTCTATACACATATTGATAGAGACGCGGCCGTCATAGACAAACATAAAGTTAGAATTCGTTGCGAATTCCCGACTTCTGGAGAATTCGCCTATATTCAACACAATCATTTCATCTGGGAAGATGGACGTGAATATAAAGCCTGTTTACCGGGTGTGTATCAAAACGGGCGTTTATGGTGGGACTTAGAGGCCTTTAAGGGCTCGGCTTGGGAAACCAAAGATAATCTCATTTTGCTAAACTTAGACCGTAAAGATGACCCAGGTTCTAATTTTTTCGAAATCATCGCGATGGGTAGTGATGGCAAACATCGCTCTCGGACTTGGCATTGGTTCAAAGACGGCGAGCTTTTCAAACGAACGCTTTGCGACGAATGGAAGGTGGAGTAACCCATGCAGAACAACGCAAATGATATTTTGAACCCTTTTCATTCGTTCAAACTGGACCCTCAATCCCCTCTTCCGTTATATTTCCAGCTCTATGAAAGCTTAAGCAAGCGCATTCATGCAGGCGAAATTCCCAATGGGTTTAAACTCCCAAGTGAGAGCCGACTCGCTGAACGCTTAGGGGTTTCCCGCATTACAATTAAACGAGCCTTTAATGAGCTCGCTGATTCTGGCCTCGTATCGCGCAAACGCGGTAAGGGGACTCTTGTAACGCTGAACACGGCCCTCGTCGTCAAAGGCGGTGTCTTGGAAATGACATCAAATATCGCCGCTATTCGTCACCGTACGAAAGCAAAGCTCTATAACCGTAGCCGAGACGACATTCCTGAAAGCGCTTTCAACGCGCTTAAACTGCCTATGAGCGCCTCAATCGAAACGACAACACACGCGCTTTTATTAAATGAAAACGCCGTCACCATGTCCGTTACATATGCCCCTTCTGAGCTTATCAAGAATTTCTCTGATGAGGACATTGAAAGAGAATCTCTCATTACGCTGATGCAAGAGAAAGGCATACGCGTCTCAAAAGCAGACCAAGTTTTGACCGCTATTGCAGCCACGGATTATCACGCCGAAGTTTTTTCAATACCGACAGGCTCTCCCTTAATGGAAATACAGTGCCTGATGTTCGACCAAACAGGCACCCCCTGTCAGTTCGTGAAATCTTACTTTTTGCCTGAATTTTATCGCTATGAAATGACATTGACCTGAATTGACAAGTCTCAAAGTGCGTTAACGCAATGCCTCCCATTACATTCCCAAAGGATCAATCATGAACCCAGATGCTAAGCAAATAGACCTAAAAAACTTCAAGCAAGTTTTAGGCGCGGAGAATGTTTCAGAAGACGAAACATCACGCCAGCTTTACAGTCAGGATATTTGGGCCATTGGCGAAACTGCGGATTTCATCATCAGCCCGCAGAATACAGAGCAGCTTTCAGAGGCTATCAAGATTGCAGCGAGGGATAAAGTAAAGCTCAACCCACGCGGTGGCGGCATGTCCTATACAAAGGGTTACATCCCGTCGAAAGAGAAGACTGGCCTTGTTGATTTTACAAAAATGGACAAGATATTAGAGATAAATCAAGAGGATATGTACGTCACAGTCCAAGCGGGCTGTACTTGGAAAACGCTCTATGAAGCTTTAAAACCCCTTGGCCTGCGGACGCCTTTCTGGGGACCTTTATCAGGTTTCAGCTCTACCATCGGCGGCGGTCTTTCGCAAAATAACGCCTTTTTCGGGAGCGGAACGCATGGCCCCTCTACTGATAGCGTTACATCCCTCACTGTCGTTCTGGCGGATGGAAGCATCGTCAAAACGGGTACGGCAGCCAGCCCTCATGGGAAACCATTCTGGCGTCAATACGGCCCAGATTTAACAGGTTTGTTTTTATCGGATGCGGGAGCTCTAGCTTATAAAGCAGAAGCCACGCTCCGCTTGATTCCAACGCCTTTGGCTGAGGATTGGATGAGCGCTGAATTTGACACCAGAGACGACTGGGCCGGGGCTATGGCTGAAATGGGACGACTAGGGTTAGCCTGTGAATTATTCGGATTTGACCCTAGCCTCACAAAGGTGCGTATGAAACGTGCCAGCCTGACTGAAGATGTCAAAGCCTTGAAAAATGTTATCAAAGGCCAAGGCGGCCTCATTAAGGGCCTGAAACAAGGTGCAAAGGTCGCACTCGCGGGCCGAGGCTATATGGATAATGTCGCCTATTCGCTTCATGCGGCTGTCGAAGGCCATTCTCAAGCCGAAGTTGAAGCCAAAACAAAAACGCTTAAAGCTATTGTTAGCCGCCATAACGGTAAGGACATTGAAAACTCTATCCCTAAAATCGTGCGCTCTAATCCTTTTGGCCCTTTAAATAATATTCTTGGCCCTGAAGGGAAACGCTGGGCCCCTCTTCACGGTATTGTACCCATGGGTGACGCTGTAAAATGCGCCGCCGATATAGATGCAATGTTTGAGACCATGAAACCCGAGTTCGAACAACACGGAATATATACGGGGGCGCTGTTTACAACCCTTTCCAATAATGGGTTTCTTATCGAACCCGTATTTTACTGGCCTGAAGAGATTTTTTCTATTCATGAACAAACGGTTGAACCTGGCGTCCTTAAGAGAGTTAAGCGGTTTGACAAAAACCCTGAGGCAACAGCGATAGTTGAAAAAGGGCGGCAAAACTTGCTTGATATTTTCTCTCAGTATGGCGCCGCACACTTCCAAATTGGCCGAACATATCCTTACCTTAAAAACATGTCCCCAGAAACCCAGTCAGTTTTAAAGATGATTAAGTCGGGCCTAGACCCTGACCATTTAATTAATTCTGGCTCCCTTGGCCTAGAATAAAGAGACGCTCAGAATGCATTTAATCCGATCAGCCACTTTAACAGTTAAGGACTTACAGCGTTCACAGTCGGATTATTGCCAATGGCTCGGTTATAAACTGGTGGAACAAGGGCGTATTTCACCTTCTCTTGCAATAAGTTGGGGCGCTAAGAAGACTGAAGGCTGCCCTTATTGCATTTTGCAGCCTGCCTCTAACGCGCCAGTCTATATAAGATTGATCGAGCAACCTTTAATGCCAGATTACAAGCCTTTGCGAACCTATGGATGGGCAGCGATTGAAATTTGCAACCAAGATACTTTGGCCGTGAATGATATTATGGACAAGTCACCCTTTGAAATAATCGGGCCGCCAAAAACGCTTGATGGCATACCTGAAATATTCCCCATGCAAGTCAGTGGGCCAGACCAAGAGATAGTTTACCTCACTGAAATTCGTGGCAATTTAAAAGATTATGATTTGCCGAGAGCCGAAAGCTTGATTGATAAATTATTTATTCTCGTCTCGGCGTGTTCAGACATAGAAAAGACATCTGAGTGGCTAGAAAATCACATTTTGGTCTCTAAGGGTCAATCTGTCAAAATGATCTATTCAATGATAAATAAATCATTCAATTTACCAAACGATACCAAACATGCACTCATGACTTTGCAGCATGAGAGAGATGTCTTTTTACAAATAGATTCATACCCAGACGCTGCAACACCGCGAACATCCCACCCAGATATGTTACCGCCCTGCACCGCTATTGGGAGCTTCGTCCACCCCGATTTTGATAAGCTCGCTGAAATAAACAAAGCGCATTGGATTACCCCCCCAACGCACCGCGATGGTGAAATCTACAAAGGTAAGCGGGCAGCAACGCTCCGTGATCCAGACGGCACACTGATAGAATTGATTGAGGCATAAATGAAACAGATCGTACTAAAACATAAAATTAACGCCGCCCCAATGGCAACAGACTTCAAAGAAATTGATGTAGAACGTCCGAACTGCCCCGAAGCAGGTATATTGGTGAAAGTTAAATATATCTCTGTTGACCCTTATGTAGGGCACCAGTTGCACGTCGGCCACATGGGCATGCCGCCACCTGAACCCAATATTGAAGCTATCCCCGGCGGCGTCGTTGGCGAGGTTATCGAGAGCCAGTCTAATAAGGCCAAAGTTGGCGATCACATTCATGCTCCATCCGCGGGCGGGTGGGCCGAATACTGTAAATTCGATGACAAGCAATACACCGTTATTGACCCTGATGCCGCCCCTCTATCAGCTTATGCAGGTATATTAGGCATGCCCGGCCTGACGGCGTGGGCCAGCGTTACACAACTTGCCAAAGTCGGCGAAGGGGACGTTGTGGCGGTTAACGCTGCCGCAGGTCCCGTCGGCGGAGCGGTCGGTCAATTCTCCCGCATGAGAGGCGCAAAAACAGTTATCGGGATTGCCGGAGGCAAAGAAAAATGCGCGATGGTAGAAGACCTTTATGGATTTAGTAAATGCGTGGATTACAAAACGAATTCTTGGCAGGACGAATATAAATCAGCGGCTCCAGAGGGCGTTTCCGTTCATCACGAAAATGTCGGATCTGAGCAACTTGCCTTCGCCATGCAAAACCTCAAACTTTATGGCCGCGTTGTTCTTTGTGGGCTCGCCGCCCATTATCATGAAACTGAGCCAGCCAAAACATTGATCGGCCCAATGGTGGGCAAACGCGCCGCTGTCATGGGCTTGGTTGTCTATGACTACTATGACCGATGGGATGAATTTCGCGCAGAGGTTTCCCCTTGGGTTAAATCTGGTGATGTAAAAATAGCAGAAGATATAGCCAAAGGTTTATCAGCGGGCCCAGAATTAATGGAAAAATTAATGAAGGGCAAAAATGTCGGTAAATGCGTAATTGCCTTATGACGTTACACCAAACCATACGCGGCACATTGAAATATACGTCCAAAAAACCCGAGAGGATGGATAAGGAACGAGGCCGCGAATACTTCACTCTGACAAAACAAAGTGACGGCTTATCAGTGCTTCATGCGCATTGCGAAATCGATGACGAGCCTGACGTTATACGCGATATTACGGCAAGCTTTGATACGCGAACTATGCGCCCGCATGATGGCAGTGTGCGCCTCACGATAGGCGGACATTTCGAAGGATCTGCTTGGTTCAATTTTGACGATACAGGCTGTGACCTAGAAGTCTTCAATAAAAGTTTAGGTCGGAAATCAGAGCGCCTTGATTATGACCGCCCTGCCCCTTGGTTTGGTAACCACGCCATCATAAATGACGGGTTTTTGTCACGATATTTCCCGCTGGACGCTAAGCCCGGGAAAGTTACGCTGCATAATGTTATCATGAGCTCCCCTGATCACCGAGGCGCCACAGGGCCAGAGATTTTCCCACTAAGCTTTGGATTAGTTTACGTTGGAAATGAACAAGTCTCTGTCGAAGCCGGTATCTTTGATGCACGAAAGTTTCAAGTCGTAGATACGGCCGAAGGCCTTCCCGAAGAACACCCCCCTTATGAAATGTGGTGCACAAATGACGAAGACGGCCTTTTCCTTAAGGGCGGCGTTGGGGGCTATATGCAAACTCATTATGAACTGACGGAGCTGTTTAGATGACACCGAGCTTAATTTCTATTTTAGCTTTCTTTCACATCATTTTATTTGTGTTCTGGCTTGGCGGAGACCTTGGCGTAGCCGTTTTAGGGGATCATTTTCGGAAACGAAATGACTACTCCATCCAAGAACGCCTTACGATTTTAAAGTTATTAGTTATCATAGATATGGGTCCACGCATTGCTTGGTGCCTCATGATCGCCAGCACTATATCTTTGGTTAAGGTTGGCGGGTATTGGGACGTCCCGAGCTGGGGCGTTGTCTTGGCTTGGGCCATTAGTTTATTCTGGCTATGGTTGACAATATCAGCTCATAAAGCGGGCCAAACCCCCAAAGCCGCCGTGTTAAAGAAATATGAAATGGTTTTAAAGTGGTGCCTTGCCGCCTTCTATTTAGGCCTTGGCGGGGTTTCACTGGCAACCGATACCCCGCTTGAACCTAACTGGTTGGCTTCGAAAGCGTTCTTATTTGGATTGATTTTCATCGCCGCTATTTTGATAGACGTCATGTTCAAACCTGTCGGGCCATTATTGATGGATGTGATAGAAAAAGGGTCATCTGATGAAACAGAAATCCCTTTACGAAAAACGATGGATAAATCCAGGTTTTGGGTGCGGATGACTTACCTACTTCTCGTGATTGTAGGCTTTATCGGGGTTACAAAGTTTTTCTAACGCACCGGATAGAGGGTAATCATTTCCCCCGGTTTGGAACCCCATAAAAAATTCATATCCATATCATATCCCCGTTCAGTTGTCTGATACAAGCTCGTAGATAAGACACCCTCTGACTCTATGCGTATCTCTACGCCGCCGCGTTTGGATGCAATGATGCATGTCTTGGGGTCGACATAGCCTTGCCATAAATCACTCGACTTTTTGGTCCAGACTTGCTCACAACCTTTTTGAAAATATGGTTCTATGTCATCAGCCGTCATAGTATTTAAGAGCTGAGGCGATTCCCAAGCATCTATAAATTTCTCTGAATTTTTCAAACCATATGCCGTCTGAATAATGGCGCCGGCTTGATTATCCCAAGTAATCTTAGAGAGGCGTTGTCGATATAAATTACCCTCTTCGCCAGTATTTAGCTGGGTGTAAAACCATACACCTTCTAGCTCTTTGGAATTCACTCTTACGCGTCTATCGCGGATAATGGTGTCTTTATTGTCTGGCGACGTCGCGAATTCGCCTTCAATGAGATTGGCAAAGCTAGAAAGTTCAGTAGGAATTTCACTAGGCTGACACGCCGTTAAAGCCACGCCTGCAGCGAAAAATGTTATTATTGCCCGCATGATATTGATCCAATTCTGTTAAGTCGTTGCAGCAAGCTGCATTCAGCACAAAAAAACCCAGCACGCGGAACGCACTGGGTTTGCATTATTAACTTTTTCAGAGCCTAGAAATTGGCGCTGACTGTCGCGCCAAATTGACGACGAGATGACGGCGTAACCGCGAAAGCTCTTTGCGTTGCACCATTTAATTCTGGGGCCGCAAAATCAACATAACGTAAGATGCCTTGGACTGAATCATCATCCAATACATTCTTTGCCCAAAGCTGAACCTTAAAGGTATCGTTTTCAATACCTAGGTTAAGGTTGATTTTGTTCGAGTCTCCAGATTCAGCCAAGTTATGAACTTGGGCAAAGAATGAAGAGCGATAGAGATAATCTGCGCGGGCAAACCATTCCATGCCATTTGAACCAAACGCATTTCTATAGTCAGCACTGATAGTCAATTGATGTTCCGATACCAACGGAGAACGCTGACCCGTAATATCACCGGCTACTGCACACTCGCCCGCAGTTGGGGAATTCAAGTCTACATCCTGACACGCTACGCCGCCAATTAAATAGGCTTGGTCGCTATTAAGGCCATTTGTAAACTTGGCATCTGTCCAACCATAAGTGGCCAAAAGAGAGAACTGATCTGAAAAATCAATTTGAGTATCTAATTCAACACCCCAGATTTCCGTGTCACCAACATTATCGCTAAATGAGTTTACAGCGCCCGGTGTGCTTGAACCAGGGCCGCTTGTAAATGTGCTCGTCAACACCTGATCACTATAATCAATGTAGTAGCCCGTAAGGTTGAAACGCAAATTATTGATTTGGGTTTTCACACCGGCTTCATAATTCCAAAGCGTTTCTTCTTCAAAGCTGGTTTTCGGAGCATCGATTGAGTTAAATCCGCCCGGCGAGTTACCCTTAGACACGACCCCATAAAGCAATGTGTCATCATTGAGTTTGTAATCAAGCGTGATACGCGGGAGCAATGAATCAAATGTCTCTGACTGCTCTACGCCGCTACCTGTAATAATACGATCTGGGTCGGCAGCGTCTGCGAAGTAATCGCCAAGACGATAAGAAGCGCCTTCAGATGTCGAAATTTTATCACTTGCATATCGTAATTCAACGCCAGCCGTGAACGCATCTGAAAGGTCATATTCCATACCACCAAATGCAGCATAATTGCGCGTGTTGCTCACACCGCCAATGGAGTCATATCCGAACTCTGTCTGAGCTAGACCGTAATCTGTCCCCTTCGTTTCATTATCGAAAATGAAACCACCGACTTGCCAACGGAAGCTATTCTCTTGTGGTGAGCTGAGTCTCAATTCACCTGAAAAGGCCTGACGGTCAATCCCAGCTGAATCCTCAAAAGCAGAAGCGCCGAAAAGACAATCTGGAATAAAAGCACTACAGACAAATGCCGAGGTAATAAACAAAGGCGATGAACCATTAAAAGATTGGTCAGCACCAGAACGTTCATTAATGTCTGTGAAACCAAATAGGCCTGTAACATCATACCCATTATCTAATTCATAATCGACATTTGCAATGACGCGGTGCGATTTACGTTGAAGACCTGGGTTTAGAATGTTTGGCGTTGAAAGCGTAAAGGAATCTGGCGCTTGAACCGTACCGCAGAAATAACCGCGAGATTCTTCTTGAAAACAATTATTCGCACTGGAATCCTGTAAAGCGATTGCATAGTGATCGTCGTCATCTTCAGCATAAATATACCGAATGCCCATAGAAAGATTTTCAGAGGCGTCATATTCTAGAGCTGTATTGAAAGAAATGGTTTCTTGGCCCAGATCTTCACCTGTCAGTTCATTCTGATAGTCGCCGCCAAATTTATAATATTTCCCAGCGATTGATCCACGCAAGCCTTCCGCAATCTCGCCGCCGATACGGCCATATGCTTCATATTGACCATGTTCAGCAACCGTTGCACTAACGCGTCCACCAAACTCTTCAGGAATATCTCGTGTGACATAGTTAATCGCCCCAGAGAGTGTACCTCGGCCATAAACCGCACTTTGCGGACCGCGGATAACTTCGATATTCCGAAACCCGCTAAAGTCCAATGATGATGAGTCTCCAATAAATGGAACGCCATCAACAAAGATTCCAACTTTACCCTCAGAGATTAGGATATTTGAAGTACCCCGAATTACAGGGCGGTCACCGTCACGGCCAAAGGCTTGTTGTTGTTGAAAGCCCGGTGTAAAATCAGAAAGCTCAGAAACATCAAAAATATTGGCGTCTTCTAAAAGGGCTTCTGAAAATGAAGACACTGAAAGTGGTACATCTTGCAAGGATTCATTCTTCTTCCTTGCTGTTACAACAATTTCATCTTGTATAGAGCTTTGAGCGAAAGCCATATCTGTTGCGACTAAGCTGCTGAGTGCGGCCACTGAAATTAATAGTTTTGATTTATTCGTTAAATGAGTTGATAGCATGGGATCCCTTTTTATCTGTATGCCTGTGTGCAGATATAATTGGGTCACATGGTCATTATAATTTGATTTAAATCATAAGCGGCTTTTATTGCTTAAATTGGGTCGTAAAAGTGGCAAAAATAGCACACATTTTGCCCCTACATGCTGGTTATGCTTGCGATTATTTTCAGTCAATCAGGAATACTTGTATGAAGTATGCTTTGATTGGCACAAAAAAACCCAGCCAAAGCTGGGCTTTCAACCATATATTTAATTCATATTATTAGAAACATTAGAAGTCGTAAATAAAACGAGCCCCGACCTGCGCGCCCCGTCTTAGAAAGGCGACATTATTCCCTCTACGGAAGAAATTTTGATTGGCCGAGGTGGCTCCATTTGCGAAGTCTCTTAACCCAACATATCGGAAGGCATTTGTTGGCGCATCCTCATCTGTGATATTTTTCCCATATAGGCTGAAGTCCCAATTATCTGACTTGATACCTGCACGAACATTCAAAGTTGTCGCGCTAGGAGTCTTTACAATATTTTGAACAGACATGTAACGACCATCGCTGTAAATGCCATCAGCCCGAACGTACCAAGTCTTCTCTGAATTCCCAAACGCATCACTATATTCCATCGTCAAAGTCGCTGTGTTTTCTGCGACGCGAGGGACTTTGAAACCAACAAGCGAACCGTCACCGCCAAAGAAACCTGCTTGAGTATCATCCTCACCTTCTGTGATTTTAGTATCGGCAAGAGCGTATGTCCCTCTGACATAGAAATTATCTGAGAAGTCATAACGCGCATCGACTTCAACACCCCAAATTTCTGTGGCGCCGATATTGTCAACAATCGTCACCTGAATTTGATCTGGTGTGCCTTCATCAAAAATAGCCAGGCGAGAAAGCTGTTGATCGGTTAAATCATTAAAGTAGCCCGCGACTTCTAAGCGAAGGTTTTCAACGAGACGTGTTTTAAAACCAACCTCGTAAGATTTAACAATTTCTTCTCTAAATGTATCAAAGGGCTCTGGTGCGCGAAGATCATTAAATCCGCCGCGCTTGTTCCCTCGTGCTGCAAGCGCATAGATGAGCGTGTCCGGCGTGACTTGATAATCAATCGTCACGCGAGGACTAAATCCATCAAATGTTGCTTTACGATCCGTACCACCGAAAAACGAAGAAATCTGCTCGACTTCTTCCTCATAATATCGACCTTCGAAACCAAGGGAAAGCTGCTCTGATAAGTTCACGCCTAGTCTGGCAAAGACAGCTTTTTCAGCTTCTTTTTCAGTAGAATCTGGCGTGAATTCAGCTTGGTTAATATCCCGGTCTTCATTGTATTGTTCATTTTCGTAGTAAATACCACCGACGAGCCATTCAAACATGCCATCCGTTGGTGAAGATACGCGTACTTCTTGATAGAAGTCTTCACGGCCGCCTTTATCAAAGCTCGCCCACCCTAGAACACCGCCAAAAGGCGCAGATAATAGAACGTCTGAATAGCCTTCATTCACTCTGAAATCGAGCTTTTCATCTGTGTACCCCGTCAGAGATTCTATCGTGTAACCACTATCAGTTTCATATTTAAGATTGGCCCCTAAGCGGAAAATATCACGGTCCAAACCTGTATCATATTCTCCGAAAGTTTGTTGTGGCCCAGCATCCGTGGGGATTAATGTTCCCTCTGGATAACCCGTTGTAATATTTATCTCATCAGGCGCTTGAATAGTTCCGCAAAAAGCAATGCGTGTTACGTTTGGACACGGCGAATCTGCATCAAGGCTGTTATAAGGTCCTTCAATTAATTGCCCCGCAAAAATTCCATCCCGATCTTCAGAATAATTCATTGAAAGCTGAGCAGAAAAATTATCTGTGGGTTCAAAATACAGCTTACCATAAACAGCGGTGGTTTGTTCAGAACCAACGTCACGGCCGTCTTGCAACAAAGCAGTGTTGTCAAACCCTCCACCATATTCAGAATATTTACCACCGAGCGTGCCGCGAATGGTTCCCGATTCATTTAATGGCCCATCCACAAATCCACTGATACGATATTCATCATGCGTGGCCGCTTCGAGTACTAATTTACCGCCGATTTCCTCGCCGGGCGTCCGTGTAATATAGTTCACAACGCCGCCATATGTCGAACGTCCGTAAAGTGCAGATTGTGGCCCCTTAAGAACCTCAATTCTTTCAACATTGTCGATAAGCGTCGAGGTAATCCCGCGACGAATATAAATCCCATCAACGAATACGGAAACAGGCTGAGGTGTTTCAGCACGAGCATTTGCAACACCGCGAATAACGGGGCGTTCTGAATTTCGGCCCAAGTCAGATGAGAGCTGCAGGCCTGGCGTAAAGTCGGCCACTTGGCGAAGGTCTTGAATGCCTGCAGATTCCAAATTTTCAGCAGAGAAAGCCGTAATGGCGATTGGCGCTTGCATGACTGTTTCGGCTTTTTTACGGCCTGTTACGATGATTTCATCAGGGGCTTGCTGCGCAAAAGCTGCATCAGATAAAGTCAGCCCACCGATAATGGCGCCCGTTATAAGTAGTTTCGATTTTAGCGATATAGAAATTTGTGACATGATTTCCCCTTGTCCAATTATTTTGATTATTATTGGAAATCATCATCGCGCTGGATGAAAAAGAAGAATTGATTTAAGTCATGAAACGAATTTAATTCAAAAAATAATTAATCTGTTTTTCTTTTAAAGTAGTTCACTCCACTACCTCTGGCGGCAATCAGTCTCTTCAGGCAACTTAAACAAGCATGTGTCTAAAACATCATTCACAGAATATTTCGTCCATATAACTTCATTAGATTTTATGCCGTTATAATATAGCCTAACCCGCCCGGGCTGCACCCATTCATCGTCTGAATTTGAAAAAAAGTTAGAGTAAATGCGTTCGTGCCAACCTTTATTCGTGTCAAAGCCGACCTTTAAAATTGAATAATTATCTTGGGAAATTCCGAAGAGAGTTTTTCCATTTGACGGATCAGTTATTTCAACAATATAGGCCTTTCGCCCATCTATTAAATCATCTGCGAGGCGCTTCATAGTATACCCGTCATCCAGCGCATGGCGAATGACGCCAAAGCCGAAACTAGAAGACCATTGTTTATTTGACGTAGATTGTGGCAATGGCCCCGCATCCGTATAGGTGGTTTCACCGTCAAAGCTTATATTGATGACGGGTTTTCCGTCTCGTATACTTTCAATGCGGACCATGCCGTCAACTTGGTGGGCATTCATTTTTGCAGCATCATAAACCCGCCACATACTGTGCCGTTCATTCAAAGTCGCCACGCCATCCTTATAGAATACCGCATAACCTTCCATACTCAAAGATAAGGGCCGCACCCAAAACGCCCCGCCAGCTTTGTCATAGGCGCTTTCAATAACAGATTGTGCCGTAATTGAGGTGTCATCTATGTATAAAGTCGGCAAAGTCTCTGGTTCTGTTTGCAAACACGCCGTCGTCATTAAAGTAGAGAGTAAAAGGACAGCTCTCATTATGCGATATCACTTTCGAAATTCCGATATTTCCCTAATGTAAGAAGCATCGCTCCGCCAAGAACAAACCCAACTGCAGCAAAGACAAGCACTCGGGCATAATCCGTATCATCCCCTCTGATTATATTAAAAATAACAGGCGACGTCCCAGACCCAAGGCCAAAGGCCGCATAGACTAGTCCATAAACACGACCATATGATTTCATTCCGAAATAGCGAGATGTGAAATAGGCCATCATATCAAACTCTACACCCGCGGCTAAACCGACGAGGATAAGCGCGATCGCATTTACGCCAACGCTATAATCTTGCATTAAGATGAAACACCCAATCGCTGGAACACTCATGAAAACAAAGGCAACCATTGGGGCCCAGAAATGATCCACTAACCAGCCTCCAATGAGGCGTCCGACCAATGTTGACAAACCAATCAAGCCTGCCCCTGTGAAAAACCCTGTAGCCGTAATGTCCGTATAGCCTTTATCGAGAAGGATATATTTTGAGTTCGCTATGATGCCTGAAACGACGGCTCCTAGGACAAGGAATGAAAAGAATATTACCCAAAAACGGTAATTATGAAAAGTTTCGCGCAGAGTTAAGCCTGGTAACTCTGAGACTGAGTGTGTTTCATTATTCGAACGAAAATAAACAAACCCAACATAGGCTGCGAGAAACGCCAACATCAAAACAATAACCCAAACTGGCCCTTGAGTCATAATGATGCCAGACATCACAGCAAATAACGCTGCAGCGACAAGAAAACCTTTGCCATAGGTCTTCAAAAAACCCGTTTGGTTACCCGCCGCTTTTAATGCGACTTCTTCTTTTTCATCTCGAAACAAAAAGAGCGCGAGAGGTAATGAGAAAATAATTGGTAGGACGCCAACGGCGATATAGGCGCCGCGCCACCCCACGCTGTCGATAAAAGTTTGAATATAAGTAGGCGCCAAAAATCCATAAAGCCCAGTACCTGTAAGGGCAATTCCAAGAGCTAAGCCACGATGTTGATCGAAATTATTTACAATCGCTTTAGACCATGTAATCGGCAATGTTGCCGCGCCAAAAAATGCCGTTAGGAAAAAGATACCGTAAAACACAATAGGGTTAGCGGTCATCAGAGAAAATGAGCAAACCCCGACACTCAAAGCGACTATTGACGGTAAAAGTACCTTTCGCGCGCCAAATTTATCCACTAATTGCCCTGCGATTGGGGCCCCTACAAGAACGCCTGCTGTCATGTATAAAAAACCTGCCGTGATAATTTCTCGGCTCCATCCGAATTCTTTACCCAATTCAGAGCCAATGATTATCAACGCCCAATAAGGGAGAGGACTTAAACACAATGCAATACCTATGAGTGATGAGAGTACAATCGGCCAGCCCGTCGCCCATTCATTCTTAGACGTTTGAGGTAAGTCATTCATACGGCCTCCCAGCGCTTATACTCTTCTATCTAACTTTAAGCTTATGCTTTGAAAATAGCACGGGGGGAATTGACTTATGACAATAGTATTGGACAGACGAAAAATAATTGGGGGCTTATCTGCGCTCGCCCTTCCCGCATGTCGTGCCTCATCAAAAGGTTTTGATGCTGAAATTATAATTCTAGGTGCTGGCTTATCAGGACTACACGCCGCACGTTTACTGGCGTCAGAAGGCAAAGATGTCTTGGTTCTGGAGGGATCTCAGCGCATTGGTGGTCGATTAAAGACAGAAACCCTTGAAAATGGTGATTTCACGGAAAGCGGCGGAGAACAAATCGGGGCAAGTTACGCCCGCATATTGGATACAGCCGCGCAGTTAAATGTCACACTTATTCCCGAAAGCACCGTTCGGCGCCAAACAAGTTATTTCTATAAAAACAAACTTCTCAGTTCTGATGACTGGAATTTTGGCGAAACGCCCATTTTTCCATCGCCCTTTGAAACAAGCACACCCTCTCGGCCCTTGTTTACTCTCGCCGCGAAATCAAACCCTTTAGAATCAGCCAGTGATTGGACTGACCCAAAATTCAAAAGTTTTGACATCAGTGCAGATCAATTTTTACGTGAGCATGGCTTTGGCGATGAAGCCCGCAGAGTTATCAATATCAGTCTAAACGGAAATCAATTAAGCGATTACTCTATGTTGAACCTGTATCGTTCCTTGCAGCTCTACACACAATCTCAAGGAATGGGGCCGAGCCTATCTGTAGAAGGCGGCGCACAACGCTTGCCTGAAGCCATGGCAAGTTCATTACCGCGCTCAGTAAAACTAAATCAATTTGCCACGGAAATCACAGCAACAAATGACGGTGTAGAGGTTAAAACTAAATCAGGGCAAAGGTTTCGCGCAGCCCATTGTATATCCACCCTTCCATTTCCCGTAATGCGAACGATGCGTGTAAATGCTGATTTACCACATGCACAACGTAATGCAGTGGAAAGCCTGCCATACACCCCTATATATCAAATTCATTTTCAAGCTGAAGACGCCTTTTGGGATGTTGATAATCTTCCTGCTGACATGTGGACTGACAGCCCCATTGAGCGCATATTTGCCAATCGCTCCCCTTCGGGTGAGCCGACCGGGGTTTTCAGAGCTTGGATTAACGGCACCTCTGCGAGTCATTGGTCTGGTAAGGACATCACACTCGAGCAGTTTTCTTCTATATTAAAAACCGTTCGCCCAGCTTCAAAAGGCAAAGTCAAAATACTTTCCATCCAGAATTGGACGAAATCGAACCCATTGGCTGGCGGAGCCTATATGCATTGGGCGCCAAATCAAATTTCAACTCTTGCAACCCCCATGCGTGAACCCGCTGGGCGCCTTCATTTTGCTGGGGAACACCTCAGTCACCTTCATACGGGCATGGAAGGCGCTATGGAATCTGGAGAAAATGCGGCTTATGCACTTTTAGACATTTGATTGTTCTTGAAGGCAAAATATTTTGCGATTAAGACAATCATATGACAACGAAATTGGGACACCTCGCCGAAATGGCCGATGGACACCGTAGCCCTGAAGTAGAGTTTTTGCTCACTCAGGGCCACGAAAGACATTTTAAAATCGGCGAACATTTGATTACCGAAGGTGAAACAACGGACTATTTTTACGATATTTTGGATGGGACTGTCGCATTGGCTCGAAATGGACGCGATGGACGCAGGCAAATACTCTCTTTTATGAGCGCTCGTCAGTTTCTTGGTGCGGCCTCAACTCCAAATTACCCAAATCTGGCTACAGCCCTCACCCAAGTGACGGCCATCTCATATCCGCGTTCAGCTTTAGAGAAAGCCCTCGCAACGACACCCGGTTTTGCTTCAGAATTCAGAGTCGTACTTACGCGTATTTTGGAAAGCGCTCATGACCATGTTTATACGATTGGGCAACGCTCTGCCGTAGAACGGGTCGCTTCATTTTTATTATATTTAAGAGCTAACCAAGCGCGATTTTCTCCTGATGGACCTCGAGAGAAAAGCAATCATGTTGAACTGCCGATGACACGCCTAGATATAGCAGATTTTCTAGGGCTAACCATTGAAACCGTAAGCCGAGCTTTCTCCTCTCTGAAAAAATCTGAGGTTATCAGTTTCAAAGACTCCCATTCATGCGACATTCTTAACATTGACCGCGTACGAAACCTTGGTGGGCGCGATGATTTTACGGATAATCGAGGAAGTTCCTACGATTAATTTTGAGAATTCTCAACACAGCTCTCGATAAAGGACACTAGATAATCCTTAATCTAGGAGACTGTCATGAACGAACCAAAAACTGTTAATGAATTAAAAGCACTTCATCCCGTCTTAGCACGCCACGAAGGTGTGTGGGATGGCATGTATCGCTATTATGATGCTGAAGGCAATAAAGTGGACGAGCATAAGTCTCGATTACTTTGCCGATTCCCAGAAAGCGGAGATTATCTCTACCATCAAACAAATTACTACACTTGGGATGACGGCCGCACAGAAGTCCGCGACTTCCCTGCTGATGTCAAAGATGGCCGCCTTTCTTGGGATAATGATTTCATTCAGGGCTGGGCCGCCGATATGAAATTGGACACACATAACCGTACAACTGTCCTGAATTGGACACGGACGGGCGAACCCGATCTCTATTTATATGAAATGATCCAAATCTCTGATTGCGGCACAAAGCGAGCGCGGACATGGCATTGGTTTAAAAATGACGCTTTAATCTCTCGCACCCTCGTGGATGAACGAAAGATCAGTGATGACTGGGCCAGTTACGAAACGAAATAAGAAAAAAGCCCCTTCAAAAGGGGCTTTTTTTTAGCGCTTTGGTAATTTTATTTCACCGTCACGAACTTGTTTATAATATTCCCAACTTGTCATATTTTTACGCGGATCATCCAAAGGCGGCGGCGCCACATATTCGGGATAATGGGTTCTAATCTCTGACTTCATCGTTTCAGACATGTCGTCCCAGCTTTCCAATTTCCGGCCTGCCGTGTGCATATAAATCGTGCCTTCACGTCCCTGCATATTCATCCAAGGTAGCCAATCAGACATTCGCGCCCATCCAACAGATACGTTGGCGGTATTTTTGCTCATATCTGTCAAATCATCCGTGAAACCAAAGAAGTTAAACATTTCTGTTGCGTGATAGGTGCCGCCAATTTCTTTTTCATACTCGCTCGCCAGAGGGCTCGGGTAAAAGAGCGGAACAGTAAAGCTCATTTGAAAACGATCATCCATCACATCACCGCCAAATGTTGCCGGCTTCCCATCACGGCCAGTGACATAGCCAGACGAGTTTACGGGATCATTGGCGACATGCATCACTTCGACTTCTTCGCCTGTCCAAGGGTTTTCCCAAGTCTTTAGAACTTCACCAGTCTTTGCATCTTTATAAAGCAAAATTTCGCGAGTCACGAGTTTGTAGCCAAGCCCTCTTTCTGGGTCATTAACAGTAGAACAGGCCCGAACATTCATGCCCTCAACATTGAAAATGTTTTTATCTCTCTCCCCCATGCGGCGAGAATAAGCACGGCCAAACCAGTAATAAGTCACGGCTTCACCATCGACCAAAGAACATTGAACCTTACGCATAGCTAACATCGCGCCTTCAGGCGTATTCAAGTCCAAGCGTTCGACATTTGCCGAGGATGATTTAACAGCCTCGTCACTTTGTGACGCTGAACTCTCAGACGCGGCGCAACTGGCAGCTAATAAACCAGCGGCCACTCCCAATAATAATTTTTTCATGACTTCTCCCATTAATTATTTCCCACTTCCAGTTTTCAAGTTGATACCGGGGAAAATCTCTTCTTCGCCCAAGGTACAGCTCGCTTGTAGCCATCTTAAATTCATGGCGAGACGATCTCCGTCAGGTGATGTCCATGTATATGAGACAGCTTTATCTTCATCATCTCCGCGATAAGCATATAAAACTAATGACGGACGATTATTACCCATAGGCCATTCAACATTCCGCATCTTTAGTCCAACACGCTCATGGCCTTCGCCTTCCAGCCAGACGCGGCCGCCTTGGTCATGTAAGCGAATATTGTTGTAAAAGCCGTATTCTCCATCGTCTTTTTTAGGACTCACCCAACAATTAAACATGCGGGCACGGTTATTCTTGTGATGTATGCCGGCTTTGTTCCCATAGATATAATTGCCCTGTAAATCCTCGGCTTCATCACGAATCCATATGCCTTTTTTAGAGAGCTGCAAATCATCTGTGACGACCAAAGTCTTTCCTGACCGTTTACTTTTTACCTTACAGGCGCCTTCTTTCATAAAGCCGTGATAAAACTCATTTTGGTAGGTCCAATATACTTCACACCCCGGATACGTTGTGAAATCAGATGGAGTAAGGCCCTTGAGCTTGGAAGGATCTTCATGTGCGTTGAGAATAGCTTTGGAGTTTTTAGGAATATAAATTGTTAAGCGTGTCGCATTTTCTTCGTAATCTGGTTCAAAACTATAAACCCGTTGACGATACACATCCGTTGGGTCGTCATTTTGATATTGTTGAACGTAAAAGGTCGTTCCGGGAAAGCCAGGAAGATCAATAGGCACAAATAAATGATGAATACGACCATGTCGCAAACTATCATCTACTTCCAGATTATCTTCGAAATAGACTTGCTCTTGATTGTCATAACGGCCCGGAAACCAGTCCATCATTCTAGCAAAGTCGCGTTTCAGTATTTTAGCGTCTGCGGTACTGCTATCTTGGGCGATAGCAAAGGGCGCAGCCGACGCAAATAAGGAAAGCCCCATAAAAGTGGCCAGAATGCTCTTTTTCATAATTTAATCCTGAGTGAATTTGGGTGCATCGATAATTAAGACCTGACATTTAGAAATTGTTTCCCGCAATAATTTCGCCGCTTGGTATTCAGGGGAATTCCAAAATGTTTCGACGGCCTCGCGATTTGGCCACTCCGAAATCACCATCGAGGCCCCATCGCCAAAATCACCTTCGAGCAGTTTTGCGCCTGGGCCGCGCAACACATAACGCCCGCCATGTTGTTCGACGAGAGCCCCAGCCGCTTTTCCATATCCCTGTATGAAGGCGTCCCGGTCCTCGATTTTAGCAATTACAATCATATAGGTTTTTGTCTGGGTCATAGAATATTCCTAGGTGTCTAATTTACAAACCATTTGATTTGAGTCATGTCGCCAAAACGCGAATAAGATCCGCCATTGCTGCATTTTCAAAAGCGGGCTTTCCAATATCTCTGCGTTTAATTAGGCGACAATCAGGTATTAATGTAGACGCCTTGACTGTGGGTTCATAAAGAGACGAATCTGTCGCTATACAAATGACTTCATGCTGCGTTGTTTTCAGAACCGTATCCAAATCATAACTAAAGGCCGCACGAAACGCATCATGAGCAGAGTTCTCTGGGTCTAAACCAGAGGCATATTCTCGTTTCGTTTGTTCATCAAAATATGGTACATCGACCAAGATAAGACGCCCGAGTTGCGAAGACTGTTTCGCCATTTCCAGCGCAACCAAACACCCTGTATGGAAGCCCACAAGAATAGCGTCTTTATTCTGAAGAGAATGCGCTGCATAGGCAGATATGCTTGCCGCTGTCTTCGGCTCATCTCCGTAACCAGGATAGGTAACCGCTTTCGTGTCTACACCCTGCAAAGACTGCCTTACGGTGTCAAAAAATGCCCCTGTATGCGGTGCAGGCGGGAGGAAAAGGATCATAGTTTATTCTCCAATCCTTCACGCGCAGCCAATTCCTTGCGGTAAAGCCGATATGTGACGGGGAGCAGTAAAATCGTGGGAATGCCATAAATTGCAGGCTGTGCCGACATGGCGAGGTTTAACTTATCTTCACCAAAAACATGCGTTGATAGCCAACCGACAAGCATGGGAGAGACCATGCCGCCCAGCAAAGTAATTGCGAGATAGTAATAGGCCACAATCGACCCACGGACATGCCCAGGTACAATTTGCAATAGAGCTGTAACTCCTACGCATGAAACCATACCCACGCCGACCGTAGCAATACATAACATGCCAAAAGCGGTCCAACCCGTAGGCATAAGCGGCGCGATAATCGTAGCCGGAACCATTATGAACAGACCAACCATGGCCAATATAAATGGTGCATCTGTTCGGCCTTTTTTAGACCATGCATCCGAGACAAACCCAGCAATAAAATAAGTTGGCAGTGCAAATAGGAAAGTAGCGGCCCCATTTCGGGCGGCATAAGCACTACGCCCCCATTCTTCTTCGCCATAGGTACGGCTAAACATTTCAGGCAACCAATTAAATTGAGCATAAGCAATAGCCACCATAGTTGTGAAAATCGTCACAAAGCAAAGCAGCGTCGCTGAACGCTTTGCTGCAAAACGTGCCCCATCTGATAATTTCGCAGTGTCGGATTGGGAACTCTCTGTTCGAGGGGGCTCTTTGAGAAAGAAAAACAGTAAGGCTACCAATAATCCCGGCGCGCCAACAGCCAACAGAACAACTTGCCATGAAGAAAGCTCGCCAAACACAGGCAGCATAACCTTTTCGGCGCCATCAGTAACTTTGAAAATAATAGAAATCATGAAGGAGGTAATCGTTGAAGCAATAAATAATGCGGCTGAATAGGTCGCAATGGGCTTCGCTCTACGCTCTTTCGGGAAGCTATCTCCGATTATAGAAAAAGCAGCAGGGCTCATTACCGCCTCACCGACACCCACCATCATTCGCGCCAAAAAAAACAAAACAAAGGTGGTCATCAAGCCTGTGGCCATCGTCGAAACGGACCAAACCGCGATACCAAAAGCAATGATCCAAACGCGTTTTTTGCGGTCGACCATCATCCCAAAGGGAATGGCGCATAGAGCATAAAGGAGCGTAAATGCAGGCCCAGTAAGTAGGCCAACCTGACTGTCAGTAAATAAAAGATCCGCTTTGATATCCTTGATGAGGTAACCAAGGATATATCGATCCATCATCGAGAAAATATAAGCAAGAGTTAGAAATCCAACTAAGCTCCATGCATATGTTGGCTTCGGATAGTCTATCTTTGCCTCATTCATGCTGCAGCCTTTGTAATAAGATAGATAACAACCAAATTTCCATCGAAATCAACAATGCCGATTTCTCTACCTTCTCGTCCATCTTTCGTAATCAACTTATCTTCTGGATAAACTTTCAACCCCAAAACCTTTGACTCAGCGACAACTCGGTCAATCTCAGGAATCTCTAAAATAATTGCGCTTCGGCGCGGCGTAGCCGCAATCGGTTTGGCCTCTGGTACTTCAGTCAGAGCCATGACATTTCTTTGCTCGGTTGTTCCTAAGACAGCAAACCGCATTTTATTCGACTTATCTATCTCAAAAACGTCGTAGCTATAGCTGTCCTCAGCGCTCTCTTTTACGAAAACGACATCAAACCCCAGAACCCCTTCATAAAAAGTCAAAGCCCTTTCAATATTGGCAACAACAAAGTTTGATCTTTGGAATCTTAGTTTAGGTTTCTCACTCATCTAACTTCACCTTTACGCAGCGCGTCCCTATATTATTGCCTGAGTAAACGCCGATGAGCGCTTCTGGCATTTTGTCAAATCCGATTAATTCGTCAATTAAGGGCTTCATCTGCCCCGTGGCAATCCACTCCGCCAATTGCGCATTACACGCGTCAAACTGGTCTAAATAATTATAAACAAAGTAGCCGTGCATTGTTGCATTCGCTCGGCGTAACATTGCATAGTTTTGGAGGCCAAATTTTTCCTCACGAGTATATTCGCTAATGGACCCACAAAGCACGATACGCGCATTATAAGCTAGGTTATCCAAGCAGGTTGATAAAATTTCGCCGCCAACATTATCGTAATAGATATCAATCTTGTCAGGACAAAGCTCAGCTATTTTAGCGGCGACATCATCGTTTTTATAATCGATCATAGCGTCAGCCCCTAAACGCTTCACAACAGCGCATTTTTCTGCGCCGCCAGCGATACCAATCACATGGCACCCTGCGATTTTTGCCATTTGCACAACCATATGCCCAACACCGCCTGCGGCGCCTGACACCACAACGGTTTCACCAGCTCTTGGAGAACCTTGATCAAAAAATGATGTATAGGCTGTCAGCCCTGTCATGGATAATATTCTAACCGAATGTGCATAAGACAGCTCATGGTGCTTGACTTTTAAGAACCGTTCTCGCTCGGTCATCTTTGAGACCTTATGGGTCTGCCAACCCAGTTGACCCTGAACAATGTCTCCTACGCTATAGTCTGGATGGCGGCTTTCCATGACTCGCGCCACGCCCCGCCCATGAATAACGTCACCCAAGTCCAGTGGCGGCTCACCACCAGCGGGCAGGTTCATCATATACATACGCATCACAGGCGCTATGCCCAGATAAAGCGTCTCAAGCAGAACCTCACCCTCGCCAGCAACGGGCATCGGAGATTCTTTATATAGAAAGTCACTGGGTTTGGGCTTGCCTTCAGGCCTTGCCCCGACGCACCATTGCTTATTCAGGAGCGTCAATTTTTGTCACCTGATTGCATTCAAAGAAGTGCCCATCATTATCCCAAAGAAATGTCGATAAGAAATGTTTGGTTTCACCCTTTGCGCCTGTTGTTGACCATTCTTTCGGCTCGCCCCGCGTTTTAAATCCCGCTGCGCTCGCTTTATCATAGATTGCTTGGGCGTCTTCCGCGACGACGACAAAAACGGGATTACCATAGCCCAAATCATAGCTGACTTCTGGCGCAGGCATGACTGGGTCAAGAAACTCCATAAGACCAATCATTCCAATCTCATCATGGTCAAACTGGATGATACATAATCTCAGCTTGTCACCTTTTTTCCCAATTGGCAGGCCACCGCCATCTAATGTGAATGGACGATCAAACCATATTTTGGCGCCTAATATATCACGGAAAAAGACAAGCGAACGCTCCATGTCTCGAACCATTAGCGTGGTACGCTTAATTACATTTCCCATTAAATATACCTTCCCCTTACCAAGGATAATTCCCCAAAATGCCGCGGGGCAGTCTTGTTGACCGCCTCTCTGATTGGCTTGTTACTTGTATAATTAGCCCTAAAAAAAGGTAGGCTTATGATTGAGGTCAAAACACAATCGATTTTTAACGTATTTCAGCGTTTAGACGGGGTATGAATTCCGGGGTCAGAAAACTATTTTACTGAGGCGCTTTAGAGCAGCAAAGACCTTAGACAGAAATCGACTCATGGTTTTGATTGACTTAAGTCAGCCTTATCCCACTCTGATTATCTATAAATTCAAATAAAAAGGATATCTTATGCCCAAAGCTAAACGCGTTGCAAAACTTCAAGAACAAACATTTATGTTCATTTGTACGGATGGGCCAGAAACCAAGGGCCCTCGCGAAGAATTTCTTTTTGGTCATCTCGATCACATCGAAGCCAATAACGAAAAATACAGAGTGGCAGGCCCAATGAGGGATACCCCTGATGGAGAGATCATAGGGAGCTTCTTTTTAATTGCTGCGGACAGCAAAGAGGCCGCATGGGATGTCATGCGTGATGACCCCTATATTGGCAATGAGATGTATGCCTCCATTGTCGTTCATCACATTACACCCGCATGCGGCGATTGGATGGGCGGCGTTATCTGGGATCAAGATGAGATTCGCGCAAATATGAAAAAATACACATGAGCAAACTCTTTAAAGCGGCATTTTATACAGGCCTCATAAGTCTAGCGGCCTGCACGACCGTTCTTGACCAAAGCTTCATTGAGGCTCAAGCACCAGGCACTATAAAGCGCAGTTTTGTAGAAGGAAATTATGGCCAAGCGCATGTTCGAGTCGCGAAGCCTCAAAATAACACATCAAAGAAAACGCCCCTCGTTTTATTACACCCAACCCCCTACTCCTCTCAAACTTACATCCCTTTTATAGAGGCCATGCGCTCTGATCGCCTCATCATAGCAATCGACACGCCCGGATATGGAGATTCTACGGGGCCGGAAACGGCGCCTTCCATGCAAGATTATGCTGACAACGCCCTAAAGGTACTTGAGGAGCTTGGAATTCATGAACCTGTAGACGTAATTGGATATCACACCGGCACCCTTATAGGGGTAGAGATGGCCATTATAGCCCCTGACCGTGTGAATAAAATGGTGCTCGCGGGTGTACCCGTTTACGCGCCCCATAAACTGCCCGAATTACATAAAAAATATGCAAAACCTGATATCATAGAATTAGATGGTTCTCATCTTATCTCGAAATGGGAGTTCGCCAAGCAAACGATGAAAGGCGGGCTTAGTCTTGAAGCGGCACAAGACCATTTCAATGACTACATGCAATCTATGCCAAATAGCACTCAAGCCTATTACACCGTTTTTTCTTATCCTGGTTATGAACGGCTCCCGTTAATTTCAGTCCCAGTTCTGTATGTCGCCATTAAAGGAAGCCTTGAGTCGGAAACATTGGAAGCGCATAATTTGACCCCCAATTCTGAATATGAATATCTAGAGCATATCACGACGGGTCTCTTTGATGTGGCCTATTCAGATATGGCTATGACTTCACAGAAATTCCTCGACGGCACGTCTGACAAACAATCTGCGAAGTAAGGTCACGATAAACCCATTCATTGCGAATGGGTTTAGCATAAACGAAGTTTAGCTTGTGGCCACAAGCGCGTTTATTCCGAAGCCTTATTGAAACGACTGACACTCTCCATCAAAGCTTTCATGTCTTGCCCTGTTTCAGGAAGCGTATCATTTGGAATATCAAGGTGGTTAAGAGGAAACTCTTGCACATACTGATCTAAAACAGGCCGAACCATTTCATACGCGAAGTTGGGAATTTTTCTATTCTTTCGAAACTCTGCGATAGGAATCTCAGCCTCAATGATATCATCTTCGGTTTTTGATAGCGATTTCGCCAAAATTTCACCATTCGGCCCTACGATTATACTCTCGCCAGCATTATAACCCGGTACATTAAATGCAATATTGGTCATAGGTGAGTAAAATTTATTAATACGTGCCATAGCCATAACGTCATCCTCTGCGAATAAAGTGGCTGTGCGGATCATAATTTCTGTTCCTCGCATGGCAAAGGCCGCAAAAATAAATGGATCCATTTGAACAGTTGATACAGCAATATTACCATATTCGGTTTGAAGAACAGGGAACTCCTCTTCTGGCCCATATTTTGCTCGATATTTGTCGCGAACGGCCTCGATTGTCGTCGTCATAATCTCTCGGTCATCATAAATGCGCTTAATATTACGAGACTTCCAGAACGCCTTTTTTAATTCTCCATCACGGCCAATAACGGCATTGATTGAGAGAATATGATTAGGCCAATCAGCATCTGTCGCATAAGTTCCAAACACCAAATAAGTATCACAGGCTTTGGCAATTTTTCCTAAGCGCTCTGTTTCTGGTCCAGGCACTTGGACTGTAAACTTCAATTTATCTGTACGCGACCCAGAAGAATAACCCGTCAATGGAAACTCGTGATATAATAAGAAATCTGGTTTTTTACCCGTCGTACAGGCTTTTTCGGCCATAGCTTCCATATGCTGAAGATTATGTTCTAAACCAGCCTCAACAGTCTCAAAACTCGACAGTGAATCCACCGTTGTTTGCAAGACCTTTAAGACAACACTGTCTTTCTCTAAAGGGACAACGGGGTATGAACCATCTGCCTGCACCAAAACGGGAAGGTCAGCTTTGTTAGTAGGCACCACCTCAGACTGTTCTGCGCAACTCGATATAAGGGCAGCCAATCCAAGCCCTATAAAAGCTGTAAATGTTTTGAGTTTCATATTCGGCCCCAGTCAATTTTATTAGTTTTGAAACTACATAATGGGGGTAGGTAAATCATGGGCTATGATTTTAATCAAAGCTGCACGGCCAGACATTAGCCGCTTTTTTAAATTCAAATCCCTAGAGCGAAGCCTAAGTTATATTAAAGTGTACCACTAATTTTAAGATAGCTTGGTATAAATGAAACCATGCGTCTCAAATTGAAGTCACTGAAAACTGAAAAGCGCAAAGTGATTTAATTCAATTTACGTCTACTGCGGAAATTGCACGACGCTAAACCCTACACCAACAGCCATATTGACGAAGCGTTGAGACGCTCTACCCAAAACATGAATTTCATTTTGGACTGAAGTTTGTTTCACAATCGCATGCGGCCCCGCAATGTGACTATTGGAATTCAATAGGTCTGCGTAAATCGGCGTAATTCGTTTTCCGTCATGCGTTATAACAGTTAAGGCTCTTGCTGACTTATCACCAAGGGTCACAAGTCCTTGTTTTGCAAACTCCGCAATATGTTCGGCACGCGCTAAATGCCCACGCGCCTCGGCTCTGTCCGGTGCCCAATAGGCCTCATCAAATATGCGCCGTTTCAACTGTTGATCATGAATAGTTTCCAGAGCGATAAAGAAACGACGCCGCTGCAATTTCGTAAAGGCTTCACTTTTGTAAAAGTCCTCCACTTGAGGGCGCGATATGCCCCAGCTGACTATTCTACCTTTTTCAAAATTTCTGCGACGATGTGCATCTTCGTAGCCCGTAAGAAATTCACCATTATTATAATAGCCTACGCTAGTCATCCATGGGCTGACGACATCAACACCCGCATTACCCACGCCCAATTTAACAGCAGTTCCAATGTAACTTTCAGCATAAGAAATTCTATCAATTTGGCGGCGATAGGCTCTATTTTCTGTTTGCGGGTCTGTTCCAAATTCGCTGTGTAGTTTCCGCGCGGCATTGTGTTTTCCCATCAAGGAATTCACACCAGACCAGATATCTTCTCCAGCCTTTCCAACACAATTTAACCCTTCACATTTCGTAGACCCCACACTGGACGTTAATCTTTGCCCTGTGACGAACAGCTCACCCACGCCATGTAATAGGCCGCCAGCAACATCCAGCGTTAGATCTGGAATAAAGAGAGCGGCATCCCCTACAGAGTCGACCTTTTCCGTGCGCTTACCAACGGCCTTTACGGCGCGAACTGGAGTCTTCACCAAATTCGCCATACGAGCCCCTGTGGATTGCAAGACAACACCAGATGTAGAACGGCTCTTCAATATATCCGTGATGTATAGCTCTTGAATATAGATGCGGGTGTCCTGAGTGCCTTTAACAACGACGTCCCCTGAATCTGTCAATATTTTAAAGCGGAGTTGGTCATGATCAATAATCGCATAAGGGTACACCTTATGCAGTTCGCCGCTCATCCATGCCTCGCCTAGAATCTCTTGCGCAAATACATGATGCTCTCTTACGGTTTGTTCTTGCTGTGCATTTGACGACGCAAGGACAGGCCCCTGCCCCATTCCAAAAAATACGATAAGAAGGGCCGTATTGAGCATTATATTTTTAAAAGGCTTCATCACTCCGAAATCAGCTTTCTTTATGGTGTTCGCGCAACAGCAAGAACTTTTAAGGTATCATCAAATTCATGAATCAAGAGATGATGCCCCACCATGCAATATTCAAGCACAGTGAGGCAAAGAAAAAACGAATGGTTAATATTTTTCCTAGGCTGTGAATTTCTCTCTTGGCTTACCGTTAATCAGATAAACAAAGAACCGGCGAATATCAGCGCCTATTCCGTATAGGGCGGGCACGAAAAACAACGTCACGAATAAGGCAAATAGAACTCCAAAAGCTAAGCTAATGGCAATTGGTATCAACCACTGCGCTTGAAGCGAGCGCTCCATAAGCAAGGGGAACAACCCGACAAATGTTGTCAACGAAGTGAGCAAAATTGGGCGGAATCGTCTTGTGCCTGCTTCGATAAGGGCATCAGCACCGGCCATACCCTTATCGCGCAGACGATGAACATAATCGAGCAAGACAAGATTATCATTCACGGCAACACCTGCCGCTGCAAACATCCCCAATATGGACAAGACAGACATAGGCGTTCCGAATAACAAATGGCCAATTATCATGCCGCAATAACAAAAGGGAATCGCCGCAAATAAAATCAAAATGGGTTCAGCATAAGATTTGAACGATATCGCCACTAAGACATAGGCCGCCAAGATTGCAATAATCATAAGCGTCATGAGTTCGGCTTGGAACTCAGCTTCATCTTGTGACCGTCCAATATTACCCGGCGTTACGTTAGGGTGAACCGTGTTAAAGTCATTGAAGAATTCTTCGTCCAAGGTTTTACGAATTTCTTCTGCTCTTTCCGACGCCACTTCAGCGCTAACAATAATAGCGCGTTGTCGTTCACGGCGCAGAATTCGATTTGTACCTTTCTCATAACGTAACTCAGCAACGGCTTCTAAAGGCAACTCCCTTCCGTCGCTCGTACGGATTCGAATAGACTTAAGAAAATCAAGAGACTCACGATCTATGCGGGGATAACGAACATATACACGCACATCTTCTCCATCACGAGGTAAGCGCTGTACTTCTTCGCCAAAGAACCCCTGACGAACCTGCCTTGCAACATCAGCAGATGTTATACCAAGGCTCTCTGCACCGGGCTTAAGATCAAACTGTATCTCATCAGAAGCGCTATCCATATCATTCACGACATTAAACACGCCCTCATAGCTCCGCAGGTGATTCATTAAATCTTCTGCGGCGGGTTTAAGATCTTCAAACTCTTTCGCGTTCAAAACATATTGTATAGCAGGCCCATTATTACCACCTTGGTAATTAATATTGATGTTTTCTGCGTCTGGTACATCGCCAATAAGTTCGCGTAGACGTTCTGTCGCGTCTTTGACCTTCATGGCACGTGTTTCCGGCGGCACGAGCTTTACGAGGGCAAGGACATTATTATCGCGGGACCGCGTGTACCAATTTTCAATTAAATCTCCATCTTTGGCTTTAATCTCTTGCTGGAGCTCATGTTCAGCCTTTTGAATCTGAGCCAAGACTTCAAGCGTGCGCGCATAGGGCGTACCTTCAGGTAGCGTCACATCAATCTCAATTTGGTCCGACTCCCCTTCAGGGAAAAAGGTAGATGTCACCAATCCATTGGTCACAAGGCCCACAGTCAATATCATAAAACCGATAAATATAGAGGCCGTGACATAACGGTAGTATAGAGCCTTAATAATAAGCGGACGATAAACAGATCGGGCGAACCACATGAGGCTTTCCGATATTTTATTCTGAAATCTCATTATACGGCTTTTTGGATTTACAGGTTTTAAGTGCGCCAAATGTGCCGGCAAAATCAGTAAAGACTCAAGCAATGAGAAGGCGAGTGCTAAAATCACAACCAGTGAAATTGCCCGAGTAAATTCGCTAGTGCCGCCAGATAAATACATCCAAGGGGCAAAGAAAATCATCGTTGTCAAAACAGCAAATATCACAGGTTTAACCACCATACTCGTTCCGCCCACGGCTGCGTCAAGCTCAACTTCGCCTTCTTCTGTTTTATAGTGGATGGCTTCGCCAACAATGATAGCGTCATCGACGATAACCCCAATCACTAACAGAAAGGCAAAGGTCGAAATCATATTAAATGAGACATCAAAGAGAGGCAGCAGAGCGAGTCCACCTGCAAAGGCCGTTGCAATCCCAACCGAAACCCAGAGGGCAATTTTCGGACGCAAAAACAACATTAATGTTAGACAAACTAAGAGTAGTCCCATGAAGAAATTCTTGGCAATTGTTGAAATTCGCCCTGAATAATCGTCTTCTGCATTATCCCATTCCGTAATTGTAATACCTTCTGGAATATTTTGATTTAGCCCTTCCACATAACCACGAACATTTTCAGACATCTTCAAAATGTCCATATTCGGGCCACTCATTATTTGAACCAAAATGGTGCGCTTCCCATTCACAGTCGCCATCAAATCGACTTGTTCAAAGCCATCAATTACCTCAGCAATATCCTTGACACGAATGACAGCGCCGCTTGCATCTTGGCGCACGATAATATTTTCAAAATCCGATTGCGTATCAGCCTGTCGACGCGTGCGTAGCTGCATATTGCCTACATCTGTCCGCACATTACCTGAAGAGGCATTCACGGATGTCCCGCGAATAGCTGTCGCAACCTCGGCCAATGTTAGGCCGTATTGCCGTAATGTCGCCTCTGATACTTCGATTGAGACTTCTTCGCCGCGAACGCCAAATAACTCCACGGCAGGCACATATCCCAGCAATGCAATCTCTCGGCGCGTCTTTTCAGCAAAACGCTTTAACTCTCTTTCGCTAACAGTTTCATCTCCAGAAACAGCCAAACGAATAACTTCGTCTCGGTTTCTGAAGATATTTATTTGTGGTTCTTCAGCCGCTGGTGGAAACGCATTAATTGAATCAATCTTCCGCTTCACATCCGCCAGCAGTTTAGCTTCATCGACACCGTTCTTTCCTACAACAGTGACAGAGCCCCCACCTTCACCCGCAAAAGCCCACATACGATTTATATCGTCAACTTCTGAAAGAGCTTCTTCCATTCGAACAATGATTTGCTCTTCTACATCTTGAGGCGATGCACCCGGCCATGCAACATAAGTGTTAGCCCCTGGAAACTCTACATAAGGATCGAGTTCTCTTTCAATTTGGATATAGCTGACAAGGCCGCCCAAGAGACATATAATCATCAATAAGTTTGCGGCGACGGGATTACTTGCCCACCATTTAACTATTCTATTCATGGTCTAGCTCCCGAAGCTATGCGCGTTTCGGCAGCGCCTCCTGTTTTCACCAACTCAATTTTCATTCCATCTGCAACGCCGCGGATAGGAGAGGTAATGACGGCTTCACCACGCGTGAGACCGTTCGACAGCACAGCGCGATCACGATTAGACGACACAACGGTGACTGTCTTAACTGAAAGCGTACCATCATCATTTGCCACATAGACTTGGTTATCTCCGCGTAAGGCCGCACGCGGAATAAAGGTTACATCTGTGAGACCTTTTCCTTCGACTTCGGCGTTGACGAATAATCCAGGCGCCATAGGGGCGCCCTCAACGATCCCTTTCCCAAAAGGATCCTTCACCTCTACATAAGCAAAAAGAACGCGTGATTGATTATCAAAACGACTATCCGTCCGAACGATATGACCTGTCCATTCGCTATATTGCCCCGCAATATTAGAAGATAGTTTAACGGGAATACCGTCTCCTGACGCATTATGATAGCCAAGCGTTAATCCAATTTCTGCCAGATCATTTTGGCTCATTGGCAAACGGACATCCATGACATCTGTGGCATAGACTTCGCCAAGCTTTGTACCGCTTGTTACATATTCACCTTGATCAATATGACGCATAGTCACTCGCCCTGTAAATGGAGCGTATATCGACGTCCTTGCCAACAGTAATTCAGCTTCGCCCAATTGCGCTTTTGCTGATTCGAGATTGGCCTTAGCTTCAGCCAGCTGCGGCTCTCTTAGACTTAACGCAGAAGGCTTTCCGCCTCTGCCTAACTCTTGCCAGTCTCGCTTTGCAATTTCGGCTTCTGATTCTTCTCGTGTGACAACAGTGGACGCTTGAGTAACCCCTGCCCGCGCTTGAATAACCCTTAACTTGTATTCGGCAGGGTCAATACGGACTAACAACTCTCCAGCCTTGAACGCGCCCCCTTCAATGAATTTAGGCGACATGTAAGTGATTTGGCCACTGACCTGAGGCACAATATTAATTTGGGTGCGAGGTTGTACCTCCCCTTGCGCGCTGACAGTCAAAGTGACATCGCCCGTTTGCGCCAGAGAGGTCAAGACTGGTACAGCTTTGGCCTCTTCTTTCTTTTCTTCTGGTTTGGGCTTTAAAGCTCCCATACCTATAGTTCCAACAATCGCCACTATGATGACGAATACGGGTAGGAAGAAACCTAATATTCTCCATATCAGTAGTTTTCGTCGCCCTTCTTGAGCGTTTTGATTAGTGAAATTTGACATTCCGATTTTCTCAAACGGAATTTGGGCCTTTTCAGACTCCTGCATACTCGCCTCCTCGTCCGGTTGGCACACCGGTTATAAGAATCAACTAGCATCATAATTATTGTTTTTCAATAAATATTTATTGAAATACGAGGTTTTCCAATTTTTAGGGCAAATATCCGCAATCCCTATGACTTGCATAAGAGTTTTGCTATATTTATCTAAAAAACCGAGCCAAAGGCTCGGTTTTTTAGATATTCTGAAATCTATTGTCCCCATTTCATCGATAATGAAACGGTATATAAAGCGGATCGATGACAAGGTTAGTAATCACCGATCCTACACATTAGACCAAAGCCTAAAGTGGTCCTAAATGAGCGAGAACACATCCCCGCTCGTATCTAAAACTTTAGAAACTTGTCGATAGAGAGGCAGAGAAATTTCGGCCACGTTCGTAGCTATTAAACTCCGTACGACCAGCCTCATCACTAAACTGATATTCTTCGTGATCTGTGTTCAACAAATTCCGTGCACTTAGCCCCAAGTTAAATTCGCGGCCTGACACGTCAATTTTCCGACGATATACAAGATCCAGCTGCGGCCCTGGACGCTCAACAACATCTGGCACAACGCTCAATCCACGAAGTCCACGACGTGAAATTCGCTCGTCAACCCAACCAAATAAAATGGTGAATTGGTCATTGTCAGATTCCCAACCAAACTGTGTGTTGACGATGTTTTCCGGCGTCCCTTGAAGGGGTTGTCCGTCAATTCCGAACAAATCAGCAGGAATAGGTGAACCATCGGCTTGGAGAATTACATCATCCGCCGTCGCCTTCACTGTCGCATCTGTGTAAGTATAGTTGACAGTAAAGAACCAATCACGGGACTTTAGAAACTCTACGTCGAATGGCATATCGAAATTGGTGCGCAACTCGGCTTCCATACCTAATAATTCCGCCGCAGGCGCATTGATAAAGGATGTTTCAAAGACATTCGCTGATGTTTCAAAAGTCGATTCTTCAATCGGGTTTGTGATATCTTTGTAGAAACCAGAAACCGTAATGAATTGATTACGGCCGAAATAGCGTTCCAAACGAACATCGAAGTTCTGGAATTCAGAATCAACCAAGTTCGGGTTACCCACGAAAGTGCGGTCAGATTCAGGATCTAAGAAACGAGACGAAGCGAGTTCGCGAAATTGCGGTCGTGCGATTGTACTGGAATACCCAAGACGCAATTGCGTGTCGTCCATGAAATTCCAAGTCAAAGACGCTGAAGGTAGAAAATAATCATTGTCCAAGTTTGATGATACGCCCAAATCGCTGAAGCGGTTTAAAGTTTGAACAGACAATTCTGCATCTTCATATCGAACCCCATAATCGGCGCGAATAGTTTCAGAGAATTCAATATCTGTTTTGAAGTAAGCCCCAAAGACATCCAAATCGCCGAGATAATTATCACTCGTACGAGGTGGAGTTTCCTGAATTGTAAATATAGGGCCAATCGTATCTGCAGAGAAAAGCAGATCCACTCGGGCCGCAGCAAGTTCAGGAATAAGCTGTGTTGAAGTCGCAAATTGAAGATTTAAATCCGAGAACTCACGGTCTGTTTGGGCATAATCAACACCCGCCGCAAATTCAATTTGCCAATCAACACTGTTAGGCACGTCATAGCTAAGATCAAAGCCGCCGCTCACAATCTCATCATTCACTTCTGAGAAGCCAATACGATGCGCGTTGTTTCCTGGGAAGAGCAATCCTGCATCCCGGTTTTGACGCTCAAGCTCACGCTCATATGGAGCATCGCGAGTTGCCATTGAATATGACCCACGCCAGTTCGCGGTAAAATCTCCTAAAAAATGCTCTCCATTAAGCTGTGTAAACATGAGTTCACGCTTATAATAGCCGCTCTTTTCTAGTGAAATTCCGTCTGGTTCACTAAAGGTTTCACCTGTATCAATCTGAGCTTCTTTTGAGGTATCATGAACGTAGAACAAGGTTCCCTGTACAGAATCACCAGAGTCAAAGTTTAACGTTGATGAAGCAAGGCCATTCCAAGTGACTTGATATGTTGATTCAGTGGATTCTAAATCGTCGACAAGTCGGCCATTAGCCTGAACCTGACGTGTCGACCGTTCAGTTGACCAGCCATTATCAAAGCCAGCCGTTCCAACGAAGCTAAGCTCGCCAAAATCTAAGCCAATAGTTTTTGCGCCATCAACAGAAAAATTCAAATCAGGGAAGGTTTCATCATACCCCTGAATAACCGTCAAATTGGGATCAACCAAAAGCTGACCGATCAATTCCAAGTCTTCGTCTGGTTGGTCAGATAATTGCTCACCGCGCTGTAGAACACCGAGTAATGGTGTTGGAATATCGCGCGTACCATCATCAAAGCCAAGACCATCACGATCTCCACCGTGCACAAAAAGGCTTTGCTTACCCGTCGTGGCGGTGTTTGCCCCTACGCCCACTTTGACTTTTAGAAAATCATCAGCGGGTGTTTTAAGCGTACGTAAATCAATAACACCACCGCCAAATTCACCCGGTAGATTAGGTGAAAATGTTTTTTGGACCGTGATACCATTCAAAACGCTTGATGGAAAAAGATCGAGCGGCACTGTCCGACGTAAAGGTTGAGGCGATGGAAGCGGTGAGCCATTTAAGAGAGCTGATGAATATCGGTCTCCTAGGCCACGAACATAGGCAAACCGTCCGCCAACAATGCTCAGGCCACTGACACGTGTAAGAGCAATAGCCGCATCGGAATCACCCTGACGCAAGAGGTCTTCGGCCTGAAGAAACGACGCCACTTGGGATGTTCCGCGTTGCGGATCAGGGATAAAGCTGCCTGTTACAACGACTTCATCCACAGCGACTGCGCTATCACTTGGCGCATCTGCATCTTGTGCGTGGGCTTGAAAGCTAAGAGCGGCGGCTGATAGAGCAAGAACCGCCTTGAATGAGAATTTATAGTTCATGGGGAACCTTTGATTACAACCAATAAAAGGGGAGTCTGAATATGGATATTTAGACCAACCCCTGAGTAATTAATTTTGAAAAAGTAAAAGTTCAGAGGCCGCGATTTTCGCGGCCTCTGTATTCGTCCGTTTGATTAGCAGGGAGTTGAAGCCTCTAGGCCACATGTCCAACCTTGCCACCATGTATCATCAGCGTCTTTTACCGCACCGATATAGTCGACAACATCAAGGAAACCACCCGGCGCAATTGTCGCCGCAGTGACTGCGTTCTCATTGGCACCATTGACAAATGTGTCCACAAGGCTGTTTCCACCAACAACATTGTTAGTATCGGCATCAACCGCAGCCTGACCCGTAACAGGGTCAGCATCACCGCCTGTTGTTAAGAGGCCCGCACCGCAATCAAAGAGTACAGATTGGAACGCAGGGTCAGCACCAGCTGTGAAGCCTGCCACGCCATCCCCTGCACTGTCTTCATAATCAAGACATGAGTTTTGCTCAACAATCACACCATTGATATATGTTCCGATTGTACCTGTATTCATACGGATACCGTGGCTATCTGTGTTGTTGATTGTTGAGTTATTCACCAATGTAAAGTTAGCGATTGTCGCATTTGATGCCGGATTGTTTGCGCCAGCTGCTACAGAACTCGCTTCGATACCATTATCAGATGAATCGCCGCCACGTTGTACAGCGATGACATACTGAACTGAACCATTATAGCCATTATCCGTATCAAGTTGCTCGTCATCATTTCCGTTAACAACAACATGCTTGACGTTCACATTGCCGCCAAAGAACTCGATACCGTCATCAGAGTTGTTGTAGACTTGAACGTGATTGATTGTCGTGCCGTTACCAACACCCGCCAATGTAATACCGTTCAGTTCAACATCTGTTGCGACTTCGAAACCAGCATATTTAACTTGAACATAAGTCAATGAACCAGAGTTATCGCTTAGGTCTGAACCGCCATATAGAGCATCAGGCTCAGTCACACCTTCAACAGCGTTTTCACAATCATTCGTACCGCTTGTCGCACCGACGACATTACAGCGATTGATTTGACCGTCACCAAGGATAACAAGTCCACCCCATTCACCGATAGCGTTTTCGCGATCACCGTCAGCGTCAATAACATCATTTTCAGAAGTAAAGATAACAGGGTTAGTTGCCGTACCGTTAGCAAAAATTTGCGAACCGCGGTTTACGACAAGATAGTCTGCACCGCTGCGGCCAAAGATTGTGACACCTGATTCGACAATCAATGTACCATCATCACCATCTGGTGCTGTGCCATCTGAACCCACATCAACACCAACATTCACACGACCGACAAGCGCATATAGATTGCCGCGTGTTAGTCTGAGCGTATCTGTTACTGTACCAGTCACGTTACAAAGGTTTTGACCGTTTAATTGACCCGCTGCCGTTGTACCTTCTGGACATTCTGGATCAGGGAAAACGTCCTGTGTCCATCCTGTTGCCCAGTTGTCAGTCTCTGATTCATCTGGGCCAAATGCGCCGATGTAATCAACAGCTGTGAAGAAATCATCCGATAGATCCGCAGTCTCGACAGCCAATTCATTTGGTCCTGGGAAGAAGCCACCTAATGAGTTTGTTGTCACAACATTATTGGCGTCTGCGTCGACAGCAGCTTGTCCAGTAGCTGTGTCAGCGTCGCCGCCTGTTGTCAAAAGACCCGCACCACAATCAAATAAGACTGACTTAAAAGTCGGGTCATTTGCAGCATTATATCCCGGAAGGCCATCACCTGCTGAATCTTCATAATCCAAACAATTATTCGCTTCGATAAGAATGCCGTTTAAATACTGACCAACAGTACCTGTGTTCAAGCGAATACCGTGGCTATCCGTATTTCCGTTACCGATTAAAGTGAAGTTAGAAATTGTCGCATTTGATAAAGGTGTAACACCCGGCGCGACAGAACTCGCTTCGATACCATTATCTGAAGAATCGCCGCCGCGCTGTGTACCAAGAACAAACTGAATATTTCCGTTATATCCATTATCTGTATCGAGTTGCTCGTCATCATTGCCTGTAACAACAATATATTTAGCATTCACAGTTCCGCCGAAGAATTCGACACCATCATCAGAGTTATTATGCACCTGAATATGATCAACAGTTGTGCCTGAACCTACACCCGCAAGCGTAATACCGTTCAATTCAACATCCGTTGCAACTTCAAAACCAGCATAACGCACTTGTAGATATTGTAGTGTACCGCTGTTCGCTTCTGGGTCAGCACCACCATATAAGGCATCAGGTTCTGTCACACCTTCAACAGCGTTTTGGCAATCTGCAGTCCCTGGGTTAACGCCAGCGACGTTACAGCGGTTGATAGGAGCATTCCCTAGAACAACCAAACCACCCCATTCGCCGATTACGTCATCGCGACCTTCAGATGTGAGCGAGATATCATTCTCACTTGTCATAATAATTGGCAACGCCGCTGTACCCGCAGCTTCGATTTGGTGGCCGCGATTGACTACAATGTGATCTGAACCAGAATCACCAACAATCACTACTCCAGGTTCGATTGTAAGAACGACAGGTGATCCCGTACCAGCTGCGCCAGCATCTGTACCAACATCAAGACGGCCTTTGAGTTCATAAACAACGTCTTCGATATATTCTAACGTCGCACTTTCAGTCAGCACGCCAGACAATGTTGTTAGATTTCCAAGAGGCGCATCACAAAGTGTTTTAGTACCCAATGCCGTTCCGTCAGTCCCGTCTGGGCATGTGCTAGCCTCTGAAGGCGGTGGGGGCGGAGGGGGGGGAGGCGGTGGAGACACAACGACTTCCGTCAAGCCGGGAGAAATTATTTCACTACCTTGCTGGCAGCCAACCAACGCTAAACAAGCCGCAGAGGCCATTAGCAGATTACGCATAGAAAGTTTCATAAGGTATCCTTCACCATAAAATTCTCAAGGCGCGGATAGTTATAAATAAAAGATAAACATCCGCGTTTGGGTGCGCATTTGGCAGGCTAATATGACGAGGAAGTAATGTAATTGTGCCAGTTTGATAAAATTTTTATGACTGAATCATGATGAAAATTTGTCAAAACTGTAACAAAAAAAACCAGCCGAAGAACCGGCTGGCTTAAGCATTTGAATCTTAGCGGGAGTTTTAAATTATGCTTTAATCCGTGACAACTCTTCAAGAGGCGCTTGCCATTCAGGACGCAGATTTGCGGCCTTTTGATAAGCCTCTAATGCGCCAGATGAATCGCCAGCGAGCTCTTTGGTCATACCTAAACCATAATAGGCAAGCGGGGCCGCATCATTATGAGTCTTACAATCATTGAAATAAGCAATCGCAGAATCATAGTCTTTTTGCATCAATGCCGCGAATCCATCGCCCAAATAAGCAAACTCATTTACGTCGTTAAGCTTTGAAGCCCATTTAAAGTCACGAGCCGCTTGCTCATACTTTCCAGCAGAGAGTTGCAACCACCCACGACGAGTCAATATATCTGAACGCACATTATAATTAGGCACTGAGGCTTTATACGCCTGAGTACAGGCGCGAATTGATTTATTTAATGCAACATCCACATTTGATTCTAGGCAAAGCTGAATATTTTGCGCGGCTTCAGGGCTGACAACTCCGCCCGTGTAATCTTCATTAGCGAATGCTGAGGTCGCGCTTAATGCGGCGACAAAAAATGTTGAAACTAAAATGTTTTTCATGGTGATCTCCTAATCAAACCACCAACGCATACTCTCTGCAACTGAACGCCGTTGGATACGTACAAGCCGCCTAACCTTCTATGACACTTTTATTACATTAAATGTTACAAATATGTCAAGAAACTGTTTTAAAAAACACATATTAACGTCATGAATATAGATAAGTAACTGTTATTAATGATATTTCACTCAAAAAGCATTACACATGTAAGAGTTACGAACTGTCACATTGGGGATAGTCAAACGTCACATAAGACGGATTTATTGAACTAACGCCCTAAAGTGACGACAATCGCCTCAGCGCCTTAGAGCTGTTACTCGTCTATGAAACTATAGAGCGACATACCGCGCGCCCTTTCATCAAAACTCAATGTTTTATTCATGGGAGCATGAGCGCGTTGACGACAATGTTGTCGCTCGCAAAGGTAGCAATTCACACCGATAGGCGTAGGCTGCGCATTTGTCAGGTTATAACGCTGCGCATAAACCAATCGCGGCGCATAAGCGACATCACAACCCAGACCAATGGCCAGCCTATGCTCTGGCGCATTAAAAGTCCCGTCACTACGGCTAACCATGCGAGCAATTGAAAAATAAGTCGATTCATCCGGCATTTGAACCATTTGCGTAATGGTTTTGCCGGGCGTTTGAAAACATTCGTGGACATTCCATAGCGGACACGCCCCACCAAACTGGCTAATATGAAAGCGCCCTGACGAAAAACGCTTTGAGATATTGCCCGCCACATCGATCCGAACGAAAAAGAACGGAATACCACGCGCATCAGGGTTATGTAAGGTTGTCAGTCGATGGGCGGTCTGTTCAAAACTCGTCCCGAATCGATGCGAGAGTAAATCGACATCATATTTCGTATTCTCAGCCTGCTTTAAAAACCGCCGATAGGGCATTAGGGTCGCGGCAGCAAAGTAATTGGCAAGGGATGTCCGCAAAAGCCGTTCAGCCTCAGGGCCAGAAAAACCCGCTGACTTAACTATGTCATCTATAAGCGGGCGCTGCTCTAACATTCCAATTTGAAACGCCAACTGAAAACGCCGTCCAGACTGCCGCATAAGTTCTGATAAATTGATACGTTTTTGGTGCCGGTCAAAATATCTAAGCATTTGCGGCATCACATCCACAGGCATTATCTTCACGGTTAAATCATGTTTTGACTTTAACCGTTCCGTCAGCGCTGAGTTTGGTTCACTCTTCGCCAACCCTAATTGATCGGACAAAGCCTCTGCCGCCGAATCCAACCTTGCAAAATAATTTCTTTGTTTATGTATAAACCTACGGACGAGCTCCACAGCCTCCATAGCACCGCTTTCTATCATGTTTGAATTCTTCGAGGGCTCATCCGAACGCCGACTAGCCTCTCTATGCTTGCTATAGAGTTTTAAAAACGAACGCGCAGCCGCAGGGCTGGTGTTTACAATATCCTCGGCTTCATTTTTAGAAATGCTTTCGTCCTTGAAAAGCGGATCGCGGAAGGCTTCGTAAACTTCAGCAATTAGGTGCGCATCCCCGGCACCTGTGAAGCTGGCCATATCAAAATCATAAATTTCGGCCATGCGCAGCAGAACTTTAGCTGAAAGCGCTCGTTGATTACGCTCCATCAGGTTCAAGTAAGAGGTTGAAATACCAAGGTCTTCAGCCATTCGGGCCTGCGTCAACCCCAGTGTTTGCCGAAAGCGCCTTAGGCGTGGCCCTACCATTAATTTCGAATTATCAATCGCCATATTTTACAACATTTACAAATTATACAAATATTTTTTTACTATATTTACATAAATACCCATGAATTACAATTACTTATAGACGCACACATAGTTTTGTAAATATCGTATGAGCACGAACTCAATGATTTATGGAGACAAGCTATGAATGCTCCCGTCAATAATAACGGCCCAATCCCACGCCACCGCGTACTTGCCAAGGTAGAAGCCGCGAATGCTGAACAGTATAGTGACGTCCTGACGCCTGATGCATTATTGTTTCTTGCTGACCTTGAAAGACGGTTTGGCCCCCAGCGGCGTATCCTTTTAGACAACCGCCGATTGCAACAAGAACGCTTTGATGATGGCGAAATGCCAACTCAACCGGCTGAAACGCTACATATCCGCAATTCTGTATGGGAAGTTGCTCCCTGCCCGCCAGCCTTACAAGACCGGCGCGTTGAAATCACCGGCCCCGTAAGCCGTAAAATGATGATCAACGCTTTGAACTCAGGCGCCAAAATGTTCATGGCAGATTTCGAAGACGCAAGCTCTCCGACATTCACTAATATGATGGATGGCCAAGTTAACATGCGCGACTATGCGCGCGGATCATTGGCTTTAGAGACAGAGAAAAAGTCTTATACTTTAAATGACAATATCGCGACGATGCTCGTGCGCCCGCGCGGATGGCACCTAGAAGAACGCCACATTACCGTGGACGGCAAACCCATGAGCGCAAGTTTGTGCGACTTTGGCCTCCATATCTTCCACAATGGTAAAATACTGGCCGACAAGGAAGAAGGGCCGTTTTACTACTTACCAAAAATTGAAAGTTACCAAGAGGCCCGCCTTTGGAATGACGTGTTCAACTTTGCTCAGGCTGTTTTGGACATTCCAAACGGCACAATCAAATCTACTGTTTTGATTGAGACATTGCCTGCTGCATTCCAAATGGAAGAAATTCTTTACGTCCTGCGCAATCACATCACGGGGCTTAATTGTGGCCGCTGGGATTACATCTTTAGCTACATTAAGACATTACGTAATCATAAAGCGTTTATTCTGCCTGACCGCGCTCAGGTAGGTATGGACCGGGCCTTCTTATCAGCTTACGCGACACGCCTAGTAGAAATTTGCCATAAACGCCGCGCCCATGCGATGGGCGGTATGGCTGCGCAAATTCCTGTGAAAAACGATGAAGAGGCCAATCAAGCCGCTTTTGACAAAGTCCGGAAAGACAAGTCTCGTGAAGCCACAATCGGCCATGACGGAACATGGGTGGCCCATCCAGATCTCGTACCTGTTGCGATGGATGTGTTTAACGACATCATGCCAAGCAAACATCAAATTCACAAAAAACGCCAAACACCACGCGTAAGTGATGAGGCAATGATTGCGCCCCATAGCGGTACGATTACCGAGGCGGGTGTCCGCACTAATATCGAAGTTGGCATTCGCTATATTGCCGCCTGGCTTATGGGCCGCGGAGCCGTGCCAATACACAACTTGATGGAAGATGCTGCGACGGCAGAAATTTCACGCGCTCAAATCTGGCAGTGGCTTGCACACGGCGCCAGCGTTGAAATGGAAGGTGGCTATCGTGAGACCCTTACAAGACGGCTTTACGACCGCCTCTTTGACGAAGAAGTCAAAGCGCTGAAATCCGAATTAGGCGATGCCTATACCGAGAACCGTTTTGACGATGCCGCCAAGATTTTCACTGAAACCGCGACGGCACAAATACTTCCCGAATTTCTTACCATCCCAGCTTACGATCTTTTGAAAGGATAAAAAATGACTTACTCAGAAACCCTCAATGAACTGAAGTCTCGCTACCCCAATGGGGCGCCAGCAGGCATTAACTTGGCGGACTTAGCGCAATTAAAAACGCAAAACACGTTCGAGACGCACTTGGATATTGCCAAAGCTATGGCAACTGTCATGCGTAAAGACATGGCAGCCTATGATAAAGATAGTAGCGCATTCACACAGTCTCTAGGATGTTGGTCTGGTTTCCATGCGCAACAAATGATGCGCGCAATTAAACGTCAAAAAGGCTCTCTCGATAAAGCCTATGTCTATCTATCCGGCTGGATGGTGGCTGGCCTTCGCAACCGTTTTGGACACCTTCCTGATCAGTCTATGCATGAAAAGACATCTGTCGTTGATTTGATTCAAGAAATTTACACAAGCCTACGACAAGCCGACGAAGTCGATTTGAATGACTTATTTGCCGAACTAAAAACGTCAGATAACCCAGACGCAGTTATCGAAAAGATCGATAATTTTGAAACTTATGTACGGCCTATTATTGCTGATATTGATGCTGGGTTTGGTAACGTCCACGCAACGTATTTATTGGCCAAAGAGATGATCAAAGCGGGCGCTTGCTGCATCCAAATTGAGAACCAAGTTTCAGATGCCAAACAATGTGGTCACCAAGACGGCAAGGTCACAGTGCCTCGCGAGGACTTCATCGAAAAGCTTCGCGCCGTACGTATGGCGTTTGAAGAACTCGGCGTGACAGACGGCGTCATTGTGGCCCGTACAGATTCTCTTGGTGCTGGCCTCACACAGAAAATCCCCGTTTCTCGGGAGGCTGGAGATCATGCGGCTGAGTACACAAAATGGCTAGAAACATCTCCGGTTTCTGGTGCAGGTGATTTAACGGATGGTGATATTGCTATTCAGTTAAATGGTGAATTGCGTAAGCCAGTTCGTCTTCCAAATGGCCTTTACAAGTTCCAAGCCGACACGGGTGAAGAGCGCGTGATTGAAGATTGTATTGCCAGCCTAAATGAAGGCGGCGCTGATCTTCTTTGGATTGAAACGGCTACACCAAATGTAGCACAAATCGCAGGTATGGTGAACCGTATTCGCGAAAAGGCTCCACACGCGAAGCTAACTTATAATAACAGCCCAAGTTTTAACTGGACACTGAACCTTCGCAAACAGGTGCGTGAGGATTGGATTGCCTCTGGCAAAATTAAGGCCGCAGACTATCCTGATGGCATCCAACTGATGTCAGCGAAATTTGACGAGGACGCTTTAGGCCTCGAAGCAGATCGCCGCCTACAGAACTTCCAGACAGATATCGCTCGCGAAGCGGGTGTCTTCCACAACCTTATCACGCTCCCGACTTTCCATGGGACGGCCAAGGTCATGAACGACCTATCTGAAGGCTACTTCGGAGAGCAAAAAATGCTCGCTTATGTCAAAGAAATTCAACGCGAAGAAATCCGCCAAAATGTCTCTGCGGTGAAGCATCAGCACGAAGTCGGGTCCAACCTTGGTGACGATTTCAAAGAGATGACAGGTGGAGACCGCGCCCTAAAGGCTGGCGGCGAACATAATACAATGAACCAGTTCGAGAACGCCGCATAACAGCGAACCAACACGCTATTAAAGCGTGAACAATAACATAATTAAATAACAACCTTTAACCCGCCTCTACAGAGGTGGGTTTTTTCATTCTGAATTAAATTACAAAAAGAAGCTCTAAAACCCAGAGAGGACCACATCCAGATTAGTCCATGTCACATTATTAAAACATGTCATATCAGAATTACCGAAACCAAATCTATGAGCGCTATAGAGCTAACTAAAAATAAGCTGTCGCCTTCAATTCAAATCCATCACCGCGCCCCATCTGCACGATTTCACCACCAAATTGAGCCACTGATGCTTTCATCAATTTGGCACCAATACCTGACTGAGTGTTTTCATTGTTTGATGAAAACTCAGGTACATTATTAGAACAGGTCAATATCAGCTTATTATCTGATATCTCAATCGCGTAATTTATCAGAGTTTGAGTTTCCGCTGCTGCTCCGTGCTTTAGTGTGTTCGCCGCAAATTCATTTGCCACAAGCCCCAAAGTGCTCGCAATTTTATGAGGTACAGTCGATTCAGGGGTTTCTGCTTTTACGCGCACATTTGACGGCAATGAAGCCTGCAAATGAAGGGCTAAACTTTTCATAAATTCCTGCAAATCGACACTGCCGTTATTCTCTTTGGACATATAAATTGCACGATGAAGGGCCGAAACCGCTTCAAGATGACGCTGTAACGCATCAAATGCCGCATCTGCATCTCCGGTTTTACGGGCCTCAGTTTTGTAAAGACGAATAGCCCCCGCAATGGACATTAGGCTATTCTTTACGCGGTGATCCATTTCGTCGCGCAATATTGTTTGCGCCTGTAATGCGCGTCTTAAGTCAAGCTCACGAGTGACACGCCTCGTCAGGACTCTCAAAGCTTGCCTTTGATCATCGTTCAAAGAGTTAGGCTTATTGTCGAGGACACAGAGCGTACCAATTGGCAGTCCATTTTCTGCTTTTATGAGCGCGCCCGCGTAAAAACGCAAACCATCTGCTGGTGTGCATAATTCATTATCCGAAGTACGCGGGTCATTATGTGTATCTTCAATGATTGTAAAATCTTGCTCTAATATGATGTGCGAGCAAATAGAGGTATCAAGCGGGGTTTCGCGCGTACCCAAACCAACTTCGGCCTTAAACCATTGCCGTTCCGCATCGATAAGATTCACAACAGATATAGGGGTCCCACATATTTTTGCAGCCAAAGCCACGATATCATCAAAATCAGCCTCACGAGGTGTGTCGAGGATATTATAGCTATGCAAAGCAGCTAAACGCTCAGCTTGTCGGGGGTGAGGAGACGCCTTCATAAGAAAGGCATAAACTAAGAAATTTTAATTGCCTAGTAATTTTAGCAACGGAATCACAGCGTCAGAGGCATCAAGGCTTCCCACTCCAATACGCCCCGTTGATCTCGAAATATTATACACCGTCACAAAGCGTTTACGGTGCGCGGGACACTTTAATGTCAGGAATAACAGGGACAAATTAGGAGCGGTTCAACACAATTACTCGCCAGAAATTCTATTGTAAAAAACCGCTTGCCAAATTTTAAATCTTAGAATAAATCGCGATTTGACGAAAAAGCGAGCTACAGCGAGCCCTTAACAATCAGCCATTTCTGGCGTTGAATGGGAAATCTGTCAGCCGTGATGGGCCTCATGCTCCATCTAATAGCCGCCGGTAGCGTCTTGGTTTTAACTTTTGGAGTGGCGTTTCACTCTAACGATTTGGAATTGAGAGTTCGTGGTATGGCACACGCCTTACATCACAACCGCAAGCGTACCCTCATCTCACTGCAAGCGCAGCTGGGAGATACTTTCCTATCGTCTAAACATCAAGATTATCAGGCCGCAATCGCGGAACCTAGTAGTGCGAAGCGGGCTTAAATAAGTCCCGCCTGAAACACTGCAGCTAGGCCGCTCACTATTGATGGCGACCTAATTTCCTCGAATTTAAGCGTTTTATTCGCTCCTCTTCGGAAATCGTTCCATGATTGTTTCAACTTCTGCTGTACACACACAGCAACCTATTGCCTTGCAACCCTATGGTCTACCGACCTACAAAACTTCAGCTGATGCCATTGCCGCTTATAATGGTGATGATCAGATCTATGCACTCTACCCACGCAAGATAGAGGCCGCAGCGCGGCTATTTGTCAGCGAGTTCCCTGGACATGTTCTCTATGCGGTGAAGTCAAACCCACACCCGTCTTTGCTTCAAATCCTCTGGAATGAAGGAGTCTCGCGATATGATGTCGCCTCTATGCGTGAGATTGATTTGGTCCGAGGCCTTTTGCCGCGCGCAGAACTCTATCTAATGCATCCGGTTAAATCACGCCGCACCATTGCTCATGCCTATACCAATGGTGTGCGGAATATGTCTTTTGACCATGAAGACGAATTACAAAAGATTCTGGATTGCACCAATCAAGCGCAAGACTTGCACCTTCATCTACGGCTCGCTTTGCCAAAAGTGAGCAAGCAACTCGGCGCAGTGATGCCACTTGGCGGTAAGTTTGGAGCGGGTTTTGACGAGGCTGTAGCCCTCTTAAAATCTGCGCGGCCTGATGTCCAAAAACTTGGACTATGCTTTCATGTCGGGTCTCAATGCCTAAACATCGAGAATTACAATTCAGCATTAACATATGCCCGTACAGTCATTGACGCAGCAGGTGTGAAAATTGATTCCATTGATGTGGGCGGAGGCTTTCCTGTCTCTTATCCTGACATGCCAATTGCTCCAATGGCTGAATATTTTGGAGCGATTTCGGCAAGTGTGGCAGCCAATGGTTTTGCAGAACTTGAGCTTTTTGGCGAACCTGGGCGCGCACTATGCGCTGAAGGCGGTGCCACTCTCGTGCGCGTGGAACTTCGGAAAGATAATGACCTTTACCTTAATGACGGCACATATGGCTCGCTTTTCGATGCTGGGCAATTTTCTTGGAAATTTCCGGTACGTTTGCATCGCTCTCGGCCGCCGGCGCCCTGCGCCAACACAATAGGCTTTCGCTTCTTTGGTCCAACTTGCGACAGTGCAGACACTATGAACGGCCCATTTCATTTGCCCGCTGATACCTGCGAGGGTGACTGGATTGAGATACAGAATTTAGGCGCTTACGGCCAAACCCTCGCGACACAATTTAATGGTTTTTACAGCCATCACACTGTCGCCATTTTAGAAGATTAATCGCGCTCAATAGATTGCGCAAAAAAACCTTGGATTATTTATCATGACTAAAAATACAAAAGCAGAATTGCTCTCAAATGTTGTTGAGCATTTTGACATTACTAAAATAGACGCCCGCCCTATTATCGAAGCTATGGGTAAAATGTCGTTTACCGCTCGCGACCTCGGCCGCGCTACAGATATCTTTAAGCAAGCTGTAAACGACCCTGATTGCTCAGTTATCTTGACACTAGCAGGTTCAACATCGGCTGGTGGTTGTATGCATGTTTACCGCGACCTTGTGAAATACGGCATGGTTGACGCGATTGTTTCAACGGGTGCGTCTATTGTCGATATGGATTTCTTTGAAGCCCTTGGTTACAAACATTATCAAGCAGATAGCCAAGTCGATGATAATGAGCTTCGCGAGCTTTATATCGACCGTATCTATGACACCTATATTGACGAAGAAGAGCTACAGGCCTGTGATCATGTCATCAAAGACATCACAGATAGCCTTGAGCGCCGCCCCTATTCTTCACGTGAATTCATCTGGGAAATGGGAAAATGGCTCAAGACCAACGCGGTCAAAAAAGGGAGTCTAATTGAGACCTGCTATGACTATAACGTGCCGATTTTTGTGCCAGCTTTCTCTGATTGTTCCGCCGGTTTTGGCCTTGTGAAACACCAAGTCGAAAACCCTGGCAATTATTTGTCTATTGATAGCGTGGCTGATTTCCGTGAACTCACCGACATTAAAATCAAGGCAGGTTCTACAGGCCTTTTGATGGTTGGTGGCGGCGTCCCAAAGAACTTTGTTCAAGACACAGTTGTTTGCGCAGAGATACTTGGTGTCGAAGCTGAAATGCATAAATACGCGGTACAAATTACTGTAGCTGACGTGCGTGATGGCGCTTGCTCAAGCTCTACTTTGAAAGAGGCGGCAAGCTGGGGTAAAGTTCAAACGACTCTTGAGCAAATGGTCTTTGCCGAGGCGGGATCTGTTATCCCATTATTGGCCTCAGATGCTTATCATTCGTGTGACTGGAAAAATCGCCCTCGCCGTGAATTCGCTAAACTCTTTGCAAAATGAATGACCTGATGAAAACCGTGACAAAACTTCAAAATATCACACCGGCTAAGAAAGCCCCCTTCCCGCTTTTAAAAGCCAAAGACGGCTTCCTCTCGCTTGAGGGGGAGCATGTCGTGACTTATGAAGAAGCCGGCGCGGTTATCATACCGTTTGGTTTGGAAGCTTCGGTGTCATATGGCGGCGGAACAGAAAATGGCCCGAGCGCCATGATTGCTGCCAGTCATGAAGTCGAGTTGTTTGACGAGGATCTTTGGTGTGAACCTATAGAACGTTATGGCCTCGTTACGGCGCAGGAACCAGTCATTGACACAAGCGACATTGAAACAGCGCTGAAAACACTCGAAGCCATGACGACTACCGTCTTAAAAGACGGGAAATTCCCAATGGTTTTTGGCGGAGAGCACTCCATTACACCCGGTGCTATTCGGCCATTCTTGAAACAATTTGATGATCTCATTATTTTGCATTTTGATGCACATGCAGATTTACGCGATGGCTATGAGGGAGAGCATTACTCGCATGCTGCCGCTATACGCCGCGTACTTGATCATCCAACGGTTCCAATCGTGTCTTGCGGCATTCGCAATATCTCCAAAGAGGAAATTCCTTTTTACGAAGCCAACAAGCATCGCATTTCTATTTATTGGGGTAAGGATCGCGCAACATGGAATGTGGGAGACATCGTGGCCCCATTTAAAGGACGGCCGATATATTTGACCTTTGATTTAGATGGGTTTGATAGCTCACTTATGCCGTCAACGGGTACACCTGAGCCGGGCGGTTTGTTCTGGGAAGATGCAATGTCAATTATCAAAGCGGCCAGTGAGATTGGGACAATTGTCGGCGCAGACATTAATGAACTCGCACCGATTGAGAACTTTCATGGACCCGATTTTTTGGCTTCCAAGCTAGCATATAAAATACTAAACTACGCCTTGGGTCGAGAGTAACTATTGACCCTTATAGGGCCGTAAGGCTCGCGACGTTGTATGGAGGCTCCTATGTCTAAACGTCACCAAAAAGCAAAACAAATGCTCCAATCTGATGGGTATTCAGATGGTTATAATCCGTTTGACCCAGATTATGATCTTTCGCTTTACGAAGCGCCTAAGGGCAAAAAACCTAAAGGTCGTCAAAAGCGCGAAAGTCATAAACGCGCTTATTATGACGATTAGGCTTATCGCTAAAACGTAATTGAATTGGCGCTTAGGCTGTCAATTAAATCGATAATAAAATTTCAAAGTCAGAGTAAAGGCTCTGCGCTTAACCGTGCCCTATGGACGGTTGCACCCTAAAAACAAATTATATGGCTAAAACTCGTGCGGGCGCGCAACTCACAATACGCACGGCCCTTATCCAAGACGTAGCGGGAATCGCAGCGTTAGTGGATCGTGCCTATCCCAACATGTCTACCTATGCGGTGAGTACCTTAAAGGGTCAGATTTCAAACTTTCCCGAAGGGCAATTTATTGTTGAGTATGAAGGCGAAATAGTGGGTTATGCAGCCAGCATAATTTTAAATGAATCCCTCGTGCTGTCTCCTCATAATTGGGCTGGAATTACCGGGGGAGGATATGGATCTTCACACAACCCCAATGGCGATTGGCTTTATGGAATGGAGGTCTGTGTAGACCCTCAACGTCGGCGTTTACGCATTGGTGAACGCTTATATGATGCACGAAAGGCATTGGCAGAAAACCTAGAACTAAAAGGTATTGTTTTTGGCGGACGTATGCCTGGGTGGAAAAAACGGCGGAAAGCCTATCCTGATCCCCTAAAATATTTACAAGCCGTGAAAGAAAAGAAAGTTATAGACCCCGTCGTAAACTTTCAATTCCGCCAAGGGTTCGAAGTTCTTGGCGTCTTGGAAAAATATCTTCCCAGTGACAAAGACTCTGGTGGTCACGCTGCGCATATGATTTGGCACAATGCTTATGCTGTTGAGAGCCGCAATAGCGTTCATTCCGAAGCGGCCCAAAAAGATGTCATCCGTGTAGCAACGGTACAATTACAAATGCGAAAAGTGACGAGTTTTGACGACTTTATGAGTAGCGTCGAATATTTCATTGATAGTGTTTCGGCCTATAAGTCAGACTTCGCTGTCTTTCCTGAATTATTTACCTTGCCCCTTTTGGCCCTGGCTGATCGCCGCCTCGCCCCTTCTGAAGCGATTGAAAAGCTCACCGAATACACCCCTGTATTCATCGAGGCCATGCGCAAACTCGCCGTAAGCTATAACATTAATATAATTGGTGGTTCTCATCCAACCCGCGCCGATGACGGTGACATACAAAACATTGCTTATGTATTCCTGCGCGATGGTTCTGTACACGCACAAGAAAAAATTCACCCAACGCCAAATGAACGTCATTATTGGAACATTAAAGGTGGTGATGAGGTCAGCACAATTGACACTGATTGTGGGCCGATTGGCATCTTGATTTGTTATGACAGCGAGTTTCCAGAACTAGCACGGCGGATGGCCGATGAAGGGGCCAAGATTTTATTTGTGCCTTTCTGTACGGATAATCGTCAAGGTTACTTACGCGTGCGTTATTGTAGCCAAGCAAGGGCCATCGAAAACCAATGTTATGTCGTCATGTCCGGCAATGTGGGCAATCTTCCTGGGGTTGAAAACATGGATGTAAATTACGCAGAGAGTTGTATCCTTACCCCTTGTGACTTTCCTTTTGCACGCGACGGGATAGCGGCTGAATGTTCAGAGAATGTTGAAACAGTCGCCATTGCTGATCTCGATTTAACGGATCTATCTTGGGCCCGCGCCAAAGGCACAGTGCGTAATCTGCGCGATAGACGGTTTGATCTCTACCAAACACAATGGAGTGACCAGTAAATGGCCAATCTCGCCCGTAATAGATCTATTCGGCTGCTGCGAATATTTGTCATATGCTCTGTGCTGCTCTTTGCAGCCATCATAACGGCGGCCCGGCGGCAGTTTTAATCCCATTAAACTTTACGGCGTCTTCTACGGAATATAGGAATAATTAAGCGCCGAAAACTCAACGCTAATCCTGTATATACTAGAAAACAGGCCGCTAGCGTAGAAAGTCCAGCAATCGTCTGGCCAATAAATCCGTATTGTTCGCCCGTATGAATAAAGCGCAACCATGTCCTTAGCTTCCGGCCACGGCTCGCCTCTTTAGAAGACGCAACCTTAGTGATCTCCGAAGCGACGAGGTCATAGCTATATGTATCTCGGTAATCTGCCACAACACCTTTGCCATAATTTAAGGTAATACTCGCAATTGGCGCATCTGCTTTTTTGGGGATAGAGACACGTGCGGATGTCCACTTCCCGTCAGATTCAGCCGTAATGACATCATATGCATCCTGTAAGGTGGATGTAAGTATTACAGGCTTATCATTAGGAGCGTTCTTATTTTCAGGAGCCGCAGCCCGCGGCGGACCGCGTCTTTGTGGGGCGTCTTCACCGACCAATGTATAGGCCAAATTTCCAGCCCAAGAATAAGAAATAACAACGCCTGAAATGACAATAAAAAAGAGCGGTACAAGCGCCCAAATACCGAAAACGTGGTGCCAGTTATAATCACGGGCTTTAGAATTCGGTAGCTTTCGGCGGAAGAACAGATTTAATTTAACAAACGACCATCGCCAAATTTTCGGAAGCCATAGATACAGTCCGCTGATGACTATAAATAGAAAGATAAGGTTAGAGGCGCCCGTGATAGCGCGGCCTGTTTTACGGCTCTCTCCTTCCATCGCCAGCCAGCGATGAAGTTGTGTAACACTATGAAAGAACGCATCAAGTTTATGACTAGGGTCGACCAATAGTTCTCCGCTATATGGGTCGAGCAAGAGTGGCTCCTGCCCCCTTTGTTGGACCAATACGGGTTTACCCTTCTCTTTCGACAAAGAGAGCGAAGCGCCGCCCCTGCCCTTCTCTCTGGCTATATCTGCCAATCGATCAATAGGCAGTGGCCCTGCCCCTTCGGCAGAACTCACCTCTGCCGAATTTCGAAGTAAATTTACGAGGTTTTTCTCATAAGTAAGTAATACACCCGTCACTGACATCAGCAGGATAAAAACCCCAGCGCCCACACCAGCAACTAAATGCGCCCAAAAGATTACCTTACGAAATGGCATGTCGCCCCAATCTATCTATATTTAATCCCGAACCTTTAACCCGCCTGCAGAGATTAAAATCTAGCATTCACAGACATCCATAGTCTGCGAGGCTCTTGGTTGATGGCATATTCATTTGCATAGGCTGTGTCACCATCAGATAAATACGGAACATAGCGAACAAAATCATCGTTCAAAAGATTATATATCGTAGCACTTAACGTAATACTCTCTGACACCTCATAAGCGCCACCAAGATCAAAAAGAGTATAGCTTTTATAATCCCCAAGCTGCGTTTGCTCATCGCCCAATCCACGATAACGTGACGAGCTATATTCACCCCGTAGCCAAGTATTAAGGCGATCTGTAACCGCCCAAGTGAGACGGGCATTAAATTGATGTGCGGGCGTATTGACTAAGGGTTCGCCGACATTCGGTCCGCTCTTTTGCTCACTCTCAGTATAGGTATAATTTGCAGAAATTCCGACGGCGTCTGAGATGTCACGACGTATCGACGCTTCAACGCCTTGCGTTTCAGCCTCGTCAACATTGATGTCTTGCGAATAGCTTCCTGCGTTTGGCCAATAGCCATAATCTAAACAGCTGTCACTTGGTGTCAGGGCATCATACTCAGCTTGCGTCAAACCAAAGGCACAATTGGCGAAAGTCGGCCCTGTCGCTATTTTATCGTTAAACTGATTGTGGAACACTGTGACGTTGGCCTGTAATCCATGGTCACCCCTTATATAAGCCCCTGCCTCGTAGGTTGTACTGGTTTCAGGTTGAAGTGTTGGTGTGCCAAGGAAAGGTATTGTACCCTGCCCGCGAAATCCAACAATTCCATCCGCAATCTGCTCAAGGCGTGGTGTTTTAAACCCTTTGCTCACCCCGCCTTTTAAGGTCAAGGCATCCGTGGCATTCCACACTAAATACGCACGTGGGCTAATGTGATCTCCGAACTCGCTATGATTATCGTAACGCACACCCCCTGTGGCTGAGAAATTTTCAGCAAATTGCCACTGGTCTTCCGCAAATACGGCCCACTGATCATGCTCAAACGGATCTGCCGCGACGCCATCTTTCATTTCAGCGTGCCAAAACTGCCCCCCGACAGTGAAAGTATGATCTCCAAGTTCTTTGAAGTAGCGTGAATTAAATATCGTATTGGTCGCTTCTAATTGCCTTGGATCACCTTGAAGACGATCGGTTCCAGCAACGTCGTCAGGCAAAACGCGGCCAAGCGTTTCTGTTGAATTCAATGTGATGTCAGAATCCAATATACCACCAAATATGTGTGACGTATGCGCAACAACCACTTGGTCGCGATTAAATTTTAGCTCTTCTGCATAGCCGCGCACACCAAGAGTACCAAGCTGACCCTCTGTGTTGTCATAAGTCTGCCGCGCTAAGTCGACATCAACCCAAACTTTGTGATCGTCATTTGGGGTATAGTTTACGCGGCCTCCAATTGAATACATATCAGCCTTAACGGGGCTGGGACCACGTTTAGAAACCTCAATTGGGTCACCATTAACATCAGTGTAGGATAAATCAGAGGCTTCTCGGTGATAATAGCGTCCGCGCGCCGCAAAACTTAGCACATCGCCAGCAATCAGCCCGTCTAAATATAGCGTGCCATTATAACTATTTCCAAAATCATCATCACCTTGAATTGTTGTATCCAATCCTACATCCGCGCGAAGCCGGTCCGTGCTCGTCCGCGTAATGATATTAATAACGCCGCCAATTGCATCAGACCCGTAAAGTGTCGACATCGGACCGCGCACGACTTCGATACGCTCTATGGCTGAAACGGGCGGAATGAAACTCGATGACGTTTCACCAAAACCATTCGGCGTGACGTTCCCTGCTGCATTTTGGCGGCGGCCATCGACCAGAACCAATGAGTAATCACTAGGCATACCGCGAATTGAAATATTTACGCCGCCTGTTTTGCCAACTCCATTTCCGATATCAATGCCAGGAACCGAAGAAAGCGCTTCGGCCAAACTGTTGACACGCTGTAATTCAAGTTCAGCGCGGGGGATAAGCGTTATGCTTGCAGGCGCCTGACTTAAATTTTGCTCAAAACCTGTCGCCGTGACGACTATTTCATCCATGATTTCTTTTTTACTGCCCTCTTCTGGGACAGATTGTGCCGCTGCATTTGCGGCTAATAAGCCTGACACACTGACTGTGACCAGAAGTTTGATTATATGAGATTGAATAGACACGACGACTCCACTTGCGAATAAGTCGCACTCATAAAAGCCTCGTATTAATATTGCAACTCATTCTTATTAAAATAATGAAATAGTTTTAATAATTCCTCTAAGACGTTGAAAAGTAGAATAAATTGTCAATTTTTCGGATTAACGCATCCAAAATAATAAAAAGGCCAGCCTCATGGCTGACCTTATCAAGTATACGATTAAAGTTATATCGCTCTATTTAGAGAGGATTAGTGACTTGGCATTGACAAACTCTTTCATACCAAATCCGCCGTGTTCATTGCCATAGCCAGAGTTTTTCACGCCGCCAAATGGCATGTTTGGAACGGCTAAACCAAACGTATTGATGAAGACCATGCCTGTATCAAAATAATTCTTAGCGAGCTCAATCGCCGCGGCCTCATCCTGCGTGATGATACCACCACCCAAACCAAAACGGCTATTATTAGCAATACGAAGAGCATCCTTTGCGTTGTCTGCTTTAATTAGTGACGCTACTGGGCCAAATAATTCGTCTTCATAGGCAGGCTGTCCCGGTAAAACATTTTCAAGAACCGTCGCTGGGTAAAAATATCCTTTCCGATCCGGAACCTCGCCACCGCATAACAAGATCGCTCCGGCCTTTACGCTATTTTCGACTTGCTTATGCAAATCGTCTCTAAGGTCTTTTCGGGCCATTGGTCCCAAATCAACATTATCCTTCATGGGGTCGCCCATCGATAAATTCGACATGGCTTTGACATAGGCGTCCTTAAAGGCCTCATATACAGACTCCACAATAATGAAGCGCTTAGCGGCAATGCAAGTTTCTCCATTATTATAAATCCGACCTGCCACACAGATTTCGACAGCTTGTTCGATATCGGCGTCATCCAATACAATAAAGGCATCATTAGACCCCAGCTCTAAAACTGTCTTTTTCAAAACAGCGGCAGATTTCTGGGCAATCTGACGTCCCGCAGCAGAACTGCCTGTTAACGTAACACCCCGCACACGGTCATTCGTGATGACTGTGTCAGATTGTTCATGAGAAATAATTAGCGCCTTAAACAGGCCTTTTGGAAGTCCCGCTTGCTCGTAAATATCTTCTAATAACTTTCCCGTACCCGTCACATTTTGGGCATGTTTAAGAAGGACACCATTTCCCGCCATAAGGTTAGAGATAGAGTAGCGTACAACTTGGTAACTTGGGTAATTCCAAGGCTGAATCCCGTATATAACACCGACAGGTGAGTATGTGATTATACCCCGTTTTTCGTCGTCAATATCACGCGCCTCATCAGCCAAAATATTCGGGCCATTCTCGGCCGTCCAAGTACAAATAGCGGCACAAAGTTCAATTTCTTCTTCACTTTGCGATAGGAGCTTACCCATTTCCTCAGTCATGAGGCGAGACAGATTCGCCTTTTCTTTCAAAAGGGTTTCACCAATATTATTGATAATTTTTGCCCGCTCTTCGAGGGGTTTAAGCTTCCAATCACACTGCGCCTTGTGACAGTTTTCAATACTTTCAGAGAGCTGAAAATCGTTCAAAAGCTCATATCGATTAAGAGGCGTTTCAGTGACGGGATTTATGGTAACAAAACTACGCATTAAGCAGCCTCTCTTTCTTTATTTAGGAATGGATAATCTGTGTAGCCTTCGACGCCCCCGCCATAGAATGTCTTTTCATTTGGCGTGTTAAGCTTAGCGTTGAGACGGAAGCGTTCTGGCAAATCTGGATTAGATATAAACAGACGACCAAATGTAACGGCGTCCGCATGTCCGCTCTCAATTACCTTGCATGCGCTGTCTTTATCATAACCGCCATTGGCAATATAAAATCCAGTGAAATGTTTACGCAGGCGTTTAATAAGCGCTCTTTCGCCTGACTGATCGTCACCACCAAATTGCTCAACGACATGCATATATGCTAAATGTGCTTCTGAGATTGCCTTATAAGCCGCCGCAAAGGTCGCCTCAGCATGGCTATCGCTTATATCACCTGCTTGGCCCAATGGAGAAAGCCGAACACCTATTCGTGTCTTTGGCCAAACACTCGACACGACATCAATGACCTCATTTAAAAGACGCAGTCGGTTTTCAATAGACCCACCATATTCATCATCACGATTATTCGTACCATCTTGAAGAAATTGATCGAGCAAATATCCATTTGCACTATGTATCTCCACCCCATCAAAGCCCGCTTTCCTTGCACATTCAGCGGCTATTTTATAATCGCGCAAAGTTTGATTTATGTCTTCCTTAGTCATAGCAATGGGCTTGGAACATTCTTCGAAACCATTAGCCGTAAAGGTTTTCGTATCAGCCTGAATGGCGCTAGGCGCTAAGGGTGCTCGACCATCTGGCAATAATGATGAGTGACTAATACGCCCAACATGCCAGAGCTGACAGAAAATCAAGCCCCCGCCAGAATGCACTGCGTCGGTTATGCCTCTCCATTCTTCAATGTGTTTTTCAGTGTAAATCCCTGGGGTATCTAGATAACCTTTGGCCATTGCGGATATTTGAGTAGCTTCAGTGAAAATCAAACCAGCCGAAGACCGCTGATGGTAATAGGTTCTTGCTAACTGCTTGGGGGTGCCGTCAGAGTGCGATCGATTGCGTGTAAGCGGCGCCATTAATATGCGATTTGAAAGAGTCACCTCTCCCATCTCCACAGGGTTAAAAATCTCGCTTCGGTCTATCATGAAATGTCCTTTTGAATTTCTGAATACAGAAACTTAACGGGACAGACTCGGTTACGTTCCGAAGTGAGGTGAGGAGAGTTTTAATCCGCTATTGATATAGGCTCTTGTGTGACGCTCCCCTTATCCATTACCGCGTTCACTGAAGGGGCTGCTGGTAAAAGCTTGGGGTTTAACGATAAGGTTTCTTTCAAAAAACTCTTTGGCTTCTTGAAATAACGTGACTCTGTATTGGTCTTAATATCGACGAGGTTCAGCATCGCACCGATATAGTGCACGCAATTTCTTTTATTTAAATTATAGCTCTTTTTCCGAGATGTTAGCCAATCTTCGGTAAAGCTTTTAATTTCATGATATGTTTCGTCGCTTACGACAATTGCGAAATGTGGGTCAGAGTTTTCTTTATACCCTTTTGTCACGCCCTTAATAATACCTTTTACAGAACCCAATAAAACATTCGGGCCGACAAACGCCGGTGTAAAGCCCAAATCTTCTTCTATAACTTCACCTGTCTCTAAGTTCCCTTTAATTTCCACAAAAGCATGCGGATAATTTGAACCAAAGTTATGGCTATAAAAAGTCAAAGTGACTTCGGCCTGAGCCTGAAATGGCAGAAATAAAATGCCAAAAATTGAAATGAGAAAACACGTAAATCGTTTACATATCATGCGATATTCCGCCCTATGATTGCATTTCATATCCAGTCTTTTGGATATAAGAAAAGGCGTGAATAACAACCCTGAAATTAATTTCCTCCAAATTGCGAGCTCCGGAACAATTAATGCTCCGGAGCTGATTAAGTCATTAAGCAGACCGTTCCCATTTGAATGGGGAGAAAGCTTCATCCAAAGGTGTTTCAGCTAAATGGTTGGTGTAGTTTGAAATGACTTTCTGTGCGGCGCCCAGAACAACTTCTAAAATTTGACGCTTTGTAAATCCAGCCTCTAAAAATGACTGAACAGCGGCATCATCGACATTCCCGCGACCCCGAACGACTTGTAATGTAAATGTACGAAGGGCTTCTAAACGGTCATTTGGAAGCGGTGTTTCATTGCGGAGCGCCTCTGTAATCGCGTCGTCGACCTTCATGCTTTTCGCAATCGCTGTATGGGCAGGCACGCAATAATGACATTCATGTTCTACATTGATGGTTTGCCAAATTACTGTCAGCTCATCTTTATCAAAGCTAGATTGACCAAATTGATCACCTAAATATTTATAAGATTTCAATAAACCTGGTGCCTCTGCCATGACGGCATAAAGCCCAGGAATACGGCCCATTTGTTTTTGCGCCCCAGCCAAAATCTCTTGGCTTTCCTCTGGTGCGGTCTCTTCTGTATGTATTGTGAAATCAGTCATGGATTTCTCCTATTTGTTAAACTCTGTCCGTTCTCGGATGCGCTTTAGGTAGGTAGGCTTGAGTAAACACTCAACAGCAAATTTGAGCGTTCACTCAAATGTGATAATGCACCCCGTTATCATGGGTGACAGACAATAAATCTGTCCTTATTCATAACATATGACAAAGCGCGCTAAAACTTATGCTCGGCCCTATGACCGTAATACCGCCCTTGAGGCAGCCATGCGCGTTTTCTGGCTGAAAGGTTATCATGCAACGTCTCTGAAAGACCTAGAATCCGCATTAAACATGAAGCCTGGTAGTATTTACGCTGCCTTTACAAACAAAGAACAGCTCTACCGTTCGGCCTTAGAGCTCTATTTTATCATGGGTAGGCAAGGTTTTACTTCAGGCCTGTCGCAATCAACCTCGCCAATTCTTTGGCTCTCTGACTATTTAAGGGCTATTGGAAAGCCATCAAAAGATGATGCCCCCTGCTTTTCTTGTATGCTTACAAAGACATTAATGGGGGCCACTGAACAAGAAACCAATATAGCGCAAGATGCCAGACGCTATATGGATGAAATGAGGGCCGAATTCACACGCGCTTTTGAGCTTGCTAAGGCGCAACAAGAAATCCCACAATCGGCAGATACCGACAGATTAGCTTTAAGGTTTCAATCCTGCATCACAGTTTTGAAACTTGAAATGCAGCGCGGCACAGACCCAAACATAGTCTTATCCTTGGCGGACGACTTGATAAGCGATTTAACTCGGTTTGAGCCCGAGCACAGCTTATCGGTTTAGGCGGTTCTCAATTAAATCGCCAACTACAGTCGGATCAGCAAGCGTTGATGTATCGCCAAGATTGTCAAAGTTATTTTCGGCGATTTTCCTTAGAATGCGTCGCATAATTTTACCGGAACGTGTCTTGGGTAGTCCTGAGGCAAATTGAATATTGTCTGGCGTCGCTATCGGCCCAATCTCTTTACGCACATGCTGAATGAGAGTCTTTCGTAGGGCTTCATCAGGCTCAAGCCCGGCGACGCATGTAACATAAGCGTAAATACCCTGCCCTTTAATATCATGCGGAAAACCAACGACTGCTGACTCCGCAACAGCAGCATGTGACCCCAAAGCGCTTTCGACCTCTGCCGTTCCCATGCGGTGACCGGAGACATTTATCACATCGTCTACGCGCCCCGTAATCCAATAAAAACCATCTTCATCTCTGCGGCACCCATCTCCAGTAAAGTAATATCCCGGATAGGCAGAGAAATATGTATCCGCAAATCGCTTATGATCGCCATAGACGGTTCGCATTTGTCCCGGCCAGCTTTGCTTTATAATAAGATTACCCTCTGTGGCACCAGAGAGCTCATTTCCCTCAGCATCAACCAAAGCGGGCTCAACGCCAAAGAAGGGTAAAGTAGCTGAACCTGGCTTCATGGGTGTCGTCCCTGGAAGTGGAACTATCATTGCGCCGCCTGTTTCAGTTTGCCACCATGTGTCGACTATCGGACAACGTCCCCCGCCTACAACATTGAAATACCACTCCCACGCTTCGGGATTAATGGGTTCGCCGACTGTACCGAGAACACGTAAAGTCGACCTATCCGTTGCATTTACAGGGCCGTCTCCTTCGCGCATGAGGGCGCGTATGGCCGTTGGCGCCGTATAGAATAATGACACCTTGTGTTTATCGCATACCCGCCAAAAGCGCGAAGCATCAGGATAAGTAGGTATGCCTTCAAACATCACGGTCGTGGCGCCATTCGCCAGCGGGCCATAAACAATATATGTATGTCCTGTTACCCAGCCAACATCAGCCGAACACCAATAAACATCCTCTTCTTTCAGATCGAAGACGTATTCATGGGTCATAGACGCCCAGACGAGATACCCACCTGTGGTATGTAATACGCCTTTAGGCTTCCCAGTAGAGCCGCTCGTGTAGAGAATAAAGAGAGGGTCTTCAGCGTTCATGGGTTCAGCCGGACAATCATCCGAAACTGACGTTACGGCTTCATGATACCAAACATCACGGCCTGTATCCCAAGCTACGTCTCCGCCTGTACGCTTAATACAGAGTACTTTGGCGACAGGTTTTCCTGCATTAGCCGCGATATCACAAGCCGCATCGCAATTGGCCTTTAATGGGATTGTTTTTGCCCCGCGCAAACCTTCATCAGCAGTGATAACGACTGTGCTATCGCAATCTACTATGCGCCCTGCCAACGCTTCGGGCGAGAAACCGCCAAAGACAATACTATGGACTGCACCGATACGCGCACAAGCAAGCATAGCGAAAGCGGCCTCTGCAATCATAGGCATGTACAGTGTGACTCGATCGCCCTTTTTTACGCCTATAGCTTTCAATACATTTGCAAAGCGACAGACTTCACGATGAAGTTCGCGGTAGCTATAGCTATGACTGTCAGACGGCTCATCACCCTCCCAAATAATAGCCGTTTTATCGCCGCGCGCATCAAGATGCCTATCAATACAATTTACGGAAACATTCAAAACACCGTCTTCATACCACTTCACAGACAGATCGTTTTTATCCCACGAAACATTTTTGACTTTTGTATAAGGCGTTATCCAATCCAATCGACAGCCCATCTCTCCCCAAAAGGCTTCTGGATCCGCAAGAGACGCGGCGTACATTGACGCATATTGCTCTGCACGAATATTAGAGGCCTCTAAAAATTCGGACGGTACGGAATAGGTTTTGGCGCTTTCATTCATCTTGGCTTCCCCGTTACTATTTGTGTAACTCTTACGAATTTATCGCTATCAACTCTGAGGTTATCTGTCACCTATTGGCGGAAAAACAATCAACATTATATGGCCAAAATAATTGGGCCTTAAAAATGCACATTCATTTTTGTAGTGCCTACGTGAACAGGAATTCGTGCAAACCACATGACAAGCATCGATAGGCTTGGCATAATACCCTTATGAAAGCGCATTCCTTCCAAACGGTCTCTGATATTCGCATAGAAAATGGGGGAGCCGCTAAGCTTGATTTTTATGTTGATGGATTATGCCCCAACAAACGCATTGCAGTCATAACAGATAAAGGCATTGTATCTCTTGGACTAATGGAGCCGGGCTTAGCCTCTTTAAGGGATGCGGGTTATCAGGTTATGGTCTTTGACGATGTGGTTGCCGACCCACCGGAATCTATTGTTCTAAAAGGCATTGAAGCCGTCACCGATTTTCAAGCCGACCTTATCATTGGGTTTGGCGGTGGAAGTCCGATGGACACGGCCAAAGTCATTGCTTACCTCGTTGCAAATCCGCAGCCTATTCATAAAATTTACGGCGTAGGTATGGCCATTGGCAAAAGCCTCCCGCTCCTCCTCATTCCGACAACAGCAGGCACTGGATCTGAAGTCACCAATGTGGCCATCATTACGACAGGTGAAACGGAAAAAAGCGGCGTGGTGGCAGATGCACTTTATGCAGATCGCGTTCTGCTAGACAGCGCGCTCACCGTAGGCTTACCAAAATCAATTACCGCGGCAACAGGTATAGATGCGATGGTTCACGCTATCGAAGCCTATACATCTATAAAACAAAAGAACCCAATATCAGACGCCCTTGCCTTGACGGCTCTAAGTAAACTGCGAAACGCTATTGTTCAAAGCTGTAACGAGCCTGAGAATTTAGATTGCCGCGAAACTATGCTCATCGGTGCGATGTTGGCGGGGCAAGCCTTTTCAAATGCTCCAGTAGGCGCAGTTCATGCCCTAGCCTATCCTCTAGGTGGATTTTTTCACGTCCCGCACGGATTGTCCAATGCGCTCGTTCTGACCGAAGTTCTAAAATATAATCAGCCAAAAGCCGACAAATGGTATGGCGAAATCGCGCAAAGCTTGGGTCTTGGCGATAGCAGTTCTGCCCTCATCGACGATATGATCCGAATTAAACATGAAACAGCAGTCCCGCTTACTTTGAGCGATGTGAATATACCTGCCGACGCAATACCCATGATGGCAAAAGACGCCATGGCAAAGGATCGTGTTTTACAAAATAATCCGCGCGAAATGACCTATGATGCCACCGTTAAAATTTATGAGAGCATTTTGTGAGCCGCCCAACCCCTAACTACCGCGAATCCTATCCGCATTATTTAAAAATTCCAACGCGGTGGAATGACAATGATGTCTATGGCCACGTTAACAACTCGGTGTATTATTTTTTCTTTGATACGGTAGTGAATGAATATTTAATTCAAAATAAGCTGCTGGATATTGAGACAAGCGTAACCATTGGTTTAGTTGTACGCACAAATTGTGATTACTTTGCACCGACAGGGTTTCCGGACATCATTCATGCCGGCCTTCGCGTTGTACATCTTGGAAATTCCAGCGTGATTTACGAAATTGGGTTATTCAAAAACGAAGACAAAACAAGCGCTGCCCAAGGCCAGTTCACGCATGTTTATGTCGATAGAAACACTCGGCGCCCCGTGCCGATATCAACTGAAATGAGAGCGGGGTTAGAGGCGTTAAAGGTTTAGTTCGCCTTTCAAACATTCACTCAAAGAAAAAGGCGGCTCAAAAGAACCGCCTTTTCACATTAATCTTGAGGATGACTTATCCTGTAAATTGCATACCCATCCATTTGGCAATGAGAGCCGGTTTTTCTTCGCCATCAATTTCGACAGTAACATCATAGGTTATTAGAATTTGACCCGGACGTTTTTCTTCAACAGCTGCGACAACAAAACGGCCCCGTACCTTTGAACCTGTAGGGACTGGCGCTAAAAAACGTACTTTATCAAAGCCATAATTCACGCCCATTTTAACGCCATCAAGCACAATAGAAGCCTCTTCACCCATTTTGGCGAGCAAAGAAAGCGTGAGAAAACCATGCGCAATCGTACCACCAAATGGAGTCATTTTAGCCATATCAGGATTGATATGAATAAACTGATGGTCCTCGGTCACGTCAGCGAACTGATTAATTCGGTCTTGTTCAACCGTGATCCATTCAGAAACGCCCGATTCCTTGCCTATCATGTCTTTGGCCGCGTCGAGTGAAATAGATGTCATAGTTTTCCCCTTTTAGGTTTTTATTTTAGTGAATTAATTGTGATTAGCCTTTTAATGCAACAGCCCGCTTCAACAGCTTCTCACCCTGTTGTCCGCCTTGTGTCATTTCAAGCATATTATCTTCAGCGGCAATGGCGTCCCAATTAGCTGCAATATTTTCAGCTGTTTGTTCACCTGGCGCAAAGTTCATACCGTCTGTTTCAAATACTTTCGTTACAGCATATCCGCCAGCACCAGCCACCAAAATGGTACGGTTTGGTGCATCATCACAGCAAAGATAAACAAGACCTTGGCTGACGCTTTCAACATCTAGCATCGCTAACACTTCGGGCGGCATAAGGTTTTCTGTCATCCGCGTCGCCGCAACTGGTGCAAGCGCATTCACGCGAATATTGTATTTCGCACCTTCAAGACAAAGTGTACGCATAAAGCCTGAAAGCCCTGCTTTCGCCGCACCATAATTAGCTTGGCCGAAATTTCCGTACATACCAGAAGATGAACTCGTCATCGCGATACGGCCATAACCATTATCGCGCATATGTTGCCAAACTGCTTTAGTACATATGGCTGACCCCATAATGTGTACGTCAAGCACAAGACGGAAATCATCCATTGTCATTTTAGCAAATGATTTGTCGCGAAGGATACCAGCGTTATTTACAAGGATGTCAATCTTGCCATAGGCATCGAGCGCTTGCTGAACCATTTCAGCCACCTCGTCCTCTTTCGTGACATTCGCACCATTGGCGATAGCTTCGCCGCCTGCGGCTTTAATTTCATCAACGACTTTTTGTGCGGCTGTGGCTGAACTGCCTGAACCATCAACCGAACCACCAAGGTCATTCACGACAACTTTTACGCCGCGTGCGGCCAGTGCTAAAGCATGACTTCGGCCCAAACCACCGCCTGCGCCGGTTACAATGGCGACGCGATCTTTAAATTCAACTGTACTCATTTTAATTTTCCTAAACTAAATTTCGCTGACTAAAGGACTTCGAAAAGACCAGCCGCACCCATGCCGCCGCCAATACACATTGTGCTGACAACATATTTCGCACCGCGGCGCTTACCTTCGATCAAGGAGTGCGCGACCATACGAGCACCTGACATACCATAAGGATGTCCAACGGAAATTGCGCCGCCATTCACGTTCATTTTTTCCATCGGAATACCGAGCTCGCGCTGACAATAAAGAACCTGAACAGCAAACGCTTCGTTCAGTTCCCACAAGTCAATGTCTTCCATCTTCAGACCTGTTTGTTTTAATAATTTAGGAACAGCGTAAATGGGGCCAATACCCATTTCGTCAGGCTCAAGCCCTGCCACGGCCATCCCACGATAAGCACCAAGAGGCTGCAGGCCCCGCTTTTCTGCTTCTTTCGCTTCCATAAGGATAGAAACAGAAGCGCCATCAGATAGTTGTGACGCATTACCAGCCGTGATAACTTTACCAGGACCGCGCACAGGCTTTAGACCTTGCAAGCCTTCAAGGGTCGTAGAAGGACGGTTGCCTTCATCTTTTTCCAATGTCACTTCATGCTCAGAAATCTCTTTGGTTTCTTTGTTCATGACTTTCATCGTAGACGTAAGCGGCACGATTTCGTCGTTAAACGCTCCAGCCTCCTGCGCGGCATGTGTACGCTGCTGTGATAAAAGTGCATATTCGTCCATATCATCGCGGCTGATACCGTAACGCTCTGCGACGATTTCAGCCGTATCAATCATTTGGATATAAGCATTTGGGTGTTTTTTAATAACGTTCATGTCGGGTGCAACGCGCATTTCAGGAGTTTGAACCATGGAAATGCTTTCCACGCCGCCGCCAAGCGTGATGGTTTGATTATCTGCGATGATTTGCTTTGCCGCCACACCGATCGCCATCATGCCAGATGAACATTGACGATCAAGACTCATAGCAGGAACGCTAACGGGGAGGTTTGACGCCAACACCGCATTACGGCCAATCGTAACCTGAACCCCTTGTTGAATGGCGCAGCCCATAATCACATCATCAATTTCTGCACCGTCGATTCCTGCACGAGAAACAGCGTGATCTATACAATGCCCCGCCAATGTGGGCGATGGTGTGTCATTAAAGGCGCCGCGATAGGCGCGTCCAATAGGTGTTCGGGCAGTAGAGATAATGACAGCTTCGCGCATATTCTTTCCAATCATTCTTATATTTATCGTGTTTCAACGGGGTACATATTAGTTACACCCACTAAAAACCTTATACGACCCCTATAGCATATGTCGATGCACCCAAAAATGAAGAGGGCGCAAGCATTTGTGAAGGTGTAAAAAACAGGGTTGGCCCCTTTATTTCCAAACAAAAATAAGGTCTAAGGACGCAAATTCAAACAAGAATGAATAGCGAAAGGTACCCCCAATGACTGAGGCTTATATTTATGATGCCGTTCGGACCCCGCGCGGCAAAGGCAAATCAGACGGTAGCTTGCATGAAATCACACCGCTTAATCTAAGCGTACAGGTTCTAGAAGCGCTCCGCGACAGAAATAACATAGACAGCGCTGAAATCGAAGATGTTGCCTTTGGTTGTGTCTCCCCTGTGGGCGAACAAGGCGCAGTGGTAACACGTACCGCCGTAATGAATGCTGGTTACGCCCAAACGACTGGCGGCATCCAAGTTAACAGATTTTGCGCCTCGGGCCTCGAGGCCTCTAATATCGCAGCGGCGAAAGTCATGTCAGGTGAATGTGACCTTGCCATTGGCGGCGGCGTTGAAAGCATGTCCCGCGTTCCAATGGGATCAGATGGCGGTGCATGGCCAACAGACCCAGCCTCTGCTTTTCATAACTATTTTGTTCCGCAAGGCGTTTCAGCGGACCTTATCGCAACCAAATATGGTTTCTCACGTGATGATGTGGATGCTTATGCGGTTGAAAGCCACAAGCGCGCTAAAAAATCTTGGGATGAAGGCCGTTTCAAGAAATCAATCATTGGCGTCAAAGACGTTATGGGCGTTACAGTTCTAGACCACGACGAAACTATTCGCCCTGAAACCAATATGCAAAGTCTTGGCGCTTTGAACCCGTCCTTTAAAATGATGGGCGAGAACTTTGGCTTTAACGGTGTCGCGCTCCAAAAATACCCAACATTAGAAGGCATCAACCACGTTCATCATGCGGGTAACTCTTCTGGTATTGTGGACGGAGCCGCTGGTCTGTTGATTGGTAACAAAGAAGTTGGCGAACGCCTTGGCCTTAAGCCTCGCGCACGCATTAAGTCTATGGCGTCTATCGGTTCAGAGCCAACAATCATGCTCACTGGTCCAGAATTTGCCGCCAAGAAAGCCCTAAAGCGTGCAGGTATGGAAGTGTCAGACATTGATATTTACGAGTTGAACGAAGCCTTTGCCGCCGTTGTTCTACGCTTCATGCAAGCGCTTAATATCGACCATGGTGACATCAACGTAAATGGCGGCGCTATTGCGATGGGTCACCCTCTAGGAGCCACAGGCGCAATGATTCTCGGCACTATGGTCGACGAACTAGAGCGGTCAAATAAAGAAACATCCCTCGTTACGCTTTGTATTGGCGGCGGCATGGGTACAGCCACAATCATTGAGCGCGTTTAATCGCGAACTTGAGAAGGATAATATTATGAGTGACTATAAATCATTTACCCTAGACCTCGATGCGGATGGCATATTGTTGATGAAAATCGACGTGCCTAACCAAGGCATGAATGTCTGGGATGAAACTCTCATCTCTGAGTTTCCGCATTTTGTGGATCGCCTCATTAATGATGAGGCTGTCAAAGGTGCTGTCATCGCCTCAGCGCGGGACAATGCGTTTTTAGCAGGCGCAGACCTACGTATGCTTGAAGGTCGTAGCGGTGATCTGGATAAAGAAGCTTTTGAACAAGGCATGGTTTTAACCCGCATGTTCCGCCGTATGGAAACAGGCGGCCATACTGTTCGTCAAATGCAACGTGAAGGTAAAAAAGCCAAGCCCGTTGCCTGTGCTATCGAAGGCCTTGCGCTCGGCGGCGGTCTCGAAGTGGCCCTTGCCTGTCATCACCGCGTTGTTGCAGACAACCCAAAAATCAAACTAGGTTTGCCAGAAGTTCTTGTTGGCCTCCTACCGGGTGCAGGCGGAACGCAGCGCGTACCACGCCTAGTTGGCCTCCAAAACGCCGCTATGATGTGTACCCAAGGCAAAACCCTCGACCCTAAAAAGGCACTTGCACAAGGCCTTATCCACGAAGTTGTTGAAGCTGGGACAACAATTGACGCCGCGAAAGCTTGGGTCAAATCTAATTCTGAAAAGGGTGTCTTAGCACCTTGGGATGTAAAGGGCTTCAAAGTACCTGGCGGCGCTGGCGCAATGAACCCTAAGGCGGCTCAATTCTTTATGGCGGCAAATGCTATGGCCGTTAAGGAAAGCAAGAATAATTATCCTGCAATCAAGGCCATCATGTCCTGCCTATATGAAGGCACAAATGTTCCAATGGATACGGCACTAGCTATAGAGGTAAAATACTTCTGCACATTGCTTGCTGACCCTGTTGCGAAAAACATGATCCGCACATTGTTTGTAAACAAGCAAGCCGCTGAAAAAGGCGCCGCTCGCCCTGAAAATGTTGAGAAAACAAACATCAAAAAAGTTGGTGTCTTAGGGGCAGGTTTAATGGGCTCAGGTATTGCACATGTCACAGCCAAAGCCGGTATGCAGGTTGTCTCTTTGGATCGCTCTATGGAAGAAGCACAGAAATCTGTCGCTTATACAAAAAAAATCTTGGACAAAAACGTTTCTCGTGGACGTATGACCAAAGAAAAAGCCGAAGAGTTTTTGGCACGCATTACACCAACTGATAATTACGACGATTTGAAGGACGTTGATCTTATCATCGAAGCTGTGTTTGAGCGTCCAGATGTTAAAGCTGATGTCATTAAGAAAACTGAAGCTGTCATTGGCAAAGACGTTATTTTTGCTTCAAACACCTCTACATTGCCCATTGGTGGTTTGGCAGAAAACTCTTCACGCCCAGAGCAATTCATCGGCATGCATTTCTTCTCACCTGTTGAAAGAATGCCACTTTTGGAAATCATTCCACACGAAGGTACAGGCGATAAAGCTCTGGCCGTGGCATTTGATTACAACCGTAAAATCAAGAAAACGCCTATCGTTGTCAAAGATGTGCGCGGGTTCTTTACGAACCGGGTCTTCCCGCCTTATGCGAACGAAGCCAGTTTGATGGTCACGGAGGGCATTTCAATGTCACTAATTGAAAACTGCGCCGCGTTACTTGGTCTTCCTATTGGCCCCCTTGCCGTCACTGATGATACCACGCAAAAGCTTGGCTTTGACATCATGACGTCGACCAAAGAAGAAATGGGCGACAAATATGTCCCGACAGGAACCGAAGAGTTCATGGATAACATGGTCAATAAATGGGACCGTGCAGGCCGTCGTTTCGGTGCAGGGTTCTATGACTATGACGAGAGCGGTAAACGCCTTGGCCTCTGGAAAGGTATGACAGACCATTATCCTCTTGCTGAAGAACAACCATCTGCCGCAGAAGTAAAAGAGCGCCTCATGTATGCGCAATTAATTCCTACGGCACAGTGTTATGCCGAAGGTGTTGTGCCTGACCCGCAAAGTGCTGATCTAGGCGCTATATTCGGATGGGGTTTCCCTCCTTGGACAGGCGGTCCACTTTCATATATCGACACAATTGGCCTCGACGCTTTTGTGGCTACGGCTGACATGCTAGCACAGCGTCACGGGCCACGTTTCAACGTCCCTCAGATGTTCCGCGATAAAGCTGCAGCTGGTGAGTTGATTTACGGCGGCAAAGCCCAAGTCAAAACTTATACAAAGTCGGCCCTTAATCGTATGCTTGAGGCTGACGTCGTTAAAATCGCCAATGCTATGGGCATCAGCGCAAGTGTTGATGATTTAAAAGCCGATACAATCGCTAAGATCATCGAAGCACAGGCTGGACGTAAAGCCGCATAAGCAAGGCGCAAATAAAAAATATAAATGCCTCATTGTGAAAACAATGGGGCATTTTTTATTTCTAATTTATCTAAGCATAACGCTTTGAAATATAGCAGTGTCTACTGCCTTCGTTTGATAAAGAAACCTAAATCTCGGCTCTCTTGGTCCTAGCGTGACCTATGTAAAGGATAATTAAGCCTAATCCCCATGAGCCCCATTTTTCTATAATTTCGGCTACAGGGCCTTGAACATTGGCAGAAATAACAGCCGTAAAAAAACCGACCAAGATTGCGGCGCACATGGCCGCACCGCCACTGCGTAACCCCAAACATTTCGTCAAAACAACCGGCCCAAATGCGGCGCCCAAAGCGACCCAGCTAAATAAGACCCGGCTAAAGATATCCTTGGGCAGGTAAAGCGTCATAAGCACAGCCAACACAGCAATCCCGACCATTGCGAGACGCCCAAAGAACAATGCCCCTTTAGGCTCACGATATGTAGCCCCCATGTCGTGCGAAACTGCCGAAGCCGCCGCAAGCAGAAGACTGTCTACTGTAGACATAACAGCCGAGAGAACCGCCGCAGTTACGATGCCGGCTAAGACTGCAGGAAGAAATGCTTTCGCTGCCGCAAAGAATAGTCCTTCTGTCCCTGTTTCAATCCCACTAGCACGGCCAGCGAACGCTAAACATATAAGGCCGGAGTAAATGACAACACCCCAAAGGATCGTAATCGCGGCCCCTTGGCGGCGTTCGGCTTGTGATCGAACAGACATAATACGGTTTAATAATTGTGGCTGCCCTAATGCACCTAAGCCTGTGCCAAATAATCCCATTACCAAACCAAGACCAGCCATGCCGGCCGCTCCGCCAGCAAAGCTAAAATATGCTTTGGGTTCATTCTGGTGAAGGGTTTCCACGACAGCCCCTAGCCCCCCAGAGGCTTGAACCGCCGCGATAGGAACAAGCACACAAGCCGCCATCATAACTAGGGCTTGCAACGCATCCGTCACACTCGCCGCAAGAAAACCACCAAACAAGCAATAAACCACAATAACCAACGCACCGATTATTATAGCCTCAACAGAGCTCATCCCGAAAACCTCAGTCAGAGCATTACCAGCCGCTTGAAATTGAGAAGATATATAAAACACAAAACAAAATAGAACCATAAACGCACAAATCGGCCCGATTATACGTTTCCATTTCGCCCCTATATCAGCCGTTATGAAATCAATTATCGTTAAATGCCCACGAGCCGCAGTTTCGGCATTAAGCCTTGGCCCCATAACCAACCATGACATCAAATAACCGCCAAAAATTCCTGGGATGAGCCAAAGCGCCACGACGCCTTGACTATAAACGGCGCCTGTGAACCCTAATAAAACCCAAGCCGATGATGTGGAGGCCGCATAGGACAACCCTGCCACCCAAGGCCCAAGACCCTGCCCTCTAGCTTTTCCTGCTAAGAAAAAATCATCGGCTGAGGCCACGCGGCGTGAAGCCCAAAACCCAATCCCCAACAATAAAACCTTATAGGCGATGAGAGTGACTAAGACGATCGACGTAGACGACATAAATACCCCATTTCACGCTTTGCGTATTCTGATTGAAGTTTGGGTTAAGTCGAAGAAAAAGTAAACGCTTAAGACAATGTTGACTATCAAGATCGTGGTCTTGACCAGTTCCGCCCTTACCTTTTTAAAATATCAAATTTTGCTTAAACCCACCTTCACAATCAAATTCTACAAGACATATAAAACAAGGATGTTTATGCAGTTGCCATGAGAACTTTACCTGACCTACCTCAAATCGTTATCGAACCTATTGTCAGAATGGCCTTGTCCGAAGATTTCGGAGAATCAGGTGATTTGACGGCTAGCCTATTAGTACCAAAATCGGCCATTGGGTCATTGGTAATGCGGGCCAGAGAAACGGGCGTAATAGCAGGTCTTCAAGCGGCTAGCTTAACCTATCAACTAGTGGATTCACGTGTCGAGTTTAAACCTCTTTTAAATGATGGCGACCGTGTTTCAGCGGGCACAATCATTGCTGAAATTAATGGCCCCACGCGAAGCCTTTTATCGGCAGAACGGGTTGCGCTGAATTTCCTAGGGCGACTTTCAGGGGTCGCTACGCTTACCCGCCAATATGTCGATGCTGTAAATGACACGGATGCCCGTATCGCCGCTACTCGTAAAACAACACCGGGCCTGCGCGCACTAGAAAAACAAGCCGTTCTTGCTGGGGGCGGCTACACTCATCGCGAAAGTCTTGCCGCCGCTATTATGATTAAAGATAATCATATTGCCCTTGCTGGCGGCGTTGACGCAGCCCTTTCGGCTATCAAGTCTGAAGCTGATCACATGGCTAAAGTGAGCGTTGAAGTTGACACACTTGAACAATTGAAAGTCGTCTTGACATATGAGCCCGACGTTATTTTGCTCGATAATATGAAGGCTCAAACGCTAAAAGAAGCCGTATCAATCGTGAATTCATCAAAATATCGACGCCCTGTTCTTGAAGCCTCAGGCGGGGTTAACCTCTCAACGGTTGAGGGTCTTGCCAAAACTGGCGTGAACGTCATCTCCATAGGCGCTCTTACTCATTCTTCTCCAAATTTTGATATTGGTATGGATGATAAATAGCGCCATCTTAAAAGCGTAAAAGGCATAAAAAAAGCGGCTCTGAAACCGCTGATATTAAAATAATTAATGGCGTCTATGTTGGCGGCGCAACATTCATTGTTACGCTGGGTTTAACAGGACGTTCTTTCCACTTAAATCGATAGAACTTATGCGATCCAATTTGTCCGTCATAACGTAGTGATGGCGCCCAAACAGGATTAATATTCGTTGTATGGTAATGCGTTGCATTGTCTGTAAGTTTCGGTGCAAAGCCCGTTAGGCTGAGTGTCGCAATCTCTTTTGAACGTTCCCACGCAGGCCCTTTAGGCAAAACATCCATTGAGCCATCACAGGTAAAACTAAATTGGCAGCCTGTACGGCGTTCTGAGCCTTGATATACCACTTCGCAAATCGAATTTGGGTAATGTTTTGACTTAACGCGGTTCTTAATTACTTCCGCTACGCCTAATTGTCCTGAACGAGTCTCAGAGCGAGCCTCAAAATACACAGCTTCAGAAAGGCAGCGATGCTCTGCCATATCACGTTTGGCAAGATCGGAGAGGTCTGACCTGACCGTTAATAAAGGCTGCACAAGTTCTACGTCTTCTAAGATATGTGACTTTAATACTGAGTTCTGAGTTAAGGTGATATCAGATTCAAGGTAATCAGCAGCCAGATTGCTCCACTGCATTGCTTCGCGTTGATCAGCCGCTTTCTCCGCAATAGCAGGGAAAGCTACACTCGCTGCGCATACTGCTGTAAGGCCAATGCCCCACCCAGCAAATATGTATCTGCGTTTTCTCATTGTCGCGCTCCATATAGGCCTCAGCGAGTCGACACAACAATCCTTTTCAGACACCCATGCTTTTACGGCATTAAAGTCGGAACTGTTGCAAAACTATCACTTCGACCTACTACATGCAGATATCATTCCAATAATATCCATATATAGCGTTTAATTTCTTGTCGCAGTCCCACGGGCCGCGTTCTAGGGTGAAATAGTTATCAAAGTCTAAGTTTCAAGCCCCAATATCAGCTAAAAAACAACTACAAATTATCAATTAGAAACAGTTTCTAACGATTTAAAACTAAAAGATGTATTTCGAGCGTGCCTCAAAAAGATTGCCTTAACCTATAGGAGACAAACATGCCCCCTATAATCAGGCTTAATTAGGACTATTTTGCGGCGTTCTATACCTTAAATAGCTTGCAAATGCGGCGTAAAATCGCGCTCAACCGGCGTACTTTGTTGATGGACGAACATTTGACCCGTTGCCCCCCCTGATATGGCCGCAAATTTTTCAAGTTTCAGTTTTTGGCCCGCACATATCTTACGGAGCATTTCTATATCTTCGACAGCGGCGTTAAATTGCAATTGCAACGCCTCATTTTTTGCCTTTTCTTGCTGTAAGGCCTCTGAAAAATCACTCAATCCTTCTGCCTCACGAGATGTTCGGCTTCGCTCAATATTAAGCGCTGAACGCATAGAGTCTTTTTCTTCTTCAATCTGAGCAATCAGTTGCTCTTTAATTCGTAACTCACCCGTTAATTGCTCAGTTTGATTCTTAAGGGTAATAAGTTCTTCATCACGGCGTTTAATTGTATTCTCATAGCCATTTTTCTGAGATTCCAATGTATAAGCCTGAGATTGCACCTCACCTTTCAATGTAAAAATCTTTTCTTTCTGATCTTGGTATCTACCCAAAAGGGATTTGAGCTCAATCGCGGCCTGATCTCCTAAACGCGCTTTTTCCAACAAACGAGACGATAACTCCTCCATTGCTTTTTGCATCTCGTAATTCTTATTACGTTCTTCCGTTAAACTTGAAGACGTTGTCGTTAAATCATCTGACAAATTGGTTTTGGAAAGCTCTAAAGTTTCAACGCTCTCTTCTAGTTGTAATAATTGTGTTGATAGCGTATCGATTTCTCGTTTTTGTCTCAGTGTGAGGTCGCGCGCCGCTGTGTGCTTGTCCTCAGATTGCGCGAGTGAATCTTTTGCTATCTCAAGCTGATTTCTGAACTCATCTCTTTGACGACGAAACTCTGCCAATATTTTGTCTTGGTCTTCGGACAATAAATCACTTTGTTTTATTTTCTGCTCAAGGGTCTCAACTTCCTTGGCTAGATGATGATTATCTGATTCAAGTTTATCAAAATGACGAAGGTGCGTTTCTAACTTAGCCAGAGTTTTGCTCAACGTATTCATGCGTTTCACGGCAACAAGCTGCGCTTCTGCCCCCGTTTTGAATTGGCCCGAAAGGTCACTTAATGTGTCTTGAGCAAGTTCTACATCGCCTTTCGAAACAGGGCCTTGGGGTTTTTCTTTCCCCGAATATTGTTTGACGACTTCATCAGTCTGAGGGTCATCAGACAGGCTTTTTTCTCGCTTAAAGAGTTTCATTTGTCACCTAGCACAATTTTTATATAGTTGAATTTTCAAATACCGTAAGGTTGTGCGATTTAACAAAACCTTAAAGCGAACTCGCACGGAAGCCGATTGACAAGGAAATTTCACAAGATAGTCCCTTCAAACAAATGAAAGTCATTCTATGGTGAAAATTGCCTTAATTATTATCCTTTCCGCATTCTTAACTGCCGGGATTTCTGGTCTGTTTGGTATGGCAGGTGGACTCATTTTCATGGGTGTCATCGCCAGCTTTCTAGGCGTGTCCGAAGCGATGGTCGTACATGGCGCCGTACAAAGTGTGAGTAATGGCTATCGCTCCTATCTACTTAGAAATGGCGTGAGATGGGATATATTAGGCTGGCAAACACTAGGGGCTATACCCGCTATAGGCCTTATGGCGCTAGCCTCTATCACCTTAAATAAAGGGCAACTCTTTTTGGCGCTTGGTTTATTGCCTCTCTTGCTATGGCTGCCAAAGGGTTGGTTACAGGGTGATGCACAAAAACCAGCCCATGCCGCGCTTTGCGGCGCGATGGTTATGGGACTTAATTTAACAGCGGGCGTTGCCGGCCCTTCTCTTGATTTCTTTTATGTGAAAACAACATTGACCCGCCATGAGATTGTCGCAACCAAAGCGCTCACTATGTTCGTTTCACATTTGGTGAAAATTCTCTTTTTCGGGATCCCCTTATTGTTATCAAACAATTTGTCAGGGCTTCCCCCTCTGTGGGTACTGGCCGCGGCCATTCCCGCCATTATGGCTGGGACATTTATCGGCACGCGTTTTCTCAAACGGTTTTCAGATATCGGCTTTCGAAAGGCCAGCCGCTATCTGGTAACAGCCATAGGGTTTATCTATTTTTTCAGAGGTTTATCAATATTAGGCTTTGTCTGAATTAGGCTTTACAGGGGACACCATCTGAGGCTTTCTAGCATTCTGCCACATATAAAAACCGATGCCACATAGTGTCACGAATGTCCCTACGCCGTCCCATAAGGAAAATGGCTCACCTAATATAATGACGGCCGCGACGATTGTCGCGATTGGCCCAAGCATGGCCATGACAGCAACCGATTGCGCCCCGATCTTACCAATTGATATATTGGTTAAAAAACTTGGCAGAACAGTTGAGAAAAAGGCAATCATCCCAGCAATTAAATAAATTCGCGGCGGCAGATCCAGCGCTTGCCCAATGCCGCCTTGCGAGACGCTCTGAACAATAAAATGCAGTACAATAGTCGTTGCCGCGGATATCATCGCCATACAGGTAAATACCTGCGAGCCCAAGCGGCCAATCAAACGCATGGCTCCCAATTGGAACAATGCGAATATAATCGCCGCTCCAATAATTAAAGCACTTCCCAATGGGACATTGACGCCGACCGCAATATCTCCGCCTATAAAGACAATGCCAAGACCTGAATAAGCCAAAACAATTGCGAGAACGCCCAATCGCGTAATCTTAGTGCCGAAAAATATGGCTCCAAATATCACCACAAAAACGGGGTAGGTGAAAAGCAATAATCGTTCTAATTGCGCCGTAATAAGCTTTAAGCCCTCAAAATCAATATAAGTACAAAGGTGATAGCCCATGACCCCCATCGCACCGGCTTGCATGATATATTTTAAAGGAAGCCGTTTATCAGAACGCCGTAAACTTATTACCAAAACAGCCACATAAACTGGCAAGGCAAATCCCATGCGCAAAGCCATTAACGTGATGGCTTCCAGATCATTTGCTGATATTCCGCCCCCTGGCAGATACGCCATTTTCACGAATACCGCTTTCATAGAATAAAGCATCGCGCCGAGCGCAGCAAAAACATAAGGCCATTTTGCCTTTGATTTAGACACGGTCTTATCTTCTGTAAGTAAGGCCTCTGTCGTCGTTACTCGGAAATTAGGACGCATTAAATTTGACCTTTACGCTTTGCCTTGCGACGGCGAGCTTTGAAAAATGACTTAAGTAAAGCAGATGCCTCATCGGCCAAAACACCCTCTGTCACCTCTGGACGGTGATGACAGCTCGGCTGTTCAAAAAAACGCACGCCGCTGTGGACCGCGCCGCCTTTTGGGTCAGAAGCACCGTAAATAACGCGGCGAATGCGGGCATTGGCAATGGCTCCCGCGCACATGACACATGGCTCAAGCGTTACATATAAATCAAATCCCGTCAGGCGATAATTTTCTGTTTTATAAGCACCATCACGTAGCGCCAGAATTTCGGCATGTGCTGTCGGATCGCAAATGCCGATTGGAGCATTTCCCGTTTTCGCAATGATTTCATCAGTCTCGGGGTTGACCAAAACGGCCCCAACAGGCACTTCGCCCCGTAGAGACGCCGCTTGCGCTTCCATCAAAGCTAGGCGCATATAGTCTTCATCATTCATAGCGCTCTTTGAGACGCGAAAACCCGAACGGTCAAGTCATGCCCGATATGCAGAAACAGATAACGCCGAAAAAAGGGACATCCAAATCCCAGAAAAAAGCAAGCCTAAGCGATGCCCCCGGCGACCGCATTGCTAAATATCTCGCCCGCGTCGGCGTTGGGTCTCGCCGTGATGTAGAGCGTATGATCGAAGAAGGCCGCGTAAAGGTAAATGGTAAAACCCTCACCTCTCCTGCATTCAAGGTCACGGGCAAAGAAAAAATTCTGGTCAATGATGAACCGATTGCGGAAAAAGACATTCCGCGCATGTGGCGATACCACAAACCCGACGGCCTCGTTACGTCACACAAAGACGAACAAGGCCGACGCACCATGTTTGAGGCCCTGCCTACAAATATGCCGCGTGTGATTTCCGTAGGGCGGCTCGACCTTACCTCAGAAGGCCTCATTCTTTTAACGAATGATGGCGAGCTTGCTCGAGCGCTAGAACTCCCTAGCACGGGCTGGTCAAGACGTTATCGCGCGCGCGCCTATGGTAAAGTAACCCAAGAACAGCTTGATACGCTGCGAAAAGGGGTTGTTATAGACGGCATCCCAACAGGCGAAATTATTGCTACACTTGACCGCCAGCAAGGGGATAATGCATGGATTAACGTGACTCTCCATGATGGGAAAAACCGCGAAATTCGCCGCGCGCTTGAAACCCTTAAACTTCAAGTAAACCGTCTTATCCGCGTCTCTTATGGACCTTATATGCTCGGCGACCTCGGTAAGGGGGCTTGCGAAGAAATTAAGACGCGCGTGCTTCGTGACCAAATCGGGCATTTAATCGACATTCCCGAAGAAAAAACCGTCACAAGAAAACCAAAACGCGGCAGCTTTGCTAGCGCCAAACGGTTCCAAGACAAACCCGCCGAAACCAAAGGCGCAAACGCCCCAAAAGGACGTGGAAAATTTGCTAAAAAGACGACAGAAAAACCAAAATCGAAAACGGCACGCCCTCCGAAAAAAGTAATGGGGAAAGCCTATGGCAAACCTGGCGGCAAAACTTCTGGAAAATTTGCGCCAAGGGGCCACGGAAAAGGGAAGAAATAAGTGAGAATTGTCACGGGTTCATTACGGGGGCGAAACATCATTACCCCTGACGGGCGAAATACTCGCCCCACAAGCGACCAAACCCGCGAATCCATCTTTAACATCCTCACCCACGCTGAATGGGCACCTGACCTTGACGGCGCCATCGTCGCCGATATTTTTGCAGGCTCAGGCGCGCTCGGACTCGAGGCTATATCTAGAGGCGCTGAATTCTGCCTTTTCGTTGAAACTGAACCAAAGGCGCGCGGCGCTATTCGGGATAATATCGATAAAATGGGTCTGTTTGGCTGTACGCGTCTACACCGCCATGACGCGACAAAACTCAAAATTGCCCCTGGTAATCTTCGCGGCCCCTTTTCGCATATATTTATGGATCCACCCTATAATAAAGGCCTGTGGAAGCCCGTATTATCACGCCTAAAAGAGCAAGGCCTCTTGGCTGAAAACGGCGTGATTATATTAGAAGAAAGCAAAGACGCCGAAATTGACCCAAGAGGGTTTGAAATCTTGGCGGATAAAACATGGGGCGCAGCACGGGTGCTGTTTTTGAGGGTGAAATCGTAGGGCTTTTCTAAAGCACTAAATAACCACTATTAAGTACCTTCAACGAGAGGATTTACATGCCCCATATTTCTCTAATCCATTCACCCAACATGGCACCATTCATTGATAATCTGTTATCAAAAGTGAACGACGCTTTTATCGAAACAGTCCCCAACACAACGGGTGTTAAATGTTATGCGATTCCGTTAACTGCCTGCCAAGTCAATGGTGACAATCAAATAGGTCTTTTGCATCTGAATTTACGAGTTCTACGAAAACCCGAACGCACAATCGAGTTAATCGAACACTGGACAAATACACTTTTACTCACATTACAAAGTGAAGTTCCTGAAGATGTTAACATAACAGCTGAGGCAAATTTCTTGCCTGAAGTTTATTTCTCCAAAACGGCTTAGATAGAATACAATTAATCACCGCCGTCCAAATAATCGTTCAATATCTGCGAGTTTTAACTCCACATAGGTCGGGCGGCCATGGTTGCACTGCCCTGAATGCGGGGTGGCTTCCATCTGCCTTAAAAGCGTATTCATTTCTTGGCCATTCAATCTGCGCCCTGCCCGTATTGAACCGTGGCAAGCCATGGTGCCGCACACATGTTCAAATTTTTCCTTAAGACTGAGCGCCTCGTCATATTCGGAAATGTCATCGGCAAGATCGCGAAGCAGGCCTTGCACATCCATTTCGCCGAGAAGCGCTGGTGTTTCGCGGACAGCAACGGCTCCTGCGCCAAAAGCTTCGATGATTAATCCCATCTCAGCAAGCTCATCGACGCGTTCTAAAATACGCGCAGCATCTGTTTCGCCCAAATCAACAATATCAGGGATTAAGAGCGCTTGTCGCTCGACACCTTTATCGGCCATGGCGGTTTTCATCCGCTCATAAACCAGCCTTTCATGGGCGGCGTGCTGATCGACGATGACGATACCGTCCGTCGTTTGCGCCACAACATAGGTTTCATGTAGCTGCGCCCGCGCGGCCCCGAGCGGTTTCGCGGTTAAATCCTCGGCTTGCCCTTGCGCGGTTGGAAAACCCTGCGGGGTATAGGCCGACGCCCCATCAAAGCGCTCAATGCCTTCTTCTACTTTAGCCGAAAACCCATCGACCAAAGGCTGCATCGCCGGGTCATTACTATAAGGTGCTTGGTAATGCGGTGCATACCCCCCTCGGTTAGGACTATAATTCCCCTGTAAGGGCATAGGTGACTGGCTTGTCTGAATACGCCCTAATGCATAATCACTCACCGTTGTACTGGCGCGGTGCCCAGCTTCTGATAATGCGTGGCGCAGCGCACTAACGATAAGCCCGCGCACTAATCCTGGATTCCGGAACCTTACTTCGGATTTCGCGGGGTGGACGTTCACATCAACATGGTCTTGCGGCAAATCGACATAAAGCGCGACGACGGCGTGCCGATCGCGCGCCAAATAGTCTTGATAAGCTCCGCGTACCGCACCATGGAGGAGCTTATCCCGAACAGGGCGCCCATTAACAAACAGGTATTGATGCTGTGAATTTCCCCGCGAATAGGTCGGAAGTCCTGCAAACCCAGTTAAGGCTATATCCTCACGAATTTGGTCAATACCCACCGCATTGGCGCTGAAATCTTGCCCCAATATCCCTGCGAGCCTCGCGAGACGCCCCGCATCATCGTCACTTTGTTTCGCTAGCTTCAGCGACACTCGCGCAGGACTACCGAGCGTCATACCTACAGCCGGATTTGCCATGGCGAGACGTTTGACCGTATCAGAAATAGCCAGAGCTTCACTGCGTTCCGATTTCAAAAACTTTAGCCGCGCCGGTGTTGCATAGAATAAATCACGAACTTCGACTCGCGTTCCATGAAGGCCAAACCGTGCAGCAGGTCTGGGCGGCGTCAGCGCACCGCCTTCTACGCGTAATTCCCACGCGCTATCTGCACCCATTGTTTGGCTAAGGAGAGACAGCCTCGATACGGATCCAATTGATGGCAAGGCCTCGCCTCGAAACCCCATCGTTGAAATATTGAGAAGGTCCCACTCCCCACTCGCGTTTGGCGCAAGTTTTGACGTCGCATGGCGCTCAACCGCAATGGGTAACTCTTCGGCGCTCATGCCCCGTCCGTCATCGGTGATAGAAATAAGGGTTCGTCCGCCATCTTCATAACGGATGTCAACTTGGGAAGCCCCTGCATCAATGGCATTTTCAACCAACTCTTTGATAACGCTAGAGGGGCGTTCAATGACTTCCCCCGCAGCGATACGGTTGACCGTTTCATTTGGCAGACGACGAATCGTTATGGGCGTAGCGTTCATTAAAAAAGCCTAGCGACTGGAAGGTCACTAGGCCATATTAGGTATCAGCATTTACTGTGGACGTTACAGCCCTGGCAATTTCGGGCCACCTGGACGTTTCGTAATTGTCACTTCACCGCCGCCTGTTGCCGCTTCAATTGACTTTAAACGCTGCGCTTCGTCCTCTGGGTCAAGCGGAACGATAACGCCGTTTTCATCAACCAATTGTCCATTATTCCAAAACAGAATGCGGTTAGTGAGGCTTTGTGTTTTTCTTTCAACAGAATTTTGGCCGTCAATTTCAAGACGAATTTCTGGATTAGCGCGGCCAACGCCTGCCTTGGTCATTAATACAACCTCGCCCCGTGTAGGCTCTGTGTCGTCAATATCACCAATCAAAGCTTCGCGAGCTGCTTGCTGAGAGTAGTTATTTTCAGAAGAGCTTTCACCAATACGCGGTGGACGCAGATTATATTCTGGCGGGACAACCAAAGGCGCCTTTGTCAGAATGTTAAACTCATTAGGCGCTTCTTTCGTCAAGCCCAATGCTTTCGAAGTTGAGCTACAGCCGACCAAAAGAGCCGAAGCCGAGGTCAGAAGAAAAATAGGAGCGATAATCCGGCGCATTCTGTCCGTCCTTCATCATAATTTAAGGCATAACGCCATTTAATCTTTTGCGAGCCATAGCGCCTTATAATCAGCGGGCCAAGTGACCAATATTTTATTTATCAGTTTTTCGCAGGTTATTTGGCCAATTTATCGACATCGCGCGTTAAAAAGGCTCCGATAAAGAGCCCAATGACCCCAACTGTAATCGCACTATCTGCAATATTGAACACATAGTTGAAGCCAATATCGCTGAAATCAATAAAATCAGTGACGGCTCCAAATAAGAAGCGATCAATCGCATTGCCGACGGCGCCGCCAATGACCAAGCCAAAAGCCCAACGTGAAAGCCTGTCTTTCGTCTGACCTAAAATCCAAAATAAAGCGACACTCATAACGACCGCAAAGAGCGTTAAGAGCCAGCGTTTAAGCGGCGAATCGCCTTGTAATAGTCCCCAGCTAATGCCCTGATTACAAATCAAGGTTAAGTCTACGATTGGACTAAAATCATAAGTCAGGCCCGGGCGAGGGTTAATCTCGCAAATATTGAGCGGCGCTTTAAAAAACTTAATCGAGGCAATCTTTGTAATTTGGTCGAAAATCACAACAATTATAGGCAGGATGACTCCAAACTTTACCCAGACAGACTTTCTGTCGGTCATCGGGGCTTCTTTAGGCTTTTTTGAAGGCTTTGTCTGGCCGTCATGGTTTTTTGGGACATTATTCATGGCCCGCCGATTGCCACGATTTAATCGATTTGGCAATTCGCTTCGCAAATAAGAGGAAAACGCGCAATTTGGCTGTAATTGTAACCAATCTTTCATTGGCGAAGCCCGTCAGAACCGTTAGGACAGTCACTAATATATAGACTGCTTTGCGATATTTTCGATAAAGCCGCTCAATGGGATTTTACCTATGCCGACAAATAATCAGGCGCCGCATCATAATCCGGCCCGTTTATCCATCAAAACTTTAACCCGTTTACTCGGGACGGCGGGATCTGCCGCTTTGGTTTTGGGGTGGAGTTCATTAGCGTTTGCACAAGTCACAATTGAAGATGATCGCACAGCTCCAGTCGACACGGCAACAGAAGGGGATGATGTTACAATCAGCTCGACAGGCTCGGTTATCCTAACGGACAACACAGGCCCTGCCGTCACCGTAAACTCAAACAACACGCTTACGAATAGCGGCACAATCAGCATTTCTGACGTTGATGGCGCAACAGCCGTGTCCCTAGAAGGTGGCGCTGATCGCGGTTTTACCAATAGCGGCAGCATTGCTGTTGATGAAGACTACACCATTACCGACGAAGATGATGATGGTATTTTGGACGGGCCTCGTGCGATAGGATCAGGCCGCACAGGGATTCTTATCTCTGGTGCTGCAGCGCCATTTGAAGGGGACGTGACTTTGGCTGCGGGTTCCTCTGTCAGAGTTGAAGGCAATGAAAGCTACGGCGTTAATTTTGCTGGGGACCTGACAGGTGATTTCAGCAATGCGGGTACAATTTCGCTCTTAGGGGCGAATGGCGCAAGTGTGAATATTGCAGGTAATGTTACTGGCGATGTGGTAAACACAGGGTCTGTCGCAACATTGGGCGAAAACTCTTACGGCTATAATATCACTGGAGACATTCAGGGCGGATTTGCCAATGCAGGTACTGTACGCTCTAACGGCTTCAGATTTGACCAACGCATAGGCTTAGGCGGCGACAATACTGGGCGAGAAGATCTAGTAGCTGAAGACCTAATGCAGTCAGAATCGGCCATTGCCATACGTGGCAATGTCTCAGAAGGTCTTCATTTCCAAGTTTTACAGTCAGAAATTCTTGATGATGATGGTGTTGGCACAGGCGTTTTCTCAACCACCAATCAATCAAGCATTACTCAAATTGGTAGCGCCCCTGCGATTTTAATCGACGGCGAAGGCACACCCATCGCTATTGGACGTGTCAGTCAGATTACAGATGTCGATGATGATGATTATGATGAAAACCTCTTATACGGTTTCGTAAATGAAGGGTTCATCAATTCCCAAGGCGTATTCGACGATTTTGACGCAACAATTCTATCTGTATCAGATGCGACTATAGAAGGCGGGATCCTCAACACAGGAACAATTTCTGTATCTGCCTTCAGAGGGCCCGGCACACGAGTCATCGAAGGCATCACGCCCGGCACTGGTTTCGCACGCGCGATTGTCTTAGGGAATGGCGCGATCGTAGATGCCATTAACAACCAAGGCGTCATCTCTGTACAAGCTTCAGAAGCTATTGACGAAGTTTACGCCGATTCTGATAATCCGCTAGATTCTGTCGCCATTGCAGCGACGGCGATTGATATTAGTGCCAACGCAACAACGGGCTCACTTTATAATAGCGGTACAATTAGCGCGCTTATCATTGGCCGTAACGGTGAAGCCTATGCCATCCGAGATTCTTCTGGCTCGTTAAATAGTGTAACGAATGAAGGCGCTATCCTCAGTACGGGACGCAACTCTGATGCTCTTGGAGTAGAAGAAACGATTTTCACATTAGTGGCTATTGATGCCTCTGAAAATACAAGCGGCTTTACTTATACGCAACAACGCCGTGAAGACGAAGACACAACGGACTCAATTATCCCATCAGACCCCATTACGATTGGCGACATTCGCTTGGGAACAGGCGATGATGTAATAATAGCCTCTGCAGGTTCTATCGTGGGTGACATTGATTTTGGCACAGGACAAGATCAATTACTTCTCTCTGGCGAGTCGACTTATACTGGTGAGATTACGAATACCGACAATTTAACGATTCAAGTTTCAGAGGGCAGTAGCCTCGCTCTGTCAGGAACAGAACCTGTTGCGCTCGCAGATGCCAGTTTCGATGGTACCTCGACATTCCTTCCCACAATTGATGGGCAAAATAATAATGTCACTACCTTACAGGCATCAGGAACCGTCGCATTTGAAGACGGTGCTATTATCTCTCCGCGCTTCTCTTCCATTGTATCAGACCCTAACGGCGTATCCTTTACTTTGGCGAGCGCGAATACTTTGGATCTCGCGGCGTCAACATTAGAGCTACTTAACGCAACAGACGGCTCGGCGGCCCTGCCCTTCCTCTATAATTTTAATTATGAAGAAGCCTTGATTGGCGGCCAAGAAGCCTTGGTCGTCACAGTCGACCTACGAAATGCAGAACAACTAGGCTTGGATACAGCACAATCAGGGGCCTTAGAGCCTGCCATTGGCGCTTTTGTCGCCAATAGCGCACTTGGCGCGGCAGTCTCTAACATTACGAATCAAGAAGACTTTAATGACGCTTTCAACCAGCTTATGCCTGAATTTGCAGCGGCGGCTCGTGAATTTGTGGTAGCCAATGTTGATGGCGCGACAGGCGCTGTTGGCAACCATTTAGACGCGGCTCGACGCTCACCGGATAAACCTGGTGGTGCTTGGATACAAGAATTTGCTTATTTTGCTGATAGAGACCTTGCGGGATTATCAGAGCAATATCGCGGCGCAGGTTTCGGTATGTCAGGCGGTCTTGATGTGGCTTGGGGCCCCTTCCATGCTGTCGGTGTGAATGTTGGCTTTGCGTCAACCGAAATCGAAGATGTTGTCGGCCAAGATGAACCCCTTGATGTTGTGACTCTCCAAGGCGGGCTCTATGCGGGCTTGATGAACACATTTGGCGGCGGTGTCTTAGGCAGTGAATTTTATGTTGGCGGGGGGTACAACAGCTTTGAACAAGAACGCCGCGTACGCATTGACGACTTCTTAGGTCGTGCATCTGCTGATTATTCAGGCACACATATTAATGCTTCAGCCCGTACAGGATATGAAGTCGAACTGAGTGACAAATTTTGGGTCCGCCCTGCCGTATCCTTGGATTATCTGCGCTTGAACCAAGGAAGCTACACAGAAACGGGCGATGAAGGTATTGCCCTAGATGTGAGCAGCCGTAGCTCAGAGCGGGCCTCGGCCTCTGCCATGTTAAACTTTGGCGCGAAATTCCAAGGTAAACGCACATGGATTAGACCCTCTATGCGCGTCGGCTATCGTCATTCTTTCCTAGATGACCCGACCCAAACAGAATTTGGTTTTGCAGGTCTCTCAGGACAACGGGCGACGATTGATTCCTTCGCTTTCCCAAGCAGCGGCATATTGCTCGGCTTTACGGTTGCGGCGGGATCGGCATATTCTTCTATCGGCTTTGATGTCGACAGTGAAATCCGTGATGGCTTTATTCGCCATACAGGCCGCGTTGTAATACGCCTCTTATTCTAAAGTTCGATTACGTCCATTCTGACAGATGCTCGAATTCAGCACAGCCCATATTTATCGGGGCTGTGTGAAAATTTTAGCGGCAGTCTAAAAAGCTTATCTTCTTTAATATTTGAGGCTCACACGGCTCAATCGGCTGAAGACCTTCATGCCATAAAAAATGAATTTGTTCTCTCTTGGACCCAAGAAAGTCTATCTGCTCAATCAGATTTTGAATCTCTAGGTAGAGCCCAATCCCATTTTGCAGATGCGACTATAGAGGCCGCGCTCAGAATATCTTGGGCCGCCATTTGCAAACGTTTTTCAATCAAAGCCGATACCCCTAAGGGCCTCTTTATCTTAGGCCTAGGCAAACTTGGCGGCGAAGACTTAAACTTTTCTTCCGATATTGATTTAGTCGCCTTTTATGACGCTGATATTCTTCCCGTCTCGGCCAATAAAGGCCAAGCCTATATTATCAATCAATGCCTGAAAGAGATGACGCAAATTCTTTCACCACGTAATTCGCCCAAACAAATTTGGCGTGTCGATTGGAGGCTGCGACCAGAAAGTTCAGGCACAGGTCTCGCACTCTCAACAGCCAAAGCCGAGAAATTTTATTTCTTCCGCGCCTTGCCTTGGCATCGTTTAGCTTTGATGAAAGCGCGTATTGTTGCGGGTGACAAAGACATTGGTAGTGAATTCCTACAAACACTTACCCCTTTCATTTGGCCGCAAAACCTTGATTTTCGCGCCCTCGATGATTTGGCGAGCCTGAAATCGCGGATAAATAATGAACATCCAGGCCTGTCCTATGAACGGCGCCAAACCAAACCGATCACAGAAAACCCAGAAGGGTTTAACTTAAAGCTTGGCGCTGGCGGTATTCGAGAAATTGAATTTATCGCCAATGCTCAGCAACTTGTTTGGGGAGGAAAGCAATCTGACTTACGCCTTACTCATACACTTTCGGCTTTGTCGACTTTGGCTGAGCTAGGCCACATTGAGGCCGATGAAGCCCATCAACTTTGCACGGCTTATCAATCGCTGAGACGCATAGAAAATGCCGTTCAAATGTTACGCAATGAACAAACCCACGAAGTTCCTCATAATGAAATAGATAAACGGGCCGTCTTAGCTCTCTCCAATTATAAAGATTGGGACGAACTGAAATGGGATATTTGCGTTATACGTCAATTCGTCAATGCGCGCTTTAAAATGCTCTTTGAGAGTGATGCCTCCGCCTCAGCTGAACAAGCTGAAACAGAAGCTTATAACGCTCCTAATCCCATACCGGATGCATTATCGGTGACAGGCCAAGATATTGTGCGATCTTGGTTGAATGGGTTTAGTGATCACGGCTTGCCAAAATCTCAACTCGTTCAATATCAAGCCCTTGGTCACCGTCTGTTGAAAAGGGTTTTGAATAGTGTTGCCGAAACAGAAACCGCTTTAGAAAATATCGACAGGTTTTTAAAATCAATCTCACGCTCCGCGCAATATCTCGATCTGTTAAACCGACATGAAGACTTGCTTGATACGCTCATCACGCCTCTTCTACACTCTCCGCATATGACAGCGTTGCTAGAGCAATCCCCACATATCATCGATATTTTCTTAATCCCTCAAGAAGAAGATACACCTGACCCTACGGCAATATTGGCGGATACAGATTACGGTATGCGATTGGATCGATTACGGCGGTTCGTGAATGAGCATTTATTTCTTTACTATCACCGGTTCATGGAAAAAACGCTGCCTTTGGGACCGCTACAAGAAAAACTCACGCAGCTCGCAGAAATCACCTTAGAAACGGCTCTGCAAATTGTATGTGAAGAATTAGACGTCGAAGTCCCAACTCTTAGTGTTTTGGGTTTAGGGAAAATGGGGACGCAAACCATGGCCCCTAAATCAGACTTAGACCTAGTCTTTATCTTTGCAGATAGCGTGGATAGTGAGCTCTCAGCTCAAATTGTACGCCGACTAAAAACCACGCTAACCACGCCGCTTAAAGAGGGCATCGCCTATGAGTTGGACATGCGCTTACGACCTTCAGGGCGAAGCGGCCCCCCTGCCGTAAAATTTTCAAGCTTTAAAAATCACCACGAAAACCGGGCCCATAGCTGGGAACATATCGCCCTGGCCCATGCCCGCTCTGTCGCTGGAGATATAAATCTTGGCCAAGACATAGAAGCATATTGCGACGAGGTTTTAAATAAAACCCGAGATAAAGAGCAGTTTCTACAAGATGCAAAAGTCATGTGGGCCCGCGTAGAAGACCAGCGAATAATGGACACGCCGCACGGCCATTCAAATGCAAAATTACGCATAGGAGGCTTGATGCAGGCGCAATATATTCAAGCGTGCCGGCGCGTTCTTGGTCTTTCCGTTGCAGACGATCTAGAAGCGGCAATTTATTTCTGGCAATATCAGCAAATCTGGGAGAGACTTTTAGGGTTAAAACTCAACCCCTTCTCCGCCATGCCGCCGCGTTACAATGCGGGTGTATTCAACGAAAATGGGCAATCCGTATCGCTTCGGGAATATATAAAGCGTAGTAAAAAACATGCCGCCTGTGTCGTTCGTCATACAACTGAGTTATTTGGAAAGATTGACATGCCTAGTGATGACACATCACTCCCAGTTAAATGGGCATAGCGCTAAAATTTTTTCTCTTGGTCTCGGTCATACAGACATATCTCTGATAATGGTCTTGCCACGCCCGTGAAAGACTCCATATTGAACTGACTTCTATTCGCGTGATTCACACCTAGTTCTGATTGATTTTTATGACTGATGACTCTCTTTTTGACGGCAAAGGCGAAGCGGCCAGCAATGCCTATTCCGCAAAAGACATTCAGGTCCTTGAAGGGCTAGAGCCTGTTCGTCTACGTCCTGGTATGTATATTGGTGGTACGGATGATCGCGCTTTGCACCATCTTTTCGCCGAAGTCATTGATAACTCGATGGACGAAGCTGTTGCAGGCCATGCCACTCGCATCGAAGTAGAATTAGACGCTGAGGGCTTCCTTTCAATTTCTGATAATGGCCGCGGTATTCCCATTGACCCTCACCCAAAATATCCTGAGAAATCAGCTCTAGAAGTCATTATGACAGAGCTACATTCAGGCGGGAAATTCAGCTCAAAAGCTTATGAAACCTCGGGTGGTCTGCATGGGGTGGGCGTGTCTGTTGTCAACGCCTTGTCTGACGTTCTCGAAGTTGAGGTTGCGCGGAATAAAACGCTTTATCGGATGGAATTCTCTCAAGGTAAACCGCAAGGAAAATTGAAGAAAGTCGGCTCAGTCAATAACCGCCGCGGCACAAAAGTCCGCTTTCATCCTGACCCAGAAATCTTCGGTAAAAAAGCCCGTTTTCGAGCGGCACGACTTTTTCGTATGGCACGCGCAAAGGCCTATCTTGAGCCCGGCGTAGAAATACGTTGGAAATGCGCGCCAGAATTAGTCAAACAAACAGATGAAATTGAGGCTGAAGCTGTCTTTCATTTTCCTGGAGGCTTAGCTGACTTTCTTCAGGAGACCCTTGGTAAAAAAGTTACCATCACATCAGAGCTTTTCGCTGGGCGATCTAAAAAACAAGACGGCCATGGCCGAGTAGAATGGGCTGTCACATGGAGCCCAGAAGGCTTTGGAGAAGCCGATAGCTTTGTCCGCTCATATTGTAATACCGTTCCTACCCCTGAAGGCGGAACCCATGTAGCTGGGCTGCGGGCCGCGATTACCAAAGGCCTGCGGGCTTATGCCGACATTGCGGGCATGGGAAAAAAGTTTTCACACGTGCAGCCTGACGATGTGATGTTCGGCGCGGGCGCGCTTGTCTCTGTCTTTATTTCCGATCCAGATTTTGTGGGGCAAACTAAGGATAGACTTTCTAGTTCTGAAGCCACTAAATTAGTCGAGAACGCCGTACGAGACCCGTTTGACCATTGGCTGGCAAGTTCCCCGAAAGACGCTAACGCCCTTATTGAATGGGCCATTGAACGTGCTGATGAGCGCGTAAAACGCCGCAAAGCGCGAGACGTGAAACGCAAATCTGCAACAAAGAAATTACGCCTTCCCGGCAAGCTTGCAGATTGTTCGAATAAAGGTGCTGACGACACAGAAATCTTTATCGTTGAGGGCGACTCTGCTGGTGGTTCCGCCAAACAGGCGCGCAATCGTAAGACCCAAGCCATCTTGCCGCTCAAAGGTAAAATCCTCAATGTTGAATCTGCGACTATGGATAAAATTCAGCGCAATGCTGAAATTAATGACCTTTGCGTCGCGCTTGGCGTAGGACTTGGCAAGAAATTTGACACAGATGACCTGCGCTATGAACGCGTTGTCATCATGACTGACGCCGATGTCGACGGCGCGCATATCGCAGCACTGCTCATTACATTCTTCTATCGCTATACACCGGGATTAATCGAAGAAGGGCGTCTGTTTATGGCCATGCCGCCACTTTATAAAATGAGCGCAGGCGGCGTAACCGTTTACGCCATTGATGATGCCGACCGTGAAGAGCTGATGAAGACGACTTTCAAAGGAAAAACGAAAGTTGATATAGGGCGATTTAAGGGCCTTGGTGAAATGAACCCGAACCAGCTAAAGTCAACAACAATGGATCCTGCAACGCGTACATTAGCCCGTATCACAATCGACCCGAGTACCCTTCCCACCACAGAATCTCTCGTAGAGACTTTAATGGGTAAACGTGCAGACTTACGATTCCAGTATATTCAGGATCATGCGCAGTTTATTGAAGAGGTCGATGTTTAGGGGCCAATAATTTGAGCTGTAATTGCGCGTAAGCGTGTTTATCTGCTTACACTCACCCTATTAACCTATAGCGGCGCCCCAAATGGGCCTTTACTAATAGCTGTACTTCACGGCCACGCCATAGCTTCTCGGCGCGCCTCGGAAGGTATTATATCCAATGAAGCCAAAGCCCGAGACTGCATAGTCTGAATTTGTAAGGTTTCGACCCCAAACCCCTAAATCCACGCCATTATTGAAATGTAAATAGGCAGAGCCATCCACAATTTCATAAGCTGGTTGACGACGATCATCACGGCCCTCTGCATCCAAATAAAAACGGCTTTGATATTTTCCGTTACCTTGAACAGAGGCACGTAGAGCATCATTTATGGCCCACTCATATCGCGCAGATAAAACCGCCGAAACATCGGATGAAAAGGGTAAAGGATTTCCATCAAATGTATCTGCATTTTGCGGTACGGCTGGATTTTCAACTTGGTTGATTTCCGTGTCCAATAGCGTCACACCCGCAAATAAATCGAGACCTTTCACAGGGGTCCAGCTTACATCAGCTTCAACGCCATATGATGTCGCTTCATCTAAGTTGGACAGGGAGTTTGATGTAAAAGAGCCACCATTTTGCGTCGTGAATGGGACGAAAATTCGGGCCTGTGGATTATCATAAAGTTGATAAAAAGCGGCCATATTGAAAGCGATTTCTGAGCCCGCAAATTTAACGCCAGTTTCAAACGCATTAACAGTCTCCGCTCCAAAGAGGCCCTCATCTGTGAAGTGCGTTGCATTATTGATAACTTCACCATTAAAGCCACCGCTCTTAAAGCCATTGGAATAAGAGGCATAAAGCAAAGTTTCATCTGAGACGGAATAATTCAGACCAATATTCCCTGAGAGGCGTGTGTCCGAAATTTCATTTTGACCAATAGCCAGACCCAGACCATTTTGATTATTCAGGGCCGTAATACCATCATCGAAATAATGACGGCCTTCCCCACTACCTTCTATCACTTCATGCGTTAATCGCGCGCCCAAAACGACATCAAGTTTCGGTAATATTTCGACCGTATTATAAGTAAACAAAGCGGCTGTTTTGCGGGATTGCTCTATTGTTGAGAGCAATGTTGTCGCTGTCCCGTCCGAAGCAGGGTTCGGCCCTACGCGACCCGGAGCGCCAACATAACGACAGGTTCCCAATAATGTTTCAGGGTTTAAGTCACCGCACCATATAAGATAGTCTTGGTCAAACTCTTCCGCCTCTAAATAAGCACCAGCCATCAATTCCAGTTTATCAGATACATAACTGAGCCTTAGCTCTTGACTGACTTGTTCAAAATTCCTGTCGTAAGCCAAGTTCGCATTTAATGAGGTTACGTCAAACGGGGCGGGTGTTCCGTCAAAGTCAAAACCATATTGCTGGTTATAGCTTTCGAAAGCCGTCAATGAGACCACCGTCAAATTGTCAAACGCATGCGTGACATTTACAGAGGCCCCAAAAAATTCATTGTCAGTATCCTGAATCCCATCAGGGCCAATAGAAATTTGATGCGCCTCTACATTACGGCTGTCATTTAAGGGGGCTTGATTAATACCGTTATCTTCTGCGTAATGAATATTCATCAGAACATCAGTTGCAGGGGAAGCCTTTAGCCAAGCTATGGCTCTAAGACCAAATTCATCACGTTCCCCTCCGCCTTGTTTTGGGGCCTCAATCGCATCATTCGTAGCAACATTTTCAAGAACAGGGCCTTGATTGAGATACCGACCAGATAGGCGTAATGAAAAAACATCGCTAACTGGCAAAGTCGCCGCCGCATTTAGGTTAAAGCGGTCAAAATTCCCATACTCACCAGCGACATATCCTGTTTTCACATCACCGGGCAAAACCGAATTAAAGTTTATAGCACCACTAGAAGCATTTCGACCATATAAGGCCCCTTGTGGGCCTTTTAATACTTCGGCTTGCTCCACATCAAATAAGAGCGGCCCCGTTTGAACATTGGTCGCTTGATACACACCATCCACATATACTGCAGCGGCTGTAGGTGTCAGCGCTTGGTGATCTACCGCGCCAATACCGCGAATTTGAAAGGCAATTTGATTACCATTCGCGACCGCCGCCTGAAGGCCAGAAACGCGCTGTGTGAGCTCCTCCGCGCTGTCAAATTGCGATAATGTATCCCCATCAATCACAGAGACACTCATCCCTAAATCTTGAGTATTCTTTGCAATTTTGGTCGCAGTGACAATGACTTCATCTGATATGGCTTGAGCAATAGCGGCCTGTGATGCCGACATCAAAAAAGCAAAAGAAAGAAAGAAAGGGGTTTTCAAAGAGCTAAATTTCGTCATGAACCTTCAATTCGCAGTGACTGACCAGCAAAGAAGGGCATGTCTGTATAGAACCGTTGGGTCTTTGCAACCCCTTACATAACTATACGATTTAAATTGTTTTGGCTCATAATTAGGCGATAAGATAAAACCTACGAGCCTATCTCAGGCGGAAAGTTCAAGCCTTTCATCCGTATAGACTTTTTCAAAGAGAGATAGAAAGGTTCGATTCCAACTGTAGTTTTTCAAAACATGTTCTCGGGCATTCTTTCCGATGTCACTGATTTGTTCAGAACGCCAAAGTCTTTCAATGGCCAAGGCCATGGCTTTTGCGTCCCCTACAGGCCCTAAATGACCAAGGGTACTCGGAACGCGCTCAATCATAGCCCCTGCCTTAACACCTATGACAGGCAATCCAGAGGCTTGCGCCTCTATAATTGAAATCCCAAAGGTTTCATGCGCCATAGCGGAAACATAAATATCACTAGACGCCAGAAGTTTAGCGAGTGTTTCCCGCTCTCGCACAAAGCCTGTGAAGGTCACGGACTTACCTTGAGACCGCTTCATAAGGGCCTCTTTTAAATTACCGTCTCCAATCATAACAAGGTGTGCATTCATCGTGCATGGAAGCGACATAAATGCTTCTAGCACGACATTGGCTTGCTTTTCCTTATCTAATCGGCCCGCATAGACCAGAATGGGAGACCCTTTTAATTCACGGCGCCAAGCCTCATCTGCCTTATCAGGTGAAAAGACCTGCGTATCCGTCCCCAAGGATAGCCTATGAACATAGCCTACACCTAAACCTGACAGCCGTTCGGCCATATCGTCGTTTAACGCAAAAACTCTGTCGAACTGACCATATAATTTTGACGCATAATTATAGGCCTTCGCTTTTAAATGGCTCGCTTGTTTAGCGCCAATAAATTTACGGCTCAGAGTTTCAACATAGACAGTTGGAAAATCTGTATGATAGGCCGCGACGAGAAGTGTCTGCGGATGGTCGCGGCGATAGGCGATTGCTGCCCACGGTAAGTTATAAGCATCATGACATTCTATTACATCAGGGCATTGTGACCTTAAGGCGCGTATGACTGATTTTGACCGTATCAAGAGTCTGTAATTCGGGCTTCCCGGCACTCGCGGCGATGCAATCTCAATTGTAACATGTCGCCCCTGCCTTGTAACGCGATCAATAGGGCCAGGAATAATGAGAACATGTTTATGATGACTATTAGCCTCAATATATTTGCGTTTTTCTGTTAAATAGGTACGCACGCCGCCGCCCATTTCAGAGTAAGACTGCGTTAAATCACAAAAGGTCATGACATTTTTTTGCGCGCGAATTTTGCTATAGAGCCTCTCCATACGCAGCAGAACTAAGTGAGTTTCTTGATGCTTTTATGTCCGTTACATCAAAAAAATGTCGTCAAATAAAAATGCAAATGTCATATTTTATCAAAAAATATGACACCGAATCCCGCCAGAGAGACGCCGATATGCAGTAGTGTTGCATGCGTCACGGATTAGGGAATATTAAGAGATGTCATCAAATCTAAGGATAGCCCTTTTCTCAGGTAATTATAATTATCAAGCTGATGGCGCCAATAAAGCACTAAATAAATTAGTGGCCTTTCTTGAAAGCCGAGCCGTTGAAGTCCGGGTCTTTTCTCCTACCTCACCGCATGCAGCCTTTGAGGCAGCTGGTCAGATTACGTCCGTGCCCTCTATTCCTTTACCAGGACGCGGCGAATATCGCGTTGGTTTTTCACTAAACAAAAACCTACGTCAGCAGATTAAATCCTTTAACCCTCAACTGTTTCACCTTTCAGCCCCCGATATTTTAGGGCATTCTGCTCTCAACTTTTCCAAAGCCTTAGGTATTCCCGCCATTGCCTCATTTCACACTCGTTTTGATACTTATTTTAAATATTATAAATTAGGCTGGGTGGAGCCATATTGCCGCAAAAAAATGGCGCAATTTTATGAACGATGCGCCCAAGTTTATGTCCCAAGTCATTCAATCGGGCGGGTATTACAGGATGACGGTATATTAGGCTCTAATATGCGAATTTGGAGTCGCGGGATTGAACGTCATAAATTCAGCCCAAAATTTCGTGACATGGACTGGCGACGCAAAAATGGGATTGAAGATAGCGATGTGGTTCTAAGCTTTGTCGGACGGCTCGTGCGTGAAAAGGGATTGGACGTCTATGCCGATTTAATTGACTCCCTCACCGCCCGTGGCCTGCCTGTCAAACCTTTGATTGTTGGCGACGGCCCTGAATTTGAAAAAATGAAAACCCGTTTACCTCACGCTGTAATGACTGGTCACGTTTCGGGTGAAGACCTTTCTCGTGCTTATGCAAGCTCTGACATTTTCATTAATCCAAGCCTGACAGAAACTTTTGGCAATGTAACATTAGAAGCGATGGCTTCAGGCGTTCCCACAATATGTTTGAACGCAACGGGCAGTGTAGATCTAGTAGATCACGGCATAACAGGTTGGCTTGCTAATTCAGATAAAGAGCCGGCTTGGATCGAAAAAACAATAGGACTTGTGAAGGATAAAGACGCCCGCATTCAGATGGGCCGTATGGGCCGTTTGAAAAGTGCGGATTATGACTGGAACACTATCATGCAAGGCCTATTAGATGATTATAGGCAGGTTATTTCTCAGTCTCGTGCCTATCAGTTTGAAGAAAACACGCCCCTCAATAACCGTACACTTTCGGCCCATGCTTCCTAATTCTGTGAACACCCCTCTACAGGGTTTCAGAGCTTTTTTTACGCGCCTTATTGATAAGCAAAAGATGGGCGATAAGCGCCTTAAACAAGCCTTATCAATAATACGCTGGCTTGCACTCGCCGCCATTTTGACATTTCTAATCTATAGGCTGAGTAAAATTGGTTGGAACAGCCTATATGAATCGCGCCCCACATCGGTTTTATTTTACTTGATATCGGTTCTGATGTTCATGGTCATGCCAATCGTAGATAAAATTAATTATTTCATCATGACTGGCCACAATATCCCCGAAGGGATAAAGGTTTTTTCCCGCAAGCAAGTTTTTAATGAAGCCATTGTGAGCTATGCGGGCGAAACCTATCTATGCCCTAAATTGGCGGCCCTACCTGGCCATGATACGCGTAAGGCCCTAATTGCCATAAAAGATAACACGCTTATCTCGGCCTTAGTTTCTAACACATGGACTCTTGTTCTTATTCTTTGTGTGTGGTGGGTCGGAAGAAGCGATATCCTGAATGAAATTTGGAATCTCTCGCCAATACTCAATGGTGTTTTTGGTGCTTTTTGCTGCTTGCTCTATTTAGTATCTATCGTCTTTTTCAGAAAATTTATGAAACGGGCATTTCGCGAAATCTGGCGCGTTGCGGCCATACATGGCGTGCGCATCATTATATTAGCCGCTCTGCAGATTGCGCAATGGAAGAGTGCTTTGCCATCTGAAGAGATATCATTTTGGGTTATGTTTTTAGCCGTTCAAACCTTGGTTAAACGCGTCCCTATAAATGGTGACCTTATGTTCCTCAGCGTCGCCTTGCTCCTTTCAGGGTTTTTGAATGGTGATGGCAACACTGTAACGGCTATGTTAGTTGCCGCGGCAGCCATGAATCAGATAGTTCAATTTGCGGCTTTTCTTTTAACCTCTGATGTTAAATCTAAATCGCGTGAATCTCGGCCGCACTATCCATTGGCAGAGCACGCTGCAGCCGAATGAAATGGACGGTACTAAATAAGGCCGCCACCCGTTGGGCTGGCTGTATTTCTCGCCGTGCAGGTCTTATTTGTATGGCGAGCCTAATAATAACAATGCTGGCTTTTCAGCATATGAAAACCCTCAATGTTTCCACCCAAATCAACGCCCTCATGCCTGAAGGTGCAAGGAGCGTTCGGACCTTGAATAAGGCGCTTGAAAAAACTGGGAGCTTTGCTGCCATTCAAATTGTCGCCAATGCAAACAGCCCTGACGCAGTTTTGGCGCAATTAGGTGCCATTAAAAAGCAAATCGATACCTATGATTGGGTCGGCTCCAGTCAATATTATGAGGACATTGAGGTCCTTGAAAATCATAAATTACTCTATCTCAGCCTTGAAGAATTGCTAGAGTTAGAGGCCGAAATCAATCAGGCCTACCCCACACTTATTGCGAAAAACATTGGTGCTTTTTTCGGAGCCTCAGTCCGTTACACAGAACGCGGAGCCGGCCTAACGGGAGAGTCTACATCTCAGATAGACCCTGACATGCTAGAGGCCTTTAAGAGCATAACAGATACATCTAAATCTAATAGCAAACGATATTTTACGTCTGACGATGGGTTAACGGGCGTCCTTATCGTTTGGCCCAAAGCAGGGCAAGATTCGCTATTGGATGCAAAGCGTATGGTCGATGATAGCTACCGTTTAATTGACAGGCTTAATACAACCCCAGAGGATAAAGTTGCGCTAGGGGTTGGCGGACGTATTGCAAGCCAAGTCGCTCAATTTGAATCGATCACCCGTGATTTAAAATACGGACTTATAAGCGCTATTGGCCTCATCATTTTGATGCTCTTATTTGCCTATCGAAGCTTCATGGCCATTCCCATTATATTGATACCGCTTGGCTGCGGAATCATTATCACTTTGGGATTAACGGCCATCATTATTGGAAATTTAAACCTTATTACGGTTTTTCTTACGCTTATCCTTTTTGGTTTAGGCATTGATTTTGCCATACACAACTTCAGCCGGTACCAAGAAGAACGACGTAAAGGTCACTCCCAAGAGAGAGCGGTCCAAATCATTATTCATGATACAGGTGCGGCGTCATTGCTTGCGGCTACGACCACAGCGCTCGCATTTTTTGCCCTAATCTTCACAGAGTTTAGAGCCTTTTCAGAATTTGGAATTATTGCCGGCATAGGCATACTTATAATCTGCCTATCCATGTACACGCTTCAACCTGCCCTTATTGTTCTCGCGGATAGGATAGGTTGGACAATTAATCCTAGATCAAAAAAACAAAAGTTATTTCGGTATCGATGGGGCTTTAATCCATTACGTTACCGCCTGCCAATTTTAACCGCTGTCATAATCACGGCTGTTTCAGCGGCCTATTTCGCCCCCAAAATCAAGTTTGAAACAGATACAAAAAAGCTCGAAGCACAAATGCCAGCACGACATGTCACCGCTACCGAACAAATACAAAAAGTGATAAGAACAGGCAATTCACGGGCCATTATAGTGGCAGAAAACTACGACGACCTCGTAAAAATTGATGAATATTTCAAACATAAGATAAAAGAAGATGACGCAAGCCCGACGATAAAATCTGTTTCTAGCTTAATTGATTTCATCCCTAACAAAGCCAGCCAATTAGAACGGCTTGCGATAATTAAACGTCTTGCCAAAAGCGCCTATAATTTACGCGTTTTCGATCCGGAAACATATGAATCTAGTTTGAAATTTTTAACAATAGAAGCCTTAAACATTGCTGACTTACCGCCGGGGCTACGACGTACCTATTTAGGGCAGTCTACGGGATCTCAACAAAATGATTTTGAAGATAGAGATACAGACTATCTTGTTTATGTTGATAATGCCGTAAATCTTGACGACGCGCGAAATGCCAAAGCTTTCTCGGATGATGTCGCGCAATTCACGATAGATGGTCAAAATCATTATGCCGCTTCCGAGAGTTTCATTTTAGTGGAAATGCTTGGCCTCATGAAAGCCGATGCCATAAAAGCTATTTTACTCGTGAGTGTAACAACGAGTTTTGTGGTTTTTATCTTTCTAAGAAATTTTTGGGCGACTCTTATCGTCTTGGCCCCAACCTTGATTGGCCTTGCTGCAACTGTGGCGATAATGGGGGCATTCGGCCCCGCTTTGTCCATTATGAATATGGTAATTTTACCATCGCTCATCGGTATATCCGTTGATAACGGTATTCACATTTTCCACCGCTTTGAGAGTGAAGGCCCTGACGCAGATATTTTAGGCATTATGTCGACTACGGGAAGAGCCTCAGTCTTAACGACGCTAACCACCCTTATCGGGTTTGGGGGTATGATTACCGCGTCAATGGCGGGACTGCGTTCCCTCGCCTTATTGGCTATTATCGGCTTCCTTGCCTGCTTGATTACTACAGGGTTTGTTTTACCAATCCTGTTAGAATTCTACCAAAAACACTTTCAAAGAAAACGCCTTCAACCTCTGGGGTCGGCCTTATGAAACGGATTCTTACCGCCATTATTGTCTGCTTAGCAATTGCGACTGGATCGAGGACGGCATTTGCTCAATTTAACGGGAAAGCTTACTCAGAACTCGAAGTCATTTTGTATGACGCAGAAACAATTGAACGCATAAATAAACCAAAAACGCCGCCGCTCCCAATTACGCCTTCCCCAGTTGCGCCTTCCGTTACAGCACCAAGCGTCCTTAATATTCAGCCACCACCTCCTCCAATTTACCCGCGTGATCTTAGCCCGCGATACACAATGATAGAAAAAGGGGTTCCCATTATAATCGACCCGCAACCCTGCGAGCCGAGCAAACCTGACCTTGCAATTACCATAGAAAATGTTGAAAATTCAAAAGGGTTTATTGTGGCCGACCTTCACGATGACAATGAAGAGAATTTTTTGAATTCAGACAAGGTTGTCCTCAGAATACGCGCCACAGCCCAAGCAGGTCGTACATATTTCTGCCTCCCCTTACCATCGCCCGGCGAATATGCCGTAGGTATATACCATGATGAAAACGACAATCATAAATTCGATAAAGGGCTTTTGAAAATTCCCAAAGAACGCTTTGGCATGTCAAATAATCCACCCTTCGGCCTTAAAGCACCGGATTACTCCGAAAGTGCTTTCACGGTTCCTGAAACCGGCACTGAAATCACCATACAGCTATTTTCATCTGGTGACATTTTGAAAGGATCTAAACGATGAGTTTATCCCGCAGCACGACATCGTTTATAATGTTAATGGAAGCCGCAGGGTGGAATATAAATGCCGCCCCCAATCTTCACAGATTTTCCGAGGAAGACTGGCAAGACGCCTCTAAACGTCTGGGGCCAAAGGGTGCATGGCAAGTGTTTCACCCTCAAAAAATAGTGGCTGTCGGTCATCGCGGAGCAAAACATTTCGCACCTGAAAATACGATTTCAGCGCATGAAACCGCCTATCATATGGGCGCGCGGGCGATTGAATTTGATGTCCGCTGCACAAAGGACGGTCATTTCATTATCATTCATGACAAAAAGGTCGAACGCACCACTAATGGTACCGGCCGAGTCAAAGATCTTACCCTTGCAGAGATTAAAGCCCTGAAAATTACCTCAATAAAGGGCTCACAATTTGAAGGTGAGACCATTCCGACCCTTCGCGAGGCCCTCAGAAATGTCAAAGGTCGCTTTGCTGTCGATATAGATTTTAAGGGCGGCCCTAAAAACTCTGCGGCTATATTAGAGGATATCCTTATTTCCGAAGGATTTATGCAAGACGATGCGCCGCTTGTAACCATATTCTCTCGTCGTCAGCATTTCGATATGCTCAAATCACTGAGTAAAAATTTCGCTTTTCGTCCGCATTACCTGTCAGAGCAAAGGACTGTAGAATGGACCCAACATCACCCTATCAATATTATGGGTCTGCGACGCTTATCTTTTTCTCCCAAAGCGGCGGCTGTCATCCGCCGTCAAGGCGTACGGCTTTTTTCAAATGTGATGGGCCCATATGACAACATAATGGGCTTTGACGATGCAATTCGGGCGGGTTCTCAGTTCATTCAAACAGATTATCTCGACCAACTCGTGCCATACTTAGAAAAGCGCGGCTTACTTGAAACACGGGTTCTGGGCCGAGACTTTATGCCGCTGCCATCCAATGTACCTGAAAGCGTTTCACCGGCCCTGACATCATCTAGCGTGAATTAAAACGAGCTGATGCGTTTGTCAGTCCTCTCTTGGTTTTTGGGCTTAAATACGATAGTTCGAGCCTATGACAGACCTCCCCTCCCTCATTCGCGCCTTACCTAAAGCCGAGCTTCATTTACACATTGAGGGTAGTCTTGAACCCGAACAGATGTTTGAATTGGCGGCAAGAAACAATGTAGCCCTGCCTTATGACAGCGTTGAAGATATTCGGGCCGCCTATCGTTTTAATAATCTGCAAGAATTTTTAGATATTTATTATCAAGGCATGTCTGTTTTGCTGACGAAGCAAGACTTTCATGATTTGACTTATGCCTACCTAAAACGAGTTCATGCAGATAATTGCCGCCATGTTGAGATTTTTTTCGATCCGCAAGGTCATACAGAACGCGGCGTTGCATTTTCAGATGCCATTGAAGGTATTTTTGATGGGCTCGAACAAGGCAAGAAAGACTTTGGCATTTCTTCTCACCTCATTCTTTCATTCCTTCGTCATCTTTCAGAAGAAGAGGCTTTTGAAACTCTGGAGCAGGCAGAGCCTTATATTGATAGAATTTTAGCTGTGGGACTGGACTCATCTGAACTCGGCCACCCACCCTCAAAGTTTGAACGTGTCTACGCTAAGGCCCGCGAAAAAGGCCTTAAGAGTTTTGCTCACGCAGGAGAAGAAGGCCCGCCAGAATATGTCTATGAAGCCCTTGACCTTTTGAAGGTTGACCGCATTGACCATGGGAACCGCGCCCTAGAGGACGATGCCTTAGTTGAACGCCTTGTGGCTGAAAATAAATATTTAACTGTCTGTCCGCTTTCTAATCTAAAACTATGTGTGGTTGATGACCTTAAAAATCATCCCTTGAAAACCATGCTCAATAAAGGACTAAAAGCAACTGTGAATTCAGACGACCCATCCTATTTTGGAGGGTATTTAAATGATAATTACTTGCGAACAGCAGAGGCACTACACTTAACAAAAGACGATATAGTAACGCTCGTAAAAAATGGATTTGACGGCGCTTATTTAACAGCTGAACGCAAGGCTGAATTAATGCATGAATTCAACCAAGTCATTGCCAGTCACAACACATAATTTTCTGCCTAGAGGACAATATGCCACTCCGCATTTTGAAAATGCTTTCAATATCTATGACGGCGCTCATAATCAGCACGCACCCCGTGGTCGCAGATGACACGGCTGAATACCTTGACCAAATAAAGCAAAAATCTTGCGCTAAAAAGTCAGACTCTTTTCCGTTCGCATCCCTAGACATAACGGCAACACCTGTAGCCTTGGGCGATGAAGCCGAGATAAAAGCTACATTACCGCATAATGTGAAATTTCTTAATGGATGGCATTTAACGGCGCCAGACTCTCGTTTTGGCGGGCTGTCTGGCATAGATCGTCTCCCCAATGGAGACTTAATGGCTGTTTCTGACCAAGGAACGATTTTTGTTATTGGGCTAACAGATAACGCCCCAAATGGCCGCGGGGCTATGACGCCTCTCTTAGATCATCGCGGTCAGCAAGTTGGGCGAAAGATGGATTCGGATTCTGAAGGCCTTGTCTATCATGACGGACTTGTTTTTATTAGTTTCGAACGCGACCACCGCGTCCTAGCCTATGACTTTTTTGGCTGTAAATCTGCCGCGCGGGGTATTAAAATCCTAGACTTTCCCCGCAAGATTTCTGGCAAAAAAATACCAAATAATAGCGGCGCAGAAGCATTGGATATAAGTACGGATGGCCATTTGATTTCTGGTTTCGAATTTGAATTAGAGGGCAAAGCGCCCATTGTGACAATAGCTTTGTCAGCCTTGGCGAATACGGACAAACTCCCAAAAAATTCGATTAGCTTCAAACCCGTCGACGAACCCTACTCTCTGGTTGGCTTGTCTAAATCAGCGGCTCTTCTTCGGACATATGACCCTAAAACGGGCAATCGAAACATTATCCAAGTCGACAAAGGTCAAACGGAATTTACGTTACAACCCCCACTGGCCGTGGATAATTTTGAAGGCATTACGGAAGTAACAACCCCAGAGGGGCAACGTCTTATATATATTATTTCCGATGATAATTTTTCTGGCCGGCAACGCACATTATTACATGTGTTTGAGATAACTGACGAATAGAGATTATCGACGTAACTCTGATGTTTCCGTTCTGGCTTTGGGCACTCTGCAATCAATAACCCAGACATCATAAACACGATGGTCGAGAGCGCTTATAGCGGGTTTTGACGCGAACATCCAACCTGAAAAAACGGTTTGATCTATATCGGCCGTCTCGCCCTTACCATTAAGGCGCGCATCTTTAATTTGCAAAAAGGCATAGGTTTCAGGAATTTCTTCTGGTGGTTTCTTTTCGCAATGCTGCGCTGTAATCGTCAGACTACCGTAGGTAAGAGTTTCTCCTATTTTCACAGTATAATCCTGAGTGGTAGCCGTCACCTTATCCAAAGTCCGCAAAACGACAGAGGTCCCGACGAGATTACGGCGGGTTTGAGTGGATTGGCTATCCCCAATCTGTGCCGAGACGGGCACAGAAAATGTGAAAGCTAAGAGTGAAAGCGAAAACGCTTTAAGCATCAGGTGTCCACGCTTCGTAATCGGCTGCCACTTTATCGCGAACGCCGCCACGATCTAAGCTACCCTTGGGTTTATAGGCATGAACCGTACCCGTTAGATTAGGCACATGGTCCTTTTCCCAAGCATGGGGAACATAACCGTCTTCTGTCGGAGGTAATTCACTCGTGTGATTAAGCCAACCCTGCCACCCTGGAGGAATGCGAGAAGCATCAGCATAACCGTCATAAGTCACCCAGCGGCGCTTACGCCCTTCATAGGTTGCTTTTTTCTCTTCATAATAGGTATTGCCATAAGCATCTTCAGCAATTTTTGTGCCTCGGCGACCGATTTCTAGATTCGTGCCGAATGTGGAGCCGTTCCACCATGTAAAAATGCGCTTAATAAAAGACATAAACCGCCCATATATTGTTGTGTCGAGGTCACAAATGACCCGAACATTTTAAAGGCTTATGCCCCTGACACGGCCAGAGGTAAAGCCGAGATGTGACCGAAATATGTTCTAGATATTCTTCGGGTCAAAATTGTGCTTTCTATACCACAAAATGAATGATTCTACAGAACCTTACAAAATTTTTACTCTACCTTGCCCATGACCAAGCCTATAACAGAGACATGAAACATATTCCGATGACATCTTTGGCGGCTTTTGCCGCCTTTGCGCTCTTTGCGCCAACATCACAGGCTCAAATTCGGGTTGAATCCCGAATCCACGCTTCATCTGGAGAATGCGCACAATGTGACCTGTCCAATAAGCGTATGAACGGTGTAAAACTGAAAGATTCAAATTTTGCAGGGGCTTTGTTTAATAATTCTAACCTGTCCGGCGGACAAATTGATGGTTCAAACTTAACTGGCGCTCACTTTCGAAAAGCGCTGCTTTACCGAGTTCATGGCGACAAGGTGATGATGGAGTCTGCAGTCCTAGAAGATGCGACCATGACCGAAGCAAAGGTCACAAATTCTATTCTGCGTTCAGCAAATTTACTCCGCGCAGACCTTTCTCGCGCCCATTTCGAGGGGAATGATTTCACGGCCTCTAATTTGACGTCAGTAAAAGCCCCGTCTGTCAATTTTACAGGATCAAATTTCAGCGACGCGCAGCTCTATCATGTGAACCTTCGCGAAGCTGTTCTTGATGAGGCCTCATTCAAAGATGTTAGCTTTGGTTTTGCCACGCTTACGGATGCGAGCTTGAAAGGCACAGATTTTTCCGATGCAAAAATGTCAAATGTTCAAGGCTTGAAACAATCGCAACTTGACCTAGCCTGCGGTAATGCGATGACAGAATTACCCGATGGCCTATCTATCCCTTATTGCGTGACGGCGGCACATAGCCAAATCGATCATAATCACGATGATATGACACCAAAAATGGCGCATATTGCGCGTAGACTTGATCGCGCCATTCGGGATGTAGAACTTCTCCTTGATGCAACGCCGCCAAACAATCGACCTATGAAGCGTAAACTCCAAAGCATTCACTCTGATTTGGTGCAGTCCAAGGATGCATTAGAAAAATAAACCGAAAATCATATATAAAAAAAGCCGCTCTTTAGCGGCTTTTTTATTATCGAGTGACGGGTCGCTCTATTTTTGATCAACAACAGGAACAAGCTTCAAGTTTAATTCCTTCAGCTGCGCGTTATCGGCTTCACCTGGGGCGTTCATCATTAGGTCCTGAGCTTGACCGTTCATGGGGAACAAGATGACGTCGCGAATAGTGTTTACGCCAGCAAGCAACATTACAATGCGGTCGACACCGGGCGCGATACCACCATGAGGCGGCGCGCCATATTTAAACGCGTTAATCATGCCGGCGAATTTGTCCTCGACCACTTCTGGACCATAGCCTGCCATCTCAAAGGCTTTATACATGATATCAGGTTTATGGTTACGAATAGCCCCGGATGAGAGCTCTACGCCGTTACAGACGATATCATATTGATAGGCCAGAATATCGAGCTGTTTTTCGACCGTATCCGCAGCTTCAAGCACTTCCATCCCGCCTTGCGGCATAGAGAATGGATTATGCGAGAAATCGACCTTCTTATTATCTTCGTCCCATTCATACATTGGGAAGTCGACAATCCAGCAAAATTTAAAGCCTTCAGATTCATCAATCAGGTCGAGGTCAGCAGCAACTTTGTTACGGGCCGCGCCAGCCAATTTATAGGCCGCGTCTTTTTTACCCGCAGAGAAGAAAATACCGTCGCCAGCACCAAGTCCCATTTTTTCTAGCAAGGCAGAAAGATGTGCAGGTTCGAAATTCTTCAAGACGGGGTCTTGAGAATCAACACCCCCGCCCTCTGCTTCTTTTAATCGAGCATAGCCGAGACCTGGCATCTGCATTTCTTTCTTCGCCCATTTATCCATATTATCAAAGAATTTACGCGACTGGTTCGCAGCGGCCTGCGGCGCAGGGATCGCGATAACTTTCCCGCCGCCCTTAGTGATTTTCGCAAAAATGCCAAAGCCCGTCTTGGACTCGTCAGTAAAGAATTCTGAAACATCCGTCAGTTCAAAAGGAATACGAAGATCTGGTTTGTCAGAACCATATTTTTCCATTGATTCCTTATAAGGAATACGTGGGAATGGTGTTTGTACTTTGCGGCCATCGGCAAATTCTTCGAACACGCCAGCCATAACAGGCTCGATAGCTTGGAAAACGTCCTCTTGAGTGACAAAACTCATTTCAACATCAAGCTGATAAAACTCACCCGGTGAACGGTCTGCGCGTGCATCCTCGTCGCGGAAACAAGGCGCGATTTGGAAATAACGGTCAAAGCCCGCCACCATGATAAGCTGCTTAAACTGCTGCGGGGCTTGTGGAAGCGCGTAAAACTTACCCGGATTCAGACGAGATGGAACAAGGAAGTCACGCGCGCCCTCTGGTGAAGACGCCGTCAAAATTGGCGTTTGAAACTCTGTGAAACCTTGCTCAATCATACGGCGACGTAGCGAATTAATCACCTGTCCACGCATGATGATATTTTTATGCAGAGTCTCGCGGCGAAGGTCTAAATAACGGTGCTTGAGACGAATATCCTCAGGATAATCTTGCTCACCGAAAACAGGCAAAGGCAAGCTATCAGCTTGGCTTTCTATATTGAACGTATCAACGCGAATTTCGACTTCGCCAGTTGGAATTTCTTTGTTTACCGCTTCGCTGTCGCGCGCCAAAACTTCGCCTGTAATCGTGATGACAGATTCAGATGGGCAGCGTTTAGCCGCTTCGTAAAATTCGGCGATAGGATAAACCACGACTTGGGTGATACCATAATGATCACGAAGGTCGATGAATAGCGCATTGGCATGTTCACGTTTGCGGTGAACCCAGCCTGAGAGTTTTACGGTTTCGCCGACATGGCTTCCGCGAAGTTCGCCGCATGTGTGGCTACGATAAGCGTGCATTTTATACTCCTTAGCCTGTTATCTAGGCCCTTAGGACGCGAAGCAGATAAACGGTCTACAGCGTCTGGTTAATGTCCGCGCGGCATAGCCCAGATAGGCTTTATGTCAAGTCTTGCCCTGTGGCTGTGTGGTGAGAACCTCTAAAAAAGCACATGATTTACAAGGCCTGTAAAAAAGGATATCGACTCACCATGACAGCTCATTCCATAGCATTAGCAGAACATGTTCTGCGAGATTGGCTCACTGGCCATAACTAACGCGCGTCTTCACCTTAATTAATCCCAAATAAAGTGACTAAGACAAGGACGTTAGACAATGGATAGACAAAAATACCAAAAAATGATGCGCGGCGCAGGCCAGCTAGATTATGAAATTTATCTGAATACAGAGAGCTTACTCTCTTGTCAGAAAGAACCTGAAGAGCTCTGTAATCCAGATGAGCTCCAATTCATGATTGTTCATCAAGTCGAAGAGCTTTGGATGAAGCTCATGGCAACAACCCTGCTTGATATTGATGATGAAATGCAGGCACGTAATAGTTTCAAAGCACTAACCTTGTTTCGTCGGGTGCAGCTCTGCCAAGAAATGATGACGCAACAATTAGTCTTACTCGAAACAATGTCGCCTAAAGACTATCAAGAGATTCGACTTTTACTAGGTAATGGGAGCGGCCAAGAAAGCCCAGGGTTTCGTGTCTTACTCGATATGCCAACGGATCTTTGGCAGACATTCAAAGCCATTTATTTAGAGGGCGGACAGCGGACGTTAGAGCAAATATATGATAGCGAATACAGCCATGATGATGCCTATATGATTGCCGAAGCCTTGGCTGAATTTGACGAACAATTTCAAAAGTTCCGACATTCTCATATGCAATTGATTTATCGTTCGATAGGGGTTGCCGCAAACTCCCTTAAGGGGCGTCCCGTTGAAATTCTCAACACGGGATTACGCCAAAAATTCTTCCCTGAACTATGGCAAGTACGCGCTGATATGACAGACCGTTGGGGCGGAACCTATGGCAAGGTACGCACAAAGCTCGACCCCAAAGCAAAGCCTTAAGACTATGGATATTCAATCCTATTTCCACGTACCGAATAATTACTTTCTATCTCACAGCGTTGGCTGCTTGCCAAAGACAACACAAAGCCGAGTGACTGACGCTTTTTTCTCTCCTTGGCAAAGCGGGGAAAGCTGGACAGAATGGATGCCTTTATTGGAAAACTTCCGAAACAAGCTTGGTTATCTACTCGGCACAAAAGCGGCGAATATTTGCCCTCAAACAAATATATCCAGCGCTTTAACGAAAATCCTATACAGCTTACCGTCTGCTTATAAAAAGGGTACAATCGTCCTCTCAAAGCAGGATTTCCCAACAATTGGTTTTGTTTTAAAACAGGCGGAGCGGAGCGGGTTTACGCTGAAATTCGTTGAAGGAGACCCCACTGATATCTCTGGGTGGGCTGATGCAATAGACAGCGACACGTCAATTGTTCACATTACTCATGCCCTATCGAACACTTCTCACCTTCTGCCTGTCAAATCCATTTGTACCTTGGCCAAAAAAGTGAATGCCATTTCCATTGTCGACATTGCGCAATCCATTGGCGCAGTGGCCACTCCCCTTGCAGAATGGAATTGTGATTTCGCTATGGGGTCTGGCGTGAAATTCCTTTGTGCAGGGCCTGGCGCCTGCTTCCTCTATGCATCAGAGACGATGATAACGCAGTGCGAACCAATTGATGTGGGTTGGTTTTCTCATGAAAATCCGTTCGAAATGAATATAGAGAGCTTCCGTTATGCCAATGACGCAATGCGATTTTTCGGCGGTACGCCCTCCCCATTACCCATAGTCGCGGCGAATGCAGCGCTGACACTCTGGCAGGAAATTGGGCAAAAAACTGTATATGAGACTATACAAAACCACCTAAATCATCTCACGCGCTCTTTACCAAATGCGGTAATGATTTCTCCAACAGACCCGGAAAAACGCGGGGCCACCTTAGTTATTAACCCGCAAGACCGCCCCCCCCTTCGCAAAGCGCTAGAATTAAACGCTATACGCTATGATGAAAGACAGGACGGTTTCCGGTTCTCAGTTCATGGTTATACCCCAGACACGGATGTAAGAACCTTAGCCGACCTCTTAAACGATGCGCTTGTCTGATATTCCAAATGGGGCGGCCTTAGCATCGCCTCATTCAGAGATTTGGGCTTAAAAAATCAAACTGACGACCAGACGGAATTCAAAGCGGTATAAAGCCATTTCAATTTCAACCCTATACACTGACCCCTATATTTCTTAGGTTTAGTGCAAGACCTAAATCGGTTGGGGTAAGTTTATGTCGATTGAAATTAAAGCAACAGCCTCTTTGCGTGCGTTGCTTGATGCGTGTCTTTCTCGGCATTTTGGCGTAGATGATCCTGAATTTCACAGCTTCATAGAAAAAAACGCAGAATATACCGAACTCAGCACGGGGGAATACCTCGTGAAAGAAGGCGATCAAACAAGCGAGGTTTACTTCCTTCTGACGGGTCATTTACGCGCTTTAAAAAACACGCCGACAGGCACAGTGATATTGGGAGAAATTGGGCGGGGCGAAACAATTGGCGAATTAGCCCTCTTCACTGGAAAACCTCGTAGCGCTGATGTGATTGCCATTCGTGATAGCGTAGCGGTCAAAATCACTCGCGAAGTTTTAGAAAAAGCCATTAAGAAAAAACCACATGTGGCCATAAAGGTTACACGCCAGATTATTGAGCGCTTCGAAGAAACTAATAACCTTCAGAACCCCCCAACCATTCCCGTTAACATCACTTTTTTACCCATTACGGACGGCGTGGATGTAGATAGTCTAACAGAATTACTCGCGGAAATACGTGGACAAAAAGGTGATGATGTTTGCCTGATTGATAATGGCTTTATCACTGAAACCTTCGGGCCATTAGATAAGCCAGATATCGCCTTCCCGCGCGGTACAGTCTCGCTGGGCATTAGTGATTTAGAGCTGAAATTTGATAGTCTTTATATGATAGCGGATTCGAATGACAGCGCTTGGCCACAAACGGCCATTCACCATTCCGATGAAGTTGTATTAATAGCAGACGCGACAGCCAATCCGAACATCACAGAACTTGAGAAAGAGCTTCTAGCAGCCCATAAAAACCTCCGCGTCCAAACCACCTTGGTCTTAATACACCCCGAAGGCACGAAATCCCCCAAAGACACGGCCAAATGGCTTGATGACCGAAGTGTTTCGCGTCACATTCATATTCGCCGCAATCATCGCCCAGATTATGAACGCCTTAGCCGCATTCTCTCAGGCCGCGCGATTGGCCTCGTATTAGCTGGCGGCGGTGCCAGAGGTTTGACACATTTAGGCACGCTGGCCGCTCTTGATGAAGCCGGGTTAGTGTTTGATTTTGTCGGCGGCACAAGTGCTGGCGCTATTATGGGGTCCTTCGCCGCAATGGATGTTCACGGCGCAAAAATTGAAGAGCGCACACGCGACATTTTCTTAAACTCTCCTTTTGGCGATATCACTTCTGACTATAATAAAATCCCCTATCTTTCCTTGATTAAAGGCCAACGCGCCCATGCCGCTATGGAACAAAATATCAAAGATAACGGCTATGAAAATATGGATATGGAAGATAGCTGGAAAACATTCTTTGTTATCGCTTCCAATTTCACAACGCATAAAGAACAGGTTCTGACGCGCGGAAAAATGTCGACCAATGTTGTTGCCAGTGCCTCAATCCCCGGCGTCATGCCGCCGACCCTGATTGACGGCGAATTAATTTATGATGGCGGCAGTTTTAATAACTTCCCTATCGACCATATGCGCCAATTGGGGGCACGCTATATTATTGGCGTCGACCTTTTATCCGATAAAATTTTCAAACATGAAATGGAGCAAGCGCCGAGTTCGTTAGCCGCGCTTCGAGACCGTTTCCGACCGAAAAAGAAACGGCGTTATCGTTTGCCGCCATTGCCTGCCACCTTGCTCGCAGCGACAGTTGTGACATCCATTGCTCGACAAAAAGAATTACGCGAACATGTTGATATCTTATTTCAACCCCCGACCAGCGGTATTACTCTATTAGATTGGAGTAAGTATGATGAGGCCTTCCAAGCGGGTAAGGATCATGCCTTAGAGGTGCTTGCTAATCTTGACGCGCTCACACTTAAAAACTTCAAAAACACAAAACCAAATTGAAACGAGGATTTTGGGCACAATGTTCAACAAACCAAAAATAATGATGCGTTGCCAATATATCAGTGGATTTACTGTGGCCGCCTTTATGGCGACTATGACCATGCCCACAACAGCGCATGCCGGTAGTTTTCAAATTAATGAGAACTCCGCCATTGACCTAGGGCGAGCGAATTCTGGCCGCGTCACACAAACGCAGGACGCCTCTATCGCCTATGGAAACCCTGCGCTCATGACGCAATTTAAACGCCTGACAATTACGAGTACGCTGAGCTATATTGATGGGAAAGGTGAGTTTGTCGACCTGGGCTCTACGGATGTGTTAGGGCAGCCATTGGGCAATGAACCCGGTGATTTTTTCGACAATGCCCCTGTCCCTGCCTTTGCCCTTGTTTATCCCTATAATGAAAAGCTCGCTTTTGGATTGTCAGTCAACGCGCCTTATGGCCTTTCGTCAACCTATGAGGCGGGTGATATTCAGCGTTACCAAGCCCTAGGCTCGGCTCTCACAACCATCAATGTGAACCCTTCTTTTGGTTATGCCCTAAGCGATACGCTCTCTATTGGCGGCGGCATCAGCCTACAATATGCCCATGCAGATTTATCCAGCGCTATTGATTTCGGCGCTGTCTGCTTTGCACAGCTTAACCCAACCAGCTGCGGCGCCTTGGGCCTTACGCCGCAATCAGCGGATGGAGAATTAGAGATAATCGGAGACGATATTAGCTTTGGATATAATATTGGGCTCGCTTTCACACCAACGGACAACTTAACACTCGGCGCGCATTACCGCTCTGGCATAGAGCACCGTTTAGAAGGGGACGCAGAAATTACTGTGCCTGCACAGGCTCAGCCTTTAACCGCCACAGGTGCTTTTATAGACACGCAATGGGGCGCGGGTCTCCCTTTGCCCGGCGTCTTAGAATTTGGCCTTCAATGGAAGGCAACAGAGGCTCTTATGCTCTCGGCGAATTTCAACCGTACTGAGTGGTCAGATCTCCAATCACTAGATGTTGATTTTGATAATCCCGCCCAGCCCCCGACAGGTGAAGAATTATTTTATGATAATTCCAATCGTTACGCAGTAGGAGTTGATTACGCCGTCAGCAACAATTGGACTCTCCGCGCGGGTTATGCCTTTGATGAAAGTCCGTCCCAGATTGATGCCCCCACGGCCCGCATTCCAGATAGTGATCGAAACATTTTTGCGGTTGGCGCGAGCTATTCCGGGTGGGATTTTGCTGAACTTTCAGTGGGATATAATCACTTTAATTTCAAAGACACGGCCTTTGACAAGCTTGGCCCTACGAATGACCGCGTTTTGGGTACATCCAAAGTCAGTGTGAATGTTTTCGCCATGGGGCTGACGAAATCATTCTAGCCGTCCCTGATTAAGTGCGCGGATTAAGTGCGCTTTAATTACAGAATGCAGTAAGCTACGCTGTCATACGGCTATTGGTTTTTAAATATATTGCCCCTTTAATTAAAATGACCCGAGGCGTCTCCGCCCCGGGTCATTCTTTAGGTATATATCGGCGCTAAACCTTATCAGTCTAAGCGTCTTCTTTTGGGTTACCCTCAGGGGACGGCAACCCCTTTGACTTTCCCGGCCCCTCGATATTTTGCTTGGCAGGTGGAACAATTTTGAAAGTAAGATTTTCTTTCTTTCTGTCCACACCGACTTTGACGAGGCCGCCTGTTTTTAGCTTGCCAAATAAAATCTCATCCGCGAGCGGCTTTTTGATATATTCTTGGATCGTTCGGCCCAAAGGACGCGCGCCATAACGCTTGTCATAGCCTTTTGTCGCAAGCCATAGGTTAGCGCCTTTTGTCAGTTCAAATTCGATCTTCCGATCCGCCAGTTGTGCTTCAAGCTGAATAACGAATTTGTCTACAACCTTGCCAATATCTTCTGGCGAGAGCGGTGCAAATGAGACGACAGCATCTAAACGGTTTCGGAACTCTGGTGTGAAACGACGTTTAATAGCTGCGTCTTGCTCGTCACTTTTTGTTCCACGTCCAAAACCGATCTCAGCTTTCGCTGCATCAGCCGCGCCCGCATTCGTTGTCATAATGATGATGACATTGCGGAAATCGACTTTGCGGCCATTCGCGTCGGTGAGGAAACCATTATCCATGACTTGCAGCAAAATGTTGTAAATATCGGGATGCGCTTTCTCAATTTCGTCCAATAATAAGACTGAATGCGGATTTTGATTCACAGCATCTGTCAGCAATCCGCCTTGATCATACCCGACATAGCCAGGAGGCGCGCCGATTAGGCGCGACACGGTATGGCGCTCCATATATTCAGACATATCAAAGCGGAGTAATTCCAAACCTTGTGTCATAGCCAGCTGCTTGGCGACTTCAGTTTTACCCACACCAGTAGGCCCCGCGAAAAGGTATGAGCCAATTGGCTTATTGGGTTCACGAAGTCCTGCACGGGCAAGTTTGACCGCAGAGGCGACTTGCTCAATGGCTTTGTCTTGGCCAAAGACCATGCGCTTTAAATCCATAGGCAGAGATTTAAGCGCTTTCTCATCATCCCGTGAAATGGATTTCGGTGGGATGCGGGCAATCTTTGCTATGACGGCCTCAATCTCTTTGATATCGATTTTCTTACGGCGTTTTTTCTCTTCAACCAGCTTTGTACGCGCGCCGGCTTCATCGATTATATCAATCGCTTTATCAGGAAGCTTTCGATCCGTGATATGACGCACAGAGAGGTCAACCGCGCCTTGTATAGCCGCTGCCGTATATTTCACGCCATGAAACTCTTCAAAATAGGTCTTTAACCCTTGCAGGATTTTCACCGCATCTTCGGCTGTGGGTTCGCTGACATCAATTTTCAAGAAGCGTCTTGAAAGCGCGCGATCCTTTTCAAAATGCTGGCGATATTCCTTATAGGTAGTCGACCCCATACAGCGCAGCTTCCCACTCTGAAGGGCTGGCTTTAATAGATTAGAGGCATCCATAGCACCGCCAGATGTGGCACCTGCACCAATTATCGTATGAATTTCATCGATAAATAGAACCGCGCCAGGCGTGTCTTGTAATTTCGTGACAACAGCTTTTAACCGTTCCTCGAAATCACCGCGATATCGCGTACCTGCCAATAAAGCGCCCATATCCAATGAATAGATCGTTGCATCCAAAAGGACGTCAGGCACTTTCTCGTTTACGATACGCCGAGCAATACCTTCGGCAATTGCCGTTTTACCGACGCCTGGATCCCCCACAAGAAGCGGGTTATTTTTGCGACGACGCGAGAGCACCATAATACAACGCTCGACTTCTTCGTCTCGGCCAATAAGCGGGTCAATATCACCCTCTTTGGCTTTTTGATTCAGGTTGACGGTATATTCTTGCAATGGATCTTTTTGCTTAGCCTCATCGCCATCAAGCTCTTGGCCCGTGCCTAATATTGGCTTGGTGACATTCGCTTCGCCGTTCTTTGAAATACCATGACTAATATAGTTTACGGCGTCATAGCGCGTCATGTCCCGCTCTTGCAGGAAGTACACGGCATGTGACTCGCGCTCAGCGAATAAAGCGACGAGCGCATTCGCGCCGGTGACCTCTTCGCGGCCAGATGATTGTACATGAATAACGGCGCGCTGAATGACGCGGTGAAAACCAGCGGTCGGACGCGCTTCTTCGAAATCCTCAACCGTCAAAGTTGATAAATCTTCGTCTAAATAACGGGTTACATCGGCCCGAAGGGAATCAATATCGACATCGCACGCCGTAACGACGGCAGCTGCGTCTTTATCATCCAATAAAGCGAGTAATAAATGCTCTAATGTGGCCAGCTCGTGTTTACGATCAGTTGCCAACGTCAGAGCACGGTGGATGGTGTCCTCTAATACAGGGGAAAATGAAGCCATTTAATTATCCTTCTTTCTGACTACCAGATTTGGGAAGGAATTGCCCAAAATCAAGGCGTATATATGTCGGTACTGCAAAATATAGGCAGGTGATTAATCTTTCGACAATTACTCTTTTTCCAAAGTACACTGTAACGGATGTTGATTACGCTTAGCAGCATCCATGACCTGTGTGACTTTTGTCTCTGCAATTTCATATGTGTACACACCGCAGGTACCGATACCTGTCTGATGGACATTAAGCATGATTTGAGTGGCCTCTTCTGAGGACTTTTTAAAAATTCCCATCAGAATAGAGATAACAAATTCCATTGGTGTGTAATCGTCATTCATCAAAAGAACACGATACATAGACGGTTTTTTCGTCTTGGGCCGCGCTTTGGTGGCAACACCGCGTTCAGGCGTGTCGTCGCCTGTGTCTCCTTCCTCATTATCGCCTGCAAGGCGCGGAGAAAGGTCAATATTATATGGAATCAGCGTTTTCATTGGGGTCAATGTAAGGGCTGAGCCAAGATTTAAAAGAGGCATAAATCGTACAATTGGGGATGATAACGCTCTTAATCCTCCTCAACGACCACGGTTCCGTCTATGACAGTCTTATAATCATATTGAAGCACGGCGGAGACAGTAATGGTTTGCGGACCTGACAGGAGCGAGAGGTTGAGCGCGTTATTCGACGAAACTGGGTTAAAATTTTCCACAGACACCGCATCTACCTGACTTTGATAGGCGTCTAGCTTAACGGGTATTCTTGTTGCTGTGACAATAATTTCGTCCTCTGGCCCGCCATAGGCGCCTCCGCCGGAATAGTCTTGAACCCTTTTAGCGGCCATTGGAACGGGCGAAATTGCAGGTGCCATGACAGCCGCGTCTCTATCCATGACATAGGGTTCAGCCCCTGTATTGCGCCCCGCCCTATTCACAATCGCAGGCTGAGGGCCGAAACGGCCTGTGCGTGCGGGACGGCCAATATTAAACCCGACAATTTCGCCCAGCTCTGCCTTAGTAATCCGCGCGATCATCTCGGCTTTTTTACGCGCCTGCGCCGCCGCTTGGCTTGCCGCTTCTTGGTAAAGGGCGTCATAATTAGAAAAATCATATCCATAGAGCGTGGCCGTCTCTACACCCGCTTGTGACAAAGCCTGTAATACCGCACCTGTATCATCTGGCGGACTGAGGCGGATAACCATATCTGTACTCACCTCTATCGTCTGAGTCGCGCAAACGGCCTGCTTTATACGGGGTTTGGGCGCACGGCGTTTCGTTTTTGTATCGCCCCTATCATCAAGCCGCTTGTTGAAATAAAAGTCATTCACAATTTCTCTATGTCGCTGCCAAGCTATTTGATTTTCATTTCGGCAAGTTTCGTCATATTCTGGGGAAGAAGAAAGCGCCGTAAAACCCGTTTCCGCAGATCGTCCATCCAGCGTGTTTTGAACGGCATTGACGACTTCAGACACTGCGCCAAAAGCCACTGACTCATTTTTATTTTTTGACGATATGCGCGCCGTAATCACCGCTATATCGGGTATCGCCTTTACTTTGCCTTGGCCAGTGACGACAAGCGGGTCTGCCTTAAAAGGCTTGGGTTGTTCATCGCCATGCTCATATTCTAGCCAATCCGCGTAATCTTCCGCATCACCAAGGTCGATGAATATACGTTTATCTTGGACAGGCTGACACGCCGCCAATAGTCCCAAGCCAATGATAGTGCCAATGAAAGCGCCAAAGATATGGCCCTTATTCACGCGCCCGCTACTCATAGGTAAAGTCCAGAGCAATGGCCGCAGACACAACCTGCATACCCGCTTTGAGGTTGATATCAGTAACAGCGACGGGGTCTCCGCCTTCAACCAGTTGAGAGCTTTCCCCCGCCCCTGACGTACTAATAACAGGCGGCGCAACACTGCGTTGGTCATAGGTCGCGCGGTAATTGTTCAAATCAAGCACACCGGTAATATTAGCCCCTGCTGCCGCCGCAAGACGGTCGGCCTTCTGCCGAGCATTTTTAACGGCTAACTCACCAGCCTGTAATTCAATCTCATCGATATTCTTGATTCGATATCCTTCGAGTTTCAACCGAATAGCACCAGCTTCGGAAAAACGCGCCAAGGCAATCCCCGCGGCATCGGGCGGGCCACCTGTGAAAGTGAAAGAGAGCGAAGCCTGCTGTGCAATATCCTCGCAAACACGCTTTTTCACACGGGCTTCCCCTTGGCGAAGCGTAGAATTTGTGCGGTCAGCCTCTTGGTTAAACAATAGACATTCTGGGTCTTTCACCCCAATTGTGTTGACCGAAGCAAAATTAAACTCTGACGTCGACAGCGCCTCGATGTTTTTCACACCCTCTTGCATTGCATTGACAATATCTGCGAGGGCATTCATCGCAATTTGTGCATCATCATCTTTTTGAATGATGGCGCCAGAAAGAATAAATGTGTCAGGCATGACTTCGACTTCGCCAACGCCCGTTACTGACAGTGTTTTAACCGTGTCTTCATTCAATTCGATTTCATTTTGGACTTGGCAGGCAGCGCTCAATAAAGCCGTCATAGAAATCGCGAAAATCGCCATTTTTTTATGCATCATTCTTAACTCCCCCTTGGCCTCAACATCTTAAAGTTATGCCTGCATCTAAATACAGGTCAAGGCGAAAAAGTAACCTTGCGTTAACCCTGTTGTAAGGCTTGGTGCCTATCCCGCTATTATGCGCCCTCTGATTTTTTCAGTCTTAATTTCATTCGTCTTAATTCTAAGCGCGCCCCTTGGGCATGCGCAAAATACTGCTTCATCGCCTACGGGGCGTTATGCCTCTATCATCGTCGATGCTGACAATTTGGATGTCGTACACGCCCGCCAAATCGATGCCTTGCGATACCCAGCTTCGCTGACCAAAGTGATGACGCTTTATCTTGCCTTTGATGCCCTCGCAGCCGGAGAGTTACATCTTAATGAGAAAGTCAAAGTCTCTGCCCTTGCGGCCCGTACGCCCCCGACCAAATTGGGGCTTCGCAGTGGACAAACCGTCAGTGTCGACACATTACTTCGTGCTATTGCTGTCCGTAGCGCAAATGATGCCGCTGTTGTCTTAGCCGAGCGCCTAGCCGGCAGTGAAGAACAATTTGCTGTCCATATGACCGCTAAAGCCCGTAGTTTAGGGATGCAGAAAACGACTTTTAAAACAGCCAATGGCTTGCCGCATCCTGAACAAGTCACAACGGCGCGCGACATGGCTAAATTGGCGAATGCCGTTTTAACGCATCATAAGCGCTATTATCATTACTTTGGTTTGCTGACTTTCGATTATGGCGGTCGCACCTATAAGAACACGAATAAATTATTGCGTGAACGTGATGATGTTGACGGTTTCAAAACAGGTTACACACGAGCAAGCGGATATAACTTAATTGTTTCTGCACGGAGAGATGGTCGACGCCTTATTGCTGTCGTCTTGGGCGGCGCAAGCGGGGCCTCGCGTAATTCCCATATGGAAGATTTGATCGAGCGCGGCTTTGAGGTGATGGAGAACAGTCCAGCCTTTGTCACCGTTACAAGGCAACCCACAAACACCCGCATTGTGCATGAACCTGTCCCTGATATACGGGCGCAATTACGTTCGATTCCAGCCAATACGCCAACACGCCCTTAACGTATTTTATTCCATTATAGCGTAATTATCTTGATAAAATCGCATTTGAGTGCTTGGAGTAGCTTTCTGTCTTTAATGCGGGATTCTTAATGACAACCACGCCGATTATCAGCCGCACACAACGTGAATTACGCGGGCAACTTGCTGAATGGCGTGGCTCAGGAGACCGTATAGCTTTTGTCCCCACAATGGGCGCTCTGCATGAAGGGCATTTATCATTAGTACGTCTGGCCCGCAAAAAAGCCGAACGAGTTATTGTCTCAATTTTTGTCAATCCCACACAATTTGCCCCAGGTGAAGATTTGGAAGCCTATCCCCGTACCGAGGCCGCTGATTCTGAAAAATTGGCCGCCGAAGGGGTCGACCTCATCTACATTCCCTTGCCTAACTCAATGTATAATGCGCACCATGCTACAGCCATTAAAGTGGGCGGCGTCGCCACAGGGCTTGAAACCGATCACAGACCAACATTTTTTGATGGCGTAGCCTTGGTTGTGACTAAACTCTTTAACCGCGTTCAACCTGATGTGGCCATTTTCGGCGAAAAAGATTATCAGCAATTGGCCACTATTCGCCGTTTGGTCGAAGATTTAGACATGCCCATTCACATTATAGGGGCCCCAATTGCCCGTGATGAATATGGCTTGGCCTTGTCCTCCCGAAATCAATATTTCAATGCGCAAAGCCTCGCAAAAGCAAGGCAACTCAATACCATTATGTTTGACTGCGCCGAGAGTATGGAACGCGGAGCCAATGTAGACCGCGCGGCAGAAGACGCAGCTCAGGCCTTACTAGACGCCGGGTTTAGCGGCGTGGATTATGTTCAGGTTCGCAGTAAAAACTCTCTTACAGTACTTGAAGGCGGAGTTTTGAATAAACCTGCAAGACTTTTGATTGCTGCACATTGTGATGGGGTACGCCTCATCGATAACTGCGCCGTGAATGTCAAAAAATAGACATCATGCTAGAGATGCGGCCAAATTGTGAAATTTGCGACTGTGACTTGCCAGCCACGAGCCCAATTGCAAAGATTTGCTCTTTCGAATGCACATTTTGTCAGAGCTGCGTCTCAGATAATTGCCCAAATTGCGGCGGAGATTTACAGTTCCGCCCCACTCGAACGGGAAAATCGCTTGAGCGGCACCCAGCCTCAACAAAACGTGTTTTAAAACCCCGTTAGATTATTCAAGAATATCAGGCCAGCGCTCATCCGCCATCTCAATAAAGCTCTCTTTATCGGCCAGCCATCTGTCACGAATACGATCATTAAAGTTCAAATACAGGCGGCCATTTTCAACATACCAATGTTTTGGACTCCCTTTTGCCAGCTTTCCGCGCGCTATGGCCCAAGCACAATATCCGCCATATTGCGGCGCAAAGGCCGTAGGATTGGCAAGGAATAAATCCCGGTTTGCTTCGGTTTGAAAATGCCATGTGGCCCCTTTATATTGGGCTGAAAACTCAGACTTGCCGAGCTGGGGCGTACCGACAAAGAAACTCACCGTGTCATAGCCGCCCACAGCGATATTATTGCGCCATGACGTATAAATCGGTTTTTCATCCGCCGCCGCATAGCTTGGCGTGAAAAGTGTAAGACCCAAGAGAGCCGTAATAAGGACATATAATTTCATGTTTCCTATTTACCCTGAAAGCTATTCACCACCAAATCACATTCCTGCCAAATGGCGTGAAGTAACAAGACGTCATCAAAAATGTGCTTCGCTAATAATGAGCAAAACCGAGACTGATTCTCATTAATGAACCACAAGTTTTGCTGTTCACGGCTTGCCCCTGCAAAAAATGCTAAAAAATAGGCCTAAACCCTTTGCGACGGTGTGCCGCAAGAGGTTTTCCATTTGCTTTCGTGATATATGTTTATATTAAGACGACAAAATAAATTCGGTCTTCCACTCGAAGGCCTAAAATCAGACCCCAGAAGGAAATCGTCCAATGGATGAACTTGGTTTTAATAAAATTGCCGCCGCTGTACTAGCCACTGCGCTTGGCGTCATGTTTTTAAGAGAATTACCGCATCAACTGATGCACAGCAATGCACCTGAAGTGCCTGTCTATTCCGTTGGCCCAATTGAAGTGGCATCAAGCGAAGACGTGGTTGATCTGCCCTTCCCTCAACCAGAATGGGTTGCGGCAATGGATGCAGAACAAGGCGCTAAAGTCTTTAAAAAATGCCAATCTTGTCACAAGGTCGAAGAAGGTGCCACAAATGGTACAGGCCCAGCTCTATGGGGCGTTGTCGGAAATCCGACGGGCACACATCCTGGTTTCTCTTATTCAACAGCTATGACCTCTACAGGCTATAACTGGACTTTCGAAGAACTAGACGCTTTCCTCAAAAAACCTGCAGCACACCTTAAAGGGACAAAAATGGCCTTTATCGGCTTAAAGAAAGCAGAAGACCGCGCGGCCGTTATCGAATATCTCCGCATTAATGATAGTACGCCAGAAGCGCGCCCTGTCGCTGTGGTTATGGAAACAGCTGAACCCGTTGTGGAAGCCCCTGCCGAAACAATGGAAGACGTGATAGAAGACGTCACACCGGCACCAGAAGGTCACTAAGCTTATATTTTTAGTCTTATAAAGGGTCTCAATTTGAGGCCCTTTTTTTATGGGGTATTTACAGCCGCTTTATTGAACGCGGGGTCCCAATACGGGCCACGGCATCAGCATACGGTTCTTGTGCTGTCGCCATGTGAAAAGCATTGGCGTGCAATAAAGTTTCGCTATCTGTCATGATTCCGACATGCCCTGGCCAAAAAATTAGATCCCCGCGCTTTAGGGCCCCCGCCACCGTTTCACCCAAGGCAGCCTCTTGCATATCCGCATCTCGCGGAGCGTCTTTTCCCGCGGCGCAGAATGCCATTTGCACCAATCCCGAACAATCGACGCCCATCATGCCTGTGCCGCCCCAAACATAGGGCGCTCCAATAAACTTCAGAGCTACAGATACAAAGTCCTCTCCTATGGCCGCCGCCTGAGAGCGAACATGTTTCTTATGTATGAAGTGCTCTGTCGATAGTTTTATAAAATCATCTGTTTCTTCTATCGCATGAACAAGCGAATTCATGGGCAAAGCCATACGAATGCGGGATTTTATATTTGCCGCAGAAAAAACAGGGGCCCGCAAGGCTATCACTGTATGCGTCGCAGAGGTGAGTGCCTGAGAAATCGCCTTTCGCGATACATAGCCCACATAACCTGCTCTCTGGCTGTTTTTCACCAAAGGATAAGCTTGCCCCCAAACCCATAGACGACTTTGCGCATGAACGGAAAAACGTTGACCAAAAAGGAGTTCAGTTTGCTGCCCTGATCGCAAAGATTTATTGTCATAGAGTGTTGTTGAGGGCCTTATAATTTGCCCTTGAAACATAGTTTTAGGATGGGGCGTAGGAAGCGTTATGCGCGGGTCAGACATAAACCCTGAATATCAGTCCTGAAGAAGAACTCAAACAGATAAGAAACTAAGCAAATTCAGTTTGAATAAGACGCGCAAAATCCCGTAGGTAATTAATACCCCCAGACGTGCGGCGCATAATCACCGAGCGCTTATCCCGAATATCAGGCGCGCGCTCTACATAACCATATTGGCTCAGACGGTCTATGGCACGGGAAATAACAGCTTTTGTGACGTTTAAATGCTTTGCCAATGACCGTACAGTGTGCGGCCCCTCTGAAAGATAAACCGTCATTAAGACGGCCATTTGACGAGACGTCAAATCCGGTGAGTCCCCCTGAACAGACTGCATCGTCACCCGGTGCCAAATATCTAAACCTTCTGACAAATTGACTTTTGCGCGCCGAATAGGCTTGGGTGCAGTATGGGGACGAGGCCGCGAATTATTCTGTACTGGCGTTAAAAAAACGACCGTATTATCCGTGGCATTTTCCATTTACTGACCCCTAATCCCTGTTACGAATCAATGAATCGCACAGACGGGATTCTTCGGTCAAGGCGCAATCAATCGAAGAAAAGGCAAATGAGTCTAAGGCCTTAAAACGACTCTATTTTTTCTTAAGAAAAAATTAACCTATTTTGACAAATCACCGTTCAGGCCGCCCGCTTTCAACCAAAAATAGAGCGCGCGCACCCCATACATGTCCCCACCCTTGGGGTGAGCCGGACGCGAAGATGGGTTCCAACCATAGGTATCAAGATGCATCCAAGGGGTGTTTTTGACAAATCTTTGCAAGAATAAAGCCGCCGTCACACACCCAGCAAAGCTCCCCCCAGAGTTCTTCATATCAGCGATTGGAGAGCTTAACATTGAATAATATGGCGCCCAAAGCGGCATACGCCAAAGTGGGTCGATTTGTTTTTCACCCTGCGCCAAAATATCCGCTACAGGCTTTTCTCGGTTACAGAAGAACGGCGGCACTTGTGGACCAAGGGCAACACGGGCCGCCCCTGTTAGAGTCGCAAAGTCGATTATTAATGCAGGGTCTGATTCCGTCGCCTTACATAAGGCATCACCTAGAACCAATCGTCCTTCGGCATCCGTATTATCAATTTCAATCGTCAACCCGGCACGTGAAGATAAGATATCACCCGGACGGTACGCCCCCGCCGAAATCGCATTTTCCGCAACGGCAATTAAACAATGCAAGCGGATTGGCAGATCATTTTCCATGACCAATTTTGCCAAAGCCAGCGCATGGGCTGCCCCGCCCATATCTTTTTTCATCAACCGCGCTCCAGATGCACCTTTGATATTCAGACCACCCGTATCAAATGTAATCCCCTTACCCACGACGGCCAGTCTTGGGTGAGACGGGTCCCCCCATTCAAACTCTACCAATCGCGGGGCTTCATGTGCGGCGCGGCCAACCGCATGTATCATCGGGTAGTTTTTCTCTAATAATTCATCACCAATGGTTGTTGTTAATTCTGCGCCAAATTCCGCGGCCAGATCCATTGCCGATTGTTGCAAAGCCACTGGCCCCATATCCCCGGCAGGCGTATTGATTAAATCGCGACACAGGGCCGTTGCGCCAGCGAGCGACAACACCTCTTTAAGCTTTGTCCCATCTTCGACCACCAAAGTCGGAAATTGTGTGGTTTCCTTTAAATATGTTTCAAATCGATAGGCACCGAGCCCCCAAGCTGTCAGCGCAAGATTCATCGTCCAATCTTTGGGAATATAAGCCAGTTGATAAAACCCTTGCGGAAGTACCGATGACAATCCGCCCATACGTATCGGGCCCATTGCATCGTCCTCTTGTGGGCCGGCTCCATAGAGCACTGCCGCGATTTGACCTTGTGCATTGGGCAGACGCACTCTTTGACCTGCCTCCCCCGTAAAGTTCCGAGCCTTGGCAAAGTTTAAGGCCACTTCATCAAATTGTGATTTCAAAATCTCCCAGTCCTTTGGACGGACAGCATATATCGGCGTGATAGAGGCGATTTCTATATCGCTAAGTTCAGTCTTTAGGACCAACACGGCATCATCCTGTGTTCCATTCGATTGTAGGGCATCTGACATAGTGTTTCTCGTGTCTTTCTCGTGAGATCTCCGTCTGATTACAAATCTGCAAACTCAGCAGATACTAACGAAGCATTAACTGTCTCTGTTTACGTTTGTTAACGGAATCATAAATAGGTGCAAGCGTGGTCTGACAGACAATACGTTTTACCGCAGGTGAAAGAGCCAACATGCCTCGAACACAATTACGCGCCATCTTAGCCACAAGCGCTTTGGCCCTATTCTTAACGGCCTGCGCTGCCGCGCCGCAATATTCACCCGCAGAACAAGAAATGTCAGAGACGATGGGCAAAGAGAGCTTTCAACCCGCCCCTCGTTCACTTCGAGATAGTATCGAGACGCAAGAGCTTTTAGCGCAAGCGGCTTTTTGGATGCGTGAATATGAACTCAACCCCGCCGACCTCGAAGCGGCGATAAAGCTGTCTGCAGCTGTTCGCAAAGTCGGCAATCCGCAGCGCGCTGTGGAAATCACACAAACGACGCGCGCGCTTTATCCCAGAGACCCGTATTTAACGGCAGAATATGCCGCGGCTCTTATTGCCTCGCAACGGGCGGGGGATGCTATCGAACCTCTAGACCAAGCCCTGACTTACGCCCCGGCATATGGGCGGCTTTGGTCATTAAAAGGCGCCGCGCTTGACCAACAAGAGCAATATGCTCTGGCTAGAAAACACTATGGCCAAGCGTTAAAGATTACGCCAAATGACCCCAGCGTCATGGCCAATTTAGGGCTGTCTTATGCTCTATCGGGCGATCCTCAAAACGCAGAAATGTGGCTACGCCGTGCGGCCTCTATTCCCGGCGCTTCCAAAAGCGTTCATCAAAATCTAGCCCTCGTATTGCAAATACAAGGTAAAACCGAAGAAGCCGAGAAAATGGCGCGCTTGGCCGCTCAGCAAAGCTCGGGCCAGATGCCAAAATTTAACAGCCAGCCAGCACATCAGTTACGCGGATCTGTACCCTTGGGCAACGCACCTCATACGGCCCTATCAAGACCCAGTACATTTAACACGCCGCCGCCCAATGTGACGACAACAAATTCGCCCTCTATTACGAAGGCCACTCAAGGGCAATATGCGCCAATATCAGGTGGACAATCCATTCCGCCACAGCCTGATTATAAGGCCAGCGCAACCACCTATCCCAATGCTATGTCAGCGAGCGACGCTGCCCGCCAAGCCGCTCGGCAATCCTCTCAGCGTTCCTCTGCCGCCGCCATAAGCCCCAATCAGCGTCAGCAACAAGATGATATTCTTGCTAAACTAGCGGGTAATGTCGGCGCGCGGCCTGCTAACCCTGCACTTCGCCAACAGGCCGTTCAACAGCAAGGTGTTATGGGGCAAGTGCAACAAGGCTCAACGCAAACCCCTTATTACCCAGGGCGTCAGCAACAAATACAAAATGGCTATAATCCTTATACGCAGACACAAGATGGGCAGGCTTATCCGCCGCAGCCCTATGCGAATACGGAAAATTATCAGCCAGCACCCTCTACAACATACACGCCCTCTACAACATATACAGAGAGCCGCGGCGCGGCGCGCACACGCCGTTAATTATGCGGCTTATCGCAGACTAAAATAATCCATGACTTATGGCTGTGGCTTTCGCATGGCTTGAGCTTTTATCGCTCTAGCTTCAATAGGCTGACACGCATAGCCTAAGGTCAATTATGCGTGTTTGGTTGTTTTGATCTTGAAGCCTCAGCTATGAGGCATTCTTTTTAACCTAGCGCACTTCCAAGGCGCATGGCGGCTGGCGTCAAGATAACGATAAAGAGAACTGGCAAGAAGAATAAAATCATTGGCACAGTCAGCTTCGCCGGCAGAGAGGCGGCTTTCTTTTCAGCTTGCATCACCCGCATTTGGCGGTTCTCATTGGCCATTGTGCGAAGTGTATCGCCCAAGGGCGTACCGTAACGCTCGGCCTGAATAAGGGCGGTCGATACGGCCTTGATACCCGGGTGATCATTACGTCTTGCAAAGTTTTCATAGGCCACACGGCGGCTTGATAAATATGATAATTCCGCTGTTGTCAGAGAGAATTCCTCAGCCAATTCAACAGAACTTTCGGCCATTTCTTCTGCAACGCGGCCAAAGGCTAATTCAACAGACATACCCGATTCCACACAGATTAAGAGCAAATCAAGAGCATCGGGGAAAACAGGGGTAATCGCCGCCAAGCGTTTACCCGCAACATTCTTTACATAAATCCCGGGCAAATACAGACCAGTCAGGGTCAAACAAAGCGTTACAAAGATATTCTGCGCCAGTGACCATTCGCGCACATTTAGCACGACAAAGAAAACAATACCCAAGACAGTCAGGACAATTGGCATAATCAGGCGGAACAAATAGAATGTATAAATAGGCTGTTGGCCACGCATACCCGCTTGGGCCAGCTTATCCTTAATGTCAGAAGCCTCTAATAGTTTTTCCAAAGAGAACCGATCAACGAAATTCTTTGAAAATCCTTTTTGATTACTGCGTAAGCCAGTATTTTTATTCAGCTCTTCTTTCCGTGATTGCTTTAGGCTTTCACGCGCGTTCGCCACGGAATTCATCCGTTTTTTAAGCTTATCCCCTTCGAGGAGCGGCGAAACAATCATATAGAGAGTGGCCACCGTCAGCACGGAAATCAACAGAAACGCCGCGTTCTGGAAAAGGGTCATTGATTCAGCTGTCATAGCGAGCCCTTCCTTAGAACTTAAAGTTAATCATTTTGCGCATCATATATGTTCCCATGAACATCATGACGGCGCCAATCATTAAATTACGTTGGCCAGTTGGCGTGAAATAGAGCTCTTTCATATAATCTGGCGACATAATCGTCACCAAGACCATAACCACAATCGGAAGCGCCGCGATAATCATCGCAGAAGCTTTGGCTTCAGAAGATAAGGCTTTAATTTTTTCCCGTAGAATTTTACGCCCCCGTAAAACAGTAGACAAATTCGAGAGACTTTCCCCCAAATTACCACCTGTCGTTTTTTGAATATTCAATACTGTGGCAAAGAAGTTCACTTCTGAGATAGGCATGCGTTCATACATTTGTTCTAGGCAGACCTCGATTGGAATACCGAGGCTTTCGCCTTCCACAACGCGGCGAAATTCAGCGCCTAAGGGGTCTGGACTTTCATGGGCAATGATTTTCAAACAATCACCCAAAGGCAAACCTGTCCGTACGCCGCGCACAATAATATCCATCGCATCAGCAAAATGCGCCGTGAATTTCTTCTGACGTTTATTGATAGCTGCATTTAAAATAAAGCGCGGCAGACCAAATCCAACGACAAATGCCAAGCCCGCACAAACAAGAGGTTTAGCCCCTAATACAAAAGCCGGCCCCCCCGCAATAACGGCGAGAATAGCTGACATTATCATGAAGTTTTCTTTCTTCATTTTCCAATCGGCTTGAACCAAACGCATTTCCAATGACTTGGCTTTTTTCTTTTTACGTTTTTGACGTTCTTCAATCTTAGACAGAGACTCTTCGATTTGTTTCCGACGTGAGCCTGAATCCTCAACCTTAAGGCGGCTTAACAGCCCATTTTTGGTGTCTTTTTTGCCACTCAGAGCCGATACGCGTTCATCGCGCTTACCGCCTCCATCCATAAGGATATAGGCAGCGACTAAAATAAACACGCCGCCCAGAACCGCTATAAGGGTTGTTTGATCCATGGGTTAGCTACCCGCCTCGTCCAAGGCCTGCGCCAGTTCTTTTTCAAGGTTAAAGTAACGCGCGCGATCCCAGAATGCGGGCCGAGCAATACCTGTAGATTTATGCTCACCAATAATTTTGCCATTCGCATCTTCACCGTCCATTTCATAAACGATAAGATCTTGGGTAACGATAACGTCGCCTTCCATACCGATGACTTCGGTGATTTTTGTAATACGACGAGAACCATCGCGAAGACGTGTCGCCTGAACAATAATATCCACGGAGCCCACAATCATTTCGCGAATAGTTTTCGCAGGCAGTGAGAAACCGCCCATTGTAATCATAGATTCCAAACGCGAAAGGGCTTCACGTGGGGAGTTAGCATGGAGCGTTCCCATTGAACCATCATGGCCTGTGTTCATCGCCTGTAAGAGGTCAAAAGCTTCGGGGCCACGCACCTCACCCACGATAATACGTTCTGGACGCATACGCAGACAGTTTTTCACCAAATCTGACATGGTGATTTTACCCTTGCCTTCAAGGTTCGGAGGACGTGTTTCAAGGCGCACAACATGAGGCTGTTGAAGCTGTAATTCCGCCGCATCTTCACAAGTAATAATCCGCTCATCAGGATGGATAAATCCAGTTAAACAGTTCAACAAAGTTGTCTTACCAGAGCCCGTACCGCCAGAAATAACAATATTACACTGACAGGCCCCAATAATTTCCAAAACCCGCGCGCCGGCTGGAGAAATAGATTTAAATCCAACCAAGTCGGCCAGACGTAATTTATCTTTCTTAAATTTCCGAATAGTGAGCGCCGGCCCATCAATTGAAAGCGGCGGCGCAATCACGTTAACCCGTGAACCGTCCAGCAAACGCGCATCACAAATTGGCGAGGCTTCATCAACGCGCCGGCCCACTTGAGACACGATACGCTGACAGATATTCATAAGCTGCGTATTATCGCGGAAACGAATATTCGTTTTAATCATTTTACCATTGGTTTCGATGAAGACGTGCTTCGCGCCATTCACCATGATATCGGCGATGTCATCCCGCATTAAGAGCGGTTCCAGCGGGCCATAACCCAGAATATCATCACAAATCTCAGTGATGAGTTGGTTTTGTTCAGCCACTGACAGACGGACATTCCGAATGGCAATAATTTCATCAACAATCGTCCGAATTTCTTCGCGCGCTTTATCTGATTGCATCCCAGCCAAGGCCGAGACGTCAATCGTTTCAAAAAGCGCATTAAAGATCGTCGCTTTTGTGTCGTAATATTCGCTTGAAGGCTCTGCGCGAGCCGCTTGGTTTTCCTTAGCCGGTGACGGCGCAGCAGAAGGCGCTGGCGTCACAACCTTCTTTTCGGTCGCGGGTTTGGCTAAAGCCGCAGATTCTGAGCGTTTACCGAACATGGACGATTACTTTCCTTTTTTCAAAAATGAAAAGAGAGAGGATTTCGCGCCGCCAGCACCAGCGTCAACAGCGCCCTCTTTTTTAGCTTTCTTAGAGCGGCCTTTCCGTCCTTTTTGTAGGTCCATCTCTGAGGCGAAGCGGCCTGTTCTGAGGCGCTCACCCAAATATTGTAGCCCTTTGACAGTGCCTTCAGCAGACTTCACTTGGTCAAGCATTTTGCCTTCATTGGCCGCTTCAAAAAAGCTGTCTGGGTCAAAGCTAATGACAAGGTTAGGTTCTAAGCCAACTGCAGACGCAAATTCCCGCATGGGAATTTCTGCATTTTTTGACATGCCCGTTTTATTTAAAATTAGAATTGGATCAGGGTCATTGGGACGCTCTGCCCGTAAAAAATCTACGAGGTTCTTCGTATTGCGTAAATTCGCAAGGTCAGGCGTCGCTGTGATGACGACATCATCAACACCTGTCAGAATATTCGTTGTCCAATCTGACCAGAAATGCGGCATATCCAAAATTGTAACAGGACTGATAGAGCGCACACCATTCACAACAGCTTCGTAAGCCACTTCGTCCAAAATAGGTTTTGAATTTAAAGAGCTTGCTGCGGGAAGAATTGAGAGCTTTTCTGTATGACGGATCATGATGCGATCGAGCAAAGTTTCGTCAAGGCGGTCTGGTTCTGAAAGGGCTTCTTCTAACCCTTGTGCATTATCATATGCGAAATCGAGACCCGTTGTGCCAAAAGAGCTATCCAAATCGACCAAGGCCGTTTCTTGTTTCATATGTTCAGACAAGCACCATGCAATATTATGAGCCAGAGTAGACGAACCCACGCCGCCTTTCGCACCAAAGAATGCCGCCACACGTCCCACAAATGGCGCCTCTGGATCAGAGTATAAATCACCAATTGAACGAATGAGCGTAAGAGGCAAAAGCGGCGGTACGATATAATCGGAAACACCTTTATCAATTAATTGGCGATACAGCCGAATGTCATTGGCGGCGCCAATGATAATAACTTTGGTGCCTTCATCACAAACTGACGCCAAAGATTCGAGCTGCGCAAACAATTCCGCGCCGCGCATACCCGTCTCAACCAAAATGAGGTTTGGTGTGTTTTCTTTGTGATAAAACTCAGTCGCGGCCGGTAATCCGCCCATGTAAATCTTTGTATTGACCCGTTTCATACGCCAATCACGGGTCATGTCATTGATAACGGACGCTGTTTCTTGGCGATCACAAAAAGCCTGAATAGAAATTTGCGGCAAAGCTTTTTCACCGCCTTCACGGGCTGATTCTTCTTCGTCGCCCATCATCGGCGGCATGCCCATTTGCGGCATGCCCATCGGAGGCATACCTTGAGGCGGCATACCTTGAGGCGGCATACCTTGAGGCGGCATACCTTGAGGCGGCATACCTTGAGGCGGCATACCTTGTGATGCGGGCTGCATTTGGCCTTGGGGCATAAATCCTGGCTGCGGAGCCTGAGGCATATGCGGGTTTTGGCCGGGCATAGGGGGACGCGGCGCCATATGTTGCGGTTGTGGCTGCGGAGCCGGATAGCCTGCAGGTTGTCCACCTTGTTGCGGATAAGCAGGCGGCATAGCCTGCGGCGCAGCTTGTTGCGGGGCCTGAGGCGGAAAACTTGGTACGGCTTGCGGCATGATTTGCGGCGGCGTCATCGGACGCGGAGACGGGACGGGCAATGGAGAAGCCGTTTGCGTAGGTTGTGGCGTAGGTATTGGACTTTGTGTCATGGGCGTTATCCGGTCATTTCCGTCTTAAGGCCAAGACGTGTTTGCGCAGACTGGCTGACGTTCATATGTCTTGGAAAAAAGTTCACTCTATTCACTCTCAAATGTCGTGACTTGCAAAGGCGGCCGTTCAGAAGCCGTTGATTCACCTTGGATATATTTGTCATAGACAACAGTCCGGCGCTGTGAATTTGGAGAGGTCGTCGCATAAGGTTCTAGCAATTGCCGCGGATCAGAAATCATCGCCGCAAGATTGGCCGATTGTGAACATCCAAATGAGGCATAAGGCTCATTATTATGCGTAAAGCTCAGATCATCCATAAACCGACAATCGGCTGGGATAGCTTTCAATGTCCGATATGACACAACAACAGGCGCTGGGGCATTCGGTGTAGATTGGTATTCCCCGACCTGTAGAGCCGCAGGATTAATCCCAGATTGCGCCATCATCGTGCGCAGCAATGTATCTGTTTGCTGGGCCCCCATAGTGGATTTAGAGGCAGAAGGCATATTCATATAAAGGGGGCCATCGCCGCTTTGTCCATAAGCCTGTAAAAACTGAGCCACGGCATAGCTATCTCGCGCCGATAGCTCCAAACCCGTCGAGCGTGTATAAAGCTCAAGACGCTCAACGCTTTCAGCCACTTTTATCGGGCTGCGCATAACAGTTTGCGGCAGGTTAGAAGATGGCGACGCACAGGCCGATAAAACGGCCGTACCCGTTGCCGCCAGAACCAAATTCAGGAGTAATTTATGAGCATGTTTCATTGATTTCTCCTAATCCACCACATGACCAAAGGGGCCGCCCAAGGTTGGCTCTTTCAGCGGTGGCTTACCATTTGCGGCATAGACTTCGTTTAAACGGCCCATCAAAAATGAGTTCGTATCATTTGTAGCTTTAAACCCGTCGAGCGGCGTCTGTAATTTGTCAGGGTGAGTAGCATCCACCAAATATGGCGTGACCATCACAACTAATTCTGTTTGTGTGTTGGTTGTATCACTATTGCGGAACAAAGCGCCCAATCCAGGGATGTCTTTCACGCCCGGCGTGCCATCACTAGCGCTGCGGCTTTCTTCGCGGATAAGACCCGCAATCACGAGGCTCCCCCCTGCTGGCATTTCAACAACGGTATTGGCCCGGCGTACTCGCAAACCTAAAATATCCGAAGACAACCCGCCCGTTTCAAATGACCCTTCGGTCGTCGGCTCTGAAACTTCTGTGGAAATATTAAGTGAAATCAGCCCTTCGCTCAGCACAACAGGCGTAAAGCCGAGTGAAACACCATAAGGCTTAAACTCAAACTCGCGTTGGGTTTGGCCAAATTCATCAATAAAGACATTTGTAAGGAGTGGGAATTCACCCCCGATAAGCGTATTGGCCGTCTCGCCCGAAATAGCCGTCAAGCTGGGCTCTGCGAGCGTGCGAATAAGACCGACACGCTCTAAGGCTTGCATAGCGCCTGTGATATTCTGAATATCCCCGCCCGCAGGTACAAATGTACCATTTGCGGTTAACCCAGTCGCCGACTCAATGGCGTTATTGCTGACAAGTGAGACTGTTGATTCGCCTAATTGCGCCACGGCGCCTAGGTTAAAGCCAAGCTGTTTTGTGACAGAGCGCTGCATTTCTACAATGCGGACTTTCAACATGACCTGATCGCGGCCTTGAATGGACATAAGGTTGACAATTTCGCCCGGAGCATAAGTGCCTGCCGCAACCTCGTTCAGCCATAACTTCGCAAGTTTTTCAACTTTATCGGCGCTCGCTGCATTTTGCACAGACCCTGTCAGCAAAATATTATTGTGAACCGCCTGTACTTCTACATCAGCATCGCCAGCATGTTTTGCAATCAAACTTGCCAGCTCTGAAATATCGCGTTCAACACGAATATTTAAGTTCAAGAGCTGCTGGTCATTTTGGCCATAGAAATACACATTTGTCTGACCGGCCTGTTTGCCAATCAACACGGTTCTTTGGGTTGTATGAGCCACAGCTTCTACGACATCAGGGTTTGAAACAATAACCTGTTGAATCCCTTGGGGGAGTTCGACGACTGAAGACTTACCATAAGGTAAAACTATTGACCGTTCATTGGCGCTTTGGTTTGGGCCTTGAATGTTAATCGAAGAGGCCGTCACCTTATTCATATCAGCATAAGACCGCGTACCCGCTTCTGCACTAAAGACCGCCATTGATAAAAGACAGAATGATGATCCTGCCAAAAGAGCGCCCTTTCGGGCGGGCTTTATGAATTTGTTCGGAAGATACGTCATTTATTGACCTCTTATCGCAACACGCTGAGGCTGACCGGAACGGTAAACAACCAAGTCTGGCGGCGTAACTTCTTGTTTGTAAACAGATTTCTTTGCCTTACTTGCCACGATAGAGCGTGAACTATTAATTCCTCTTAGGGTCAGGCTAAGCTCTCCTGATGATTGAGCCTCTTGTAAAAGAACAGTATCAGCCGGGCTAAGTTCAAAAGTTGCGGAGGAACCAATGACATATGGCTCTCCCTCTGGATCTGTCGCATAGGTTTGATCAATGGCGAGGACTTGGACATTCTCAAATAATATATTTGAGATATGCACTTCGTCTCGGACGATGCCGCTAGATTGATTAGAGGATTGCGTATTTCTCTGAAGATCAAATTGTTCTGTTAAAATTACATCCACACGGTCACCGGGCTGAATAAAACCACCCGCCGCAGTTTCAACAGAAATGCGCGTTGTGACAGCTCTCATGCCTGGGCTGATAAGCGACGCCAAAACACCTTTATCACCAGCCAGAACCACTTTTGCATCAATAATAGGTTCACCTTCGAAAATTGCATAACGCGCCCGTGCATTTGCATTTTCAAACTCTTCCATAGCTTGAGGACGGTCCTCTTCGGCATTTGTAATCAATGTCGGTAAGAGGCTTTCTTTTGGCCATGGCACCCAAGACACAAGATCGGAATTCAACTGGGCGCCCATTGGTATATCGGCGCTTGCCATAAGGACTTCTACATATTCCACTTGCTCAACAACGGGTTCCACAGACGTCGCCACAACAGGTTCAGGCGTCAAAAACGTCTTATAGCCCACAAATGTCACGACAAGCAGGCCGCCTAAAAGCGCGAGTTTCTTGATTTTTCCGCTATCCATAAAACCTCACAAGACCAAAAACGGTCGTCACCTATGGAATCTATAGGTCGAGATTCCATAAATTATGGTTAAGACGTAGGAAATTACGGCAAAGAATTCGTTAACAAAACTGGGATTTGCGAAGTTTTCATGAGGTTCAACAGTGAATAAATCACAATTAGCAGTAACAGACCTTAGAAATGAAGCCTTTGGAACCACACCAACACAAGCTCGTCCCGCTTAGAGGCTGCCCAAAGGCTTATAGAGGATTTAAGGGGTTAAAGCCCGACGACAGCTTTAAATATGGCGCTATCCGGCAAGGTAATAAGCGCCGCTGCCGCCAGTGCCAATCCATAAGGCATCTGCTTTTCTTCTTTGAAAAGCCCATACCCCCAAGACGAGGTTGCAATACTAACAGGCGCATATTTACGGCCGACGAGTAAAAGAGCCGCCAAAACACCGCCAATTATGCCGACCCATAGAATATAGGTAAAGACATCGGCCCAAGTCCACCAAAGCGATGTTGCGGCCAAAAGCTTTGCATCGCCCCCGCCGAGCCAGCCCAGTGCAAACATAATAAACCCTGCCGCAAAGACAGTTAATCCAACGAGTAAATGCTCCCCTAGATCGGGCAAGCCTGTCCATGAAAATGGGATTGCGATAATAAAAAGCGCAACAACTGCTAGGCTGTTACGGTTAGATATTTTCATATTGGACGCATCCGTAATGGCCGCCCAAAGCATGCAGAGTGAAAAACTGAAAAAAATTACAAAAGGCATTATCACTTTGGCAACCCACGGTTTATCAGCATACGGGTAAGGACGCCTTACTTCATCATGCTGCATTATTACTTCGTTGGTCACAGCCTAACAAAATAGTCTTAATATCGGGTTTCTCTTCCCGGTCAGACTTTAAAAACTAAAGATAGGCCTTAGAGCCTCACTAAGGATCAGCCGCGGCTTCGCCAGTCGATTCGGCTGCTGTTTCAAATTTTCCGCTAATGGCGACCCCAAGTGACCCGGCCGCGGATATAATACCCCCTGCAATCAGAGCTATTATAACAGCGTATTCAATTGCCGTTGCGCCCGTTTCATCAATGAGGAAACGATAGAAAATATTGTGATACTTCATACTTCCTCCTAAAATCATCTTATAGTCTTACAAAAAAAGCCACCCTGCTGGGTGGCTTTGACAAGGGGCACCATCCCAATATTTAGGATGATGCCTATCCTGTCCAAGGTAGGATTAGCTACCTGTGTTTTCTGAAGCAGCGCCAACTGTTGAAGCGGCTGTAGAGAATTTGGATGCAATGTTTGTACCCAAAGTTGTCGCGCCGCCGATAAGGGCAACTGAGATTAGAGCGGCAATCAAACCATATTCAATAGCTGTTGCACCTGATTCGTCATTAATAAAACGAGTAACTAGATTTTGCATAACTTACTCCCACGTATGCTATAGATTAGAGAGGGAAATCCCAATAACAGGGTAATCCCTGATGAAGCTATCTATACAGAGCCAGTCTTACCTCCGCGTTTAGGGATGTGGTAAAGTTTTGATTAATTTGCTTTTTTGTCAGATTATTTCACGCGAAAATTCGCGTTGTCATTATATAGGTTATTATAGTTCAGAGTTTTTTTGCGTATTTTCCGTCTTAATAAACCCACGAATCTTTCTTAATAAACCCACGAATTTTTTCGGGACTTATGAAAAAACGAAGAGAACATATCTGGAAAATTAATTTGTAAACGCTTCATTCACCACATTCCGTTAAAGCCTAACCGATGTCGGAGACCCTTATGCGTAAATTTTCTTCTTTTTTGATTGCTTTTGCGGCGTCTAGCCTAGCCGCTACAGCGGCATTTGCCGGCCCTGCTATGACAGGACAAAATTATTCCATTGAACTGAATAAAACTCAGATTGTTCGCTTACCCATGGCGGCCAGCGCCGTTGTTATCGGCAACCCTGCCATTGCGGATGTTTCTGTTCATGCTGCGGACACGCTTTTTGTCGTCGGCCGCGGCTTTGGTGAAACCAATCTGATAGTCTTGGCACCTGACGGCTCGACTATGATGAATGCCGACATTCGGGTTTCACAAAATAATACAGGTAATGGAGTTCACGTTTTCAATCGCTCCGCGCGGCAATCCTATAATTGTTCGCCGCAATGCCAGCCTTCACCGATTTTGGGCGACGATCCGGCCTTTATCAATAGCAATGTAGCCAATTCGCCTTCTATTCAATCATCTGAAGCTTTTGCCGCTACAAGCTCACAAAATTTTGCGGGCGGGCTATCCTCGCAACCCAATTCCGCCTCTAGTCCTCAAAGACAATTCACGAATTAATATCGTATAAAAATAAGGGCTTAACGCCTATGGACAGGCCATCATATCCTGTTTCTTTTTACGCGCTTAACATATTGTTAGGCGCGTTTTTTTTACGGTCCTTAATCATTTCCTGATAGGCTTCACACTATAATTATTTCAGGCAAGCAGAAAGGTTGGGGTCAGTTATGTCTTTTATAACCAAAACAACTTTCAATAGACTTTATCGACGCGCCAGACGTATTCGCTCCAGCGATGACGGATCTGCGGCCATTGAATTTGCTATTCTCGCTATCCCCTTCCTCATGTTGATTTTTGGCATTGTGGAACTTGCCATTATTCTCTTTATCAACTCATCAATGAGCTATGCTGTAAGTGAAGCTGGGCGGCAAATTCGTGTGGGTAATTTTCAGGCTTGCGGTGGTAATTCTGCCGAAAAATTCAAAGAATTAGTCTGTGAGAACATGTCTAGCCTCGGTAATTGCAAAGGTAATGTTCGAGTGGACGTTTTAACAGGGTCTAATTTCGCGCGTATTATATTGCCTGAAGCCCCGGATATTGATGCAGATGAAGATGCGCCAAATGGATCTGTAGACAATACATTAGGCGGGAACCCTGTCGTCGCGCGGGCCACTTACTACTATAAATTGGCCATGCCAGCGGCATTAACGCGCTTGGAAACACGGGAAGGCAGCGGCATTCGCATGCTATATTCCTCAACAGCTTTCCGAAATGAACCTTTTTCGACCCCCGGCGATTGCCCCATTTAGCCGCGTTTTATTCAAAAGCCTCGCTTTTAAAGGATTACAGAAATGCTTCTGAAAGATAAAACTCTTGCTCCTCCCCTTCGCGCACTTAGCGGTGTAAAATCGCACTTAAAAGCGAAAACGATTGGCCTTAAAAAGTCAGAAGACGGATTAGCCGCAATTGAATTCGCCTTATTGGCCCCTCTTCTCATAACAATGTATTTTGGCCTTGCTGAAGTGGCCACCGCCGTTGCGGTCAACCGTGCTGTCTCTCATGCGACCAATATTGCCGGAGATTTAACGACACAATCAACAGATATTGATGCGGCTGAATTAGAGGATGTTTTAACGGCCACATTACGCGTCATGGCCGTTCCAGAGGCGAGTAAAGTTACCATTCAAATTGACAGTTGGACGCGCGATACCGATGGCAATGACACATTAGTGGGATCGGCCACCATGAATCCTGGAGCGGCCTCGCTCCCTAGTTTCAATATTGCAAAAGTTGATTCAAGCTTGCTCAATGAGAATAGCGGCATTGTTGTGGCGCGAATTGGTTATAAATACGCGCCTTTTAAAGCGATGTTCTTTGAGAATGATATTAATATGAAAGAGACTTTCATGTTAAAGCCCAGACGTTCCTCAAAAGTCACCTTTGGGAGTTCAGAAGGTAAAACATATAGCTGCACTTCGTCTGGCAATACGGCGAAATGCAATTAAGGCATGTCTGCCTCTAGGATGAAGTCCGGTAATGTTTTCGGATTTTGTCTATATCCTCAGGCGTAATCCCCAAAACAGAAGTCGCATAGGTGGTATAATCTCCCATGCCGGTAGTCCCGGCTTCTAGGTATTCTGTGTTTACACCAAACATGGGACGCAAGGCTTCGGGATCAATTTCGCGGCCATATCGCTTTGTAAACATTTTTGCCGCAGGCTCTAAAAACGAGTCGATATCCACGGCCTTATTGGTCAGCAAATAATCGTCTCCGATGTCCGCCCCGCCTACGCCCAGCAGGCCTTGGATTAATGACACAAGTGTTCCCGTACGGTCTTTCCCAGCGGCGCAATGCACCAATATGGGTTCTCCTGTTTCTGCCATATGTAGGAGGGTCTCTTTGAATATGGTTTTGAAACCCACATCTTGGGCGCGAGCCGAATAAGACCGCATCATATAATCATGCGCGTCTTGTGCCGTATTAAGGCGTGTCTCCATAAAAGCTTCATGCGGAGCGACCTGCTTGCCTTTGGCTGAGATGGGATCAGGATAAGTCAGCACCCGCGCTTCGTCCTCGACAGGATAGCGGGACGGTTGACGTTCGCGTTCAGGTTTATGACGCAAATCGACGACTAAACCAATTTTCAACGCAGCAATGGCCGCCAGCTCTTCATCGGATAGAGTGTTCAAATGCGCGGAGCGGAAGAGTTTACCCGTCGCGACTTCGGCGCCGTCATTTGTCTTATACCCTCCAAAATCTCTGAAGTTTAAAATCGACGTGAAGGGCTTAAGACGATCTGAAAGCGGCAATAATGACATAGGGGTGGAGTATCATGTCATAACGGTCTGTCAAAACAAAAGGCTCACCCTAAAGTCATAGAATGAGCCTGATTATAAATGCGGTTAATTTTTGTATTTATGGGCGCTTATCCGATGGTATCTTCAAGCGTCTTCTTGGTTCTCATTTTTTCAAATTTATCCCAAACACCATCATCACCATGCCAGATACCTTCTGTTGCACCTTTGGAATATTCCGTAGCGCGCGCTTCAAAGAAGTTAGCATGTTCAACACCATTGGTAATTTCCGTCAACCAAGGCAGTGGATGCTCTTTAATGCCATAAATTTTTGGCAGTCCTAATTGGCCCAAACGCCAATCCGCAATATAGCGAATATATTGTTTAATATCTTCTGCCGTCATGCCTTCAACGGGGCCAAGCTCAAAGGCGAGTTCAATGAATTTGTCCTCAAGCTTCACCACTGTTTTACAGCAATCAATAATGTCATCAGCCACAGCTGGAGTGAGCGCGCCCGTCTCTCTGGCGAATGTGTGGAAGAGCTTAATCATGCCTTCGCAATGCAGGCTTTCATCCCGAATAGACCACGTAACAATCTGGCCCATCCCCTTCATTTTATTCATACGAGGAAAGTTCATCAACATGGCGAAAGACGCAAATAATTGCAGCCCTTCGGTAAAGCCGCCAAAGACAGCCATAGAGGTCAGGATATCGCGTTCTGAATCCACGCCGAACTGCCCAAGATAATCATGTTTGGCAGACATTTCCTCATATTCCATAAAGGCCGAAAATTCGGAATCGGGCATACCAATTGTTTCAAGCAAGAGCGCATAAGCCGCAATATGAATAGTCTCCATATTAGAAAAAGACGCGAGCATCATGCGCACCTCAACAGGCTTAAACAAGGGCATGTAATTTTCCATGTAATTCGCCCCAACCTCGACATCGGACTGGGTGAAGAAACGGAAAATTTGAGTCAGCAGATTTCGTTCATTCTCTGTAATATTGGTGGCCCAATCTTTACAGTCTTCGCCGAGCGGCACTTCTTCGGGCATCCAATGAACTTGTTGTTGTTTCTGCCAAAAGTCATAGGCCCAAGGGTAACGAAACGGTTTATAGCTTAGACTCGGGAGTAAAAGCCCAGACTTTGAATCTGCTAAAAAATCAACTTTACCCATGTCTTCTATCCCTTAAATCGTCTGACTATTTTGTGGGAGTATCAAGCCCGCAACCCGAATCTCTTTCCATAAAAGCCATATCATGTGCCCGGCACATTCTCTACCACTATATCTAGATTATAAGTGTAAAACCTTAGTCTGAGAGACAAGAGAAGCAATCCGAAAACCCAGCTCTATACGTAAAGCCAGAATAAGCGCCTGTTAAAGCACAGATTTTTTTCATCTGCTCAATTCGGGTGCGCCGCCCCCTATGCGCTCCCAAGAACTTGCCGCCGCAAAGCCTCCATACGGGGACTAAAGGGTCAATGTATAGGGGGCGGCGAATATGATGCGGCGTTTTCTCCAAAACGGTCTGAAACCAGAAGAAAAGATATACCTCGGAAACACACTCACCTATAAGCGCCTTATGTTGAAAATGATTGCGACATTTTTCCGCCTCTTACGGACAGCTTGGGTGCTTATTCGCCATGACTCGCTTGTGCCTGTTGAATATGCGCCGCTCGTGCCCCTGCCCTTGCGCATAATTGGATTTATTTCGCGGATATTTTCTATCGGCAATCGTAAAGGAAATGCGGGCGAACGCTTTGCAAATGCGCTCGAAGACCTTGGCCCGGCCTATATTAAATTTGGGCAGATCCTTTCAACGCGCGGCGATATGTTTGACGCCGAATTTGCAGAAGGCCTCTCTCGCCTTAAGGATAAAGTACCGCCCTTCTCTATGGATAAAGCCGAAAAAACGCTGGCCGTAGAATGGGGCGCGCCTTGGAGCAAGCATCTTAAATCCTTGAGCCAACCCGTCGCGGCGGCCTCTGTCGCACAAGTGCATAAGGGCGAACTTCATAATGGCGAAATCGTCGCCGTCAAAGTGCTTCGTCCCAATATCGTTCAGCGCATGACCAAAGACATGGACGCCATCGCCCTCGTCGCCAGTCTTGCTCATACCGCCATACCGAAACTCCGCCGTCTACGCCCCAAAGCCTTCGTAGCAGAAGCGCGCCGTGCAGTTATGCTCGAACTCGATCTACGCCTCGAAGCGGCGGGACAATCCGAACTGGCCGAAATCGCCGAAGAAACGGGTTTGTTTCGTGTCCCCAAAATTCATTGGGATTTAATTGGGAAGAATATTCTTGTCAGCGAATGGATAGACGGCATCGCCCTTTCCTCACCAGACATTCTGGCGCAACCCGAAACCATTAAACAAAATCTCGCGCGGCAAGTTATTCAGAGCTTTCTGGCCTCGACCTTTGAATATGGTGTGTTTCACGCCGACATGCATGAAGGCAATTTGATTGTAGATAATGACGGAAAACTTGTCTTGATTGACTTCGGAATTTTAGGTCGTCTTGGCGATGCGGAAATCCGCTTTGAAATTGATACGCTTTACGGATTTTTACAGCGCGATTACTATAAAATCGCCAAGGTGCATTTCGACATTGGTTATGTCCCCCCTCACCATAAAATAGAAGATTTCGCGAGCGCGCTTCGCGCTGTCGGAGAACCTATATTTGGCAAAAAAGCCGAAGATGTTTCTATGGCCAAAGTGCTTATGCAGCTTTTGGAAATTACGGAACTCTTTGATATGGAAATGCAGCCGCAATTAATTCTTTTACAAAAGACAATGATGCAAGCCGAAGGCGTCGCGCGGCGTCTCGACCCAAGTTTTGATATGTGGGAAGCCTCGCGCCCAATTGTCGAAAAAGCCGTCCGCCGAGAGCTTGGCCCAGAACGCTATATTAATGATTTCCTTGATGGCCTTGATCGTACCCGTAAGACCCTACAAACATTACCCGATGCCACGGATAACATCGCCAAACTTGCTAAGGCATGGGCTGAGGGAGAGATTGACCTCAGCGGCGTCCAACAACCCGAAAAACCAAAATCAAGCATTCTCCGCCCTGTCGCCTATCTCGGCGCAGGCGCTGTTATTGCGCTCGGTAGTGCGTGGGCGGCAGGGGCATTTTAAACGCCTCGCCACTGCAAAATAATACAAAAAAATATGAGGCGGGTTAAGCCACCTCATATTCATCAATTAGTCTTAGGCGTTCACTAGCGAATAACGAGCGTAATAGGGCTTGATTGTTTTACAGGCGCCCGTTTGACAACCGGTTTAACTTTATACTGCCCGACACCATTTACGATGACTTGGCGCGGCCCTGTATAGGGCTGAGTATAATGTGTGCGAACAGCACCGCGATTGAGAACAAATGACCACGCCGAAGCCGGGCAAGTCACAGTGCGGCTATCACGTCGGTCTTCACGGGCGTCTCTACGAGACGTTGTAACCCGAGCATCGCGCCTATCTTCGACAAGGTCAGGGCAAGCCGCGGGGTTTAATTGCCAGCTACCGTGCTGATTAGCCGTCGATGTGATGACAGTTTTTGTAGGGCCATTATAAGCCTGCGCTGACATTGGGGCAAAGAGTACAGCGCCGATGACGAATAAAGATTTGTAAAACATTTTGGGTGTCTCCTGTGTTGCTTTCAAATAAACAAACGCAGAGAATCCCGTTTTCCTTCTTCTTCTGTCTAAATTGTAAGGTTTCTAAAACCCGTAACTTAGTCCAGCAATGACGCGCGTATCTTTGGTGTTTAAATAATCCACACCATTAATATTCACCTGTGCATCCTGATAATCAAGGGCCAGCGTAGAGGATAAGCCTCTGGCAATATCACGACGAAGACCCAGCACAGCCGCAATTTCCTCTTGCCCTTCAATCTGGCCATAACGCCCTTCGGCAGAGAGACTCCACGGCCCGCTTTTTGTTGAAATCCCTGTAGACGTATACCAACGGTCAGCATCTTCTATGCGTTCATAGCCCACGCCGAGGTCAAAGCGCGTACTGCCATATACCAAGTCACCCACGGCGTTGACGCCCTGCGTCTCTAATTTTGTAAATCCATCAGCCGCGGTAAATTCACCTTTATTATGGCGCGCGGTAAAGCGGTAATCACGATGACCAAGCGGGCGCTGATAAGAGAGGCCGATATCGTAATTTGATTTCCCATCGACCAGTGCGCTGACTTGTGTGGGGCCATATCGACCTTGATAGCCGCCGCTCCACTCATCAACTTCACCTAAAGGGCCATCCCCTGCTAATCGAACGGGAGTTACGCCGCGTCGACGGCGTGTATTTTCAAAAACTAGTTCAGAGACATTCCCGCCAAATACAGTCCCCCATGAACCGCCCGCATAAGCCGCGACATTGTCATCATAATCCCAATCAGAACCAAAATCACGTTCATAAGTACCGCCATACACCGCCCCTACGGTAATACGGTTTGGCAATTGTGTTTGCGCGCTCACTTGATAATTGCCTGCAAATCCAGATTGCGCATCTCCCTTGTCTTCAAGGCTATAGGCAATCGGCGCATCTATACGCCCTCTTAGCTCAAAGGTGACATCACCCGCTTCAAAAGCGAGCGGTGATTCAAGCGCATTTAAGCTCTCATAATTGACATTAATGCCTCTCTGCGACCTTACGGTTTGGGGGCGTGCATAAGCATAAGGAGAGCCGCCATATGGCGCGTTCGCAGCATAGGCATATTGCCCCTGAGGATAATATCCTTGTCCGGCGGGATATCCCCCTTGCGCGCTATAAAGCCCAGGCTGCGCCCCATATTGCGCCCCATATGACGCATAAGGCTGACCGCTATAGGTATGATAACCCACAGCTGAATAACCCGAAGCCCCATATGCCGCCCCATATGGGGTCTCAGGGAAAAATCCTGTTGGGTTTTGCGGGCTTTGACACGCCGTCAGGCTGAGCATTGCGACAGATATGCTAATATATTTCATAGGCAAACGGGACATCTTAACAACACCTCGGAAATTGCGTCGCAAAGGCCTGTTGCGCAATCGCATTGCCTGCCTTCATGGCTTGGACATGATCCGCCATCCAATGCACGCCGCCATAAATACGGCTCATGCCATTTTCTTCTGCTATTTGGGTTAGTGTACGCCAATGCCGCGTTACGCCCCTTAATTGCGGCCATAAAACTTCGTCGGGCGAAATACCTGACAACGGGATATTATCGGTTCCTGCGATCAACGCCGTCATTGTTGCCCCTGCGGCGCCAAAGGTCGAATGTCCCGACGTATAGGATGGGAAGTTCGGCGTTGGTATGTAACTCGTCCAAGATGGATCGGCACTGACACGGGGGTCAGGATTGTTAAATTGCGGCGCACGCACGCGAATAGCGCTTTCTGGGCGGATAATGTCATGCGCATATTTGCTATCCCATGCCGAAATAGACGCATCACATTGTGTCATACCCAAAAGTGCAAAAGCCCGCGATAAATCCGTCAGATTCATGGGTATGTGCTGTAAAACTTGCACAGCAATGTACAGGAAATGCCCCGGCGGGGTCAGGCCCCACGGCCCATCTTCCCAAAACATGGCAATTTCGCTTTCATCGCGTGTGCGTTCACGGCTCTTTCCTGCACCTATGCGGCGCAGAAGGTCATATTCTTGCGCAAATTCTGGGCTTGAAGGGTGATAAAAATCAGAGGCGCGGAACTGTGAGTTGGTCATCATAGTCCACGGCTTAATCTGGCCTTGTCCAGGGTAGAGAGCTCTATCGAATGTATCAAAAGCTGGTCCGGGCTTAGCGCTATAAAACGGCCCCGTCGGTTTCCACGCGAGCGAGTCTTTGCGTTGGTGATAACGGCCAAGATAATAATCAACTTCGCTGGCTTCGGACCCATCATTGGTTCGCATTTTCACGACTTGCAGCCCGACCTTACGGCCCCATTCTATCCCGCGTTGCTTGGCCTCTCCGCCCGGGAAACGGTCAAAAAAGGCTTTACGCTCAAACAGAAACGGCGTTTGGAAAACCTCTGATGCCGCCGTTGTAAAAGCCGCCGCAAAGGCGACATCGGCATTTGCGCCCAATGGCCCATAACCGATACCATAGGGTTCTTGATAGACACGGGTCAGACCGTTCACCGCTAAAAAGCCCGCGACCAAAGGCATAGCAAAATTATAGGCCGCGCGCGGCGGCGCCACACGTTGGTCACGGGTTTGCTGCATAATAACATCAAGCCAATGAAAGACCGTATTATTGTTTTGAGGGGCCAGAACTTGGGTCAAGTAAGAGCTTTTACTTCCCATAGGGGCCACACAGCCCGCCAGAGGCAACATGGCTGCTGCCGCTATGCCCGCGGATCCCTTCATCCACTCACGTCGTGAAATTCCCATAGCCCTCAATCGTCTTTCCCTTAAGTCTCTCAAAGATGAAGGAACATGGCTAATAAGTCGTTAAAACCCTCACAAGAATAAGCCCTTAAACCTATGAAGGCTTTCCCACAGCGCCGCCGTGAGATCCGACCGCGCTCAAGTCATTGTGATGCTCAGAACAGATACACCGCTATTATTGCTTTGCCTCTACCGACCAAGGCTCTAAAACCCCCTTATGACAAAACGGGTTCTCCTTATTATTGGCGGCGGTATTGCGGCCTATAAATCTCTTTTCCTGATACGGGTTCTGGCCAAGCGGGGGATTCAAAGCCGCGTTATCCTCACCCGCGGGGGCCGTGAATTTGTGACGCCCCTTTCTGCAGGGGGATTGTCGGGTGATAAAGTTTATACAGATCTTTGGGACCTTACCGACGAAGCCGAAATGGGTCACATTGAATTGTCCCGTTCTGCAGATTTAGTTGTTGTAGCCCCTGCGACGGCGAATATGCTCGCCAAAGCGGCGCAAGGCTTGGCCAGCGATCTTGCCACAACAACTCTCTTGGCGACAGATAAGCGCGTCTTATTCGCCCCCGCTATGAATGTGCGGATGTGGGAACATCCCGCGACACAACGCAATATCCAAACCCTTAGAAAAGATGGTTGTCTTTTTGTCGGGCCAGATAGCGGCGCTATGGCCTGTGGTGAATTTGGTGATGGCCGTATGGCCGAACCGGAAATGATTGCAGAGGCCATTGAAACAGCTCTGAAAGGCGTCACCCATATTGACGGTATAAAACCTGATATGCCTCTGGCGGGTAAGCGCGTTTTGGTGACAGCAGGCCCCACACGCGAACCCCTCGACCCTGTGCGTTATCTCTCTAATCATTCTTCTGGCAAACAAGGTTTCGCCATTGCAAAGTCTATGGCCGAATTAGGCGCCGATGTGACTTTGGTGGCTGGCCCAGTAAACCTCCCCTCGCCTTTGGGCGTGACCCGAATTGATGTCGAAACAGCCGATGAAATGCTGCAAGCGACAGAAGCCGCCTTGCCATCTGATGTGTTTATTAGCGTCGCGGCTGTGGCCGATTGGCGCCCCGCTGCGAGGGCTGATAAAAAAGTCAAAAAAGCGAAATTGCAAGGCGGACTTCCGCCGTTAGAGCTCGTAGAAAATCCAGATATTTTAAAAACATTGTGTCAAAAAACCTCTGACCGCCCAACGCTTATCATTGGCTTTGCGGCTGAAACCAATGACGTCATTGAACACGCCAAAGCCAAACGACTGCGTAAAGGATGTGACTGGATCGTTGCAAATGATGTATCAGGTGATGTGATGGGCGGCGATCATAACCGTATGATAATCGTCACGGAGACTGGCGAAACGGAATGGCCGCGCCTGACAAAACAAGAATCCGCCGATAAATTGGCACAGAGCATCGCTGATTATTTTAAGGCGTAACAGAGGACACATAGATGAATTTACGACATCTCGCCCTAGCCGTAGCGCCCCTTGCATTCTGGCTTTCCTCCCCGGTTTTTGCAGATAATATTGCAAATTGCGAAGCCGTTTTGCTTGAAACTATCAAAGATGAAAAGGGTAATGGCGGCGCCAAAGTCGCGAGCTATCGCCCTGCCACCGAATTTATGGCGTCGGTTTACTCCGAAGACGAAGAGACGCTCTATGAAATTGATGGACTTAAGATTCAGGCCATAATGTGTAAGAGACTTGATGTCTTACCGACCTCTGCTGATTTTAAAATTCTGGCGTCGGGCATTCCCTTTTTTATATCGCAAAGCTTTGAAACGTCTGATTCTGATTTGCTGTCTATCTTCTTCAAAGACGGCGCTTTCCGTCACAGCTATAAAGGGCCCGGCCTTAGCGAAGAAACAGAAGCGCTTTTGGCAAAGCGTATGACCGAATTTAATGCCAAAGAGCATGACTTGGCAGAAAAAGAAACCGCCCTCAAAGCCTCTAAATCTACCAAAGAAAAAGAAGAAGACACCGAACAAAAAGATACAAATAAGACAGACCCAAAAACAAAGACATCAGAAGACAGCGATACTGACGCAGAGGTTAAGACAGAGGTTACAACAGATGACCCCGCTCTTGAGCCAGATAACGACCATTCGACAGAGGTGACGCCCAAAGAGAGCGCAGATAAAGAGGGCACAGATAAAGAGAACCCAGATAAAGCGAACAGTGATAAAGACGCTCTATCGCCTGAAGTGGTTTCCTCAGAGGTAGTTTCTTCTGAGGCAGTTTCTTCTGAGGCCGTTTCATCCACGGAAGAGACGCCCGCCCCCCTAGAAGAGACGCCCGAGTCAGAATAATGCTCTGCTTAGAGGGCATGAATGACCCTCGCGAAAGTCTGGTCAATCCGTTTCTGAAAGCAATGTGATATGGTGCGTGTTTTATTTAAAACCTTGGAACATTTCGAAGGTCTGCAATTACCGGCCTATGAAACAGCCCTTGCGGCGGGTGCGGATTTACGTGCAGCCTTACCTACAGAGGCACCGATGAGTTTGGCCCCGGGGGAACGCGCACTTGTTCCCACAGGTTTTTGCATGGCGCTTCCTGCGGGATATGAAGCGCAAATTCGGCCGCGCTCAGGTTTGGCCTATAAACACGGCCTCACCTGTTTAAACACACCCGGCACAATCGACGCTGATTATCGCGGGGAGGTCAAAGTTCTTCTCATTAATCATGGGCAAGAGAGCTTCACCATTATGCGCGGAGAACGTATTGCCCAAATGGTGATTGCCCCCATTACGCAGCCTGAATTTGAACAGGTTGATGATTTAGATGATACCGCCAGAGGTGCAGGCGGATTTGGATCAACGGGCGTTAACTAAGCCGATATTTCACTGACAGAAGTCGAAGCCTTGTCGGGGCGGGCTTGAAATAATAACCAGATTGAAAACGCCAAAAAGGCGCCAGCGCTATTCGCGACCGCGTCCCAAAACGATATTGAGCGCCCTATATTCATAGTGCCTTGTAAAAACTCAATAATGACACCCATTAATATTACGGCAAAAACCGTGATAAGCGCACGTTTTGAAAAACGGGCCAGTAATGCCAAACCGCAGACGGTAAAATATGCCCCGAAATGCAAAACCTTATCCATATTATTAAAACTATTGGGCAGGTTGATTTGCGCTAATGATTTCCAAACAACCAGCCCCATTGTGAGCAAGCATAGTATTCTCGCTGTCCAAATTGTGAATTTGGACTCTTGCACAGCCGTCATAAAACCATTTTTCATCATGCGCCCCCCTTAAAGAGGGATTGTGAATAAATCACGTCAAAATTCTGTAATTCTTGTGTTGGCCTTTACCCGCCCATATTCACGAGTCATAGGGTGTGATAGTGGGATGTGATAGGGTACAAAATAAAACAAACCGAATCTGATAAAGATACAAACCCCCAAGACCGCCTATTTGGCGAAAATGACCTTAACAAATGAGATTACTATGGAAACCTTAAACCCAAAAGACGTTGCCCAAGACCTTGATGGATGGACGGGCGGAGACGACTTCATCACCAAAGTTTTCCGATTTGATGATTTTGCTCAAGCCTTTGGCTGGATGACACAGATAGCCATTATCGCCGATAAAATGGATCATCACCCCGAATGGTTTAATGTCTATAACCGCGTCGATGTCACCCTTACCACCCATGATGCCGGCGGTGTGACAGAGAAAGATGTGACATTGGCAAAAGCCATGGAAAAGGCGGCTACATAAGTCATTTGGTAAATCTAGGCGAAAAGGCTTCCCTTGTATTTCTTTTATAAGGGCGTAGGGATGCCATACGTTAATTACTCCTTATCCGCAGTCTCAATCGCATTTAGGATGAACATTATGAATTTTATTTTCCGACTTCCTAGAAATATATCAATAAATCTACGCTCCACGACCGCGCTTATGGCCGTCCTTATCGGCAGCACGGCAGGGCCCGCACTGGCGCAAGTTACAGAAGCCGACCAAGGCGTGTTCACTATCGCCCCGGGATTTTGTACCAATGGCCGCATCGTTATCATGGATGGGCAATCAGAATGCGTCATTGATGACAGTCTTGAATCTTTGATAGAGGATTTTCAAAACGCAGATTTAGCGTCTAATCCAATTGCCGCAGGCGAGAGAGGCGATAAGAAAGCTTTACGTCTTTTACCTGATGTCAGCTTAGAAGCGAGTAACGCCCAGAACGCCAAAACCGAAGATTTTCTATCTCGCCATGCTTTGCTCTCTGCACGTCCTTTTTCCGAGGAAGAGCGGTTAAATTATGACCTTCTGGGTTTTGTTCTGCGTCAACGGCAACGTCTTGTCCCTTTTGACGAAGCCCGCATTCCGTTTACGAATGATAGTGGTTTCTTCAATGAGATGGCCTATATTGCGCGCCAAACTCGATTTAACAAAGTCGCAGATTACGAAGCCTATGCTGCGCGATTGACACAGCTTCCCCGTTATTTCGAGCAACATCGGACGAATATGGAACGCGGCGTAGAGACAGGCATGACGGCCGCCGCAGAAATCATGCCAGGCATTTTAGACATTGTTAAAACCCTCTCTGAAGGGCCTGCCGAAACGCACAGCCTATACGCCCCATTTAAGACTTTGCCCGAGAACTTTTCGGCCGCAGATAAAAAACGATTAAAAGCTCTGGGCGAAGCGGCCATTAACAGCGCCGTCTTGCCGGCCTATCGTGACCTCGCAAGGTTTTTAGAAAAAGATTACATCCCAAAAGCCAGAAAAGTTCCTGGCATTGGCGTAAATGATGAAAGCCGTAACTATTATCGCGCGCTTGTTCGCTATTTCACCACGCTCGATTTAACCCCGGATGAGATCCACGAAATTGGCCTCAGCGAAGTCACTCGTATTCGTGCTGAAATGGATGACATTATCAAAGAGGTAGGATTTAAAGGGAGCTTTGCAGAGTTCGTACAAGACCTACGGACTAACCCCAAATTTTACGCGAAAACTGAGCGTGAATTGCTCATGACCGCTTCTTATTTGGCCAAGAAAATTGATGGCAAAATGCCAGAATATTTTAAAACGCTGCCCCGTCTTTCTTATGGCGTCATTCCTGTCCCGAAAGAGATTGCGGCAAATTACACGACAGGCCGTTATTTTGGCGGTAATCCCGAACAGGGACGCGCCGGTAATTATGTCGTCAATACTTACGACCTTAAGTCCCGCCCGCTCTATAACCTCCCTGCTTTGACAGCCCATGAAGGTGTTCCGGGCCATCACCAGCAAATCGCAATTGCGCAAGAATTAGAAAATGTTCCGCCTTTTCGTCAGTCTCTCTATCCCAATGCTTTTGGCGAAGGATGGGGCCTCTATTCAGAAAAGCTCGCAGGCGAGATGGGGATTTATGAAACCCCTTATGAACGCTTTGGACAGCTTACCTATGAAATGTGGAGAGCCTGCCGCCTTGTTGTCGATACAGGCATGCATTGGAAAGGGTGGAGCCGTGATAAAGCCGAAGCATGTTTCCTCGAAAATTCCGCTCTAGCCGCTCATAATATCAAAACCGAAGTTGACCGTTACATCTCTTGGCCGGGTCAAGCTTTGGCCTATAAAATAGGCGAGTTAAAAATCCTAGAGCTTCGCAAGAAATCCGAAGAGAGTTTGGGCGAGGATTTTGACATTCGACGTTTTCACGATGCTGTCCTAGAAGATGGCGGCGTACCGCTTGATATGCTTGAGAAAAAAATAGAGCGCTGGATTGGTCAGGAAATTCAAAGAATAAGCGATGAAGCAACCAATTCGAATATGCGGGCGACAACCACAAGCGGCAATCGATAGGGCCCCATATCAGGAGGCCCGACTGCCGCTCTGTATGGCGCGCTTTAATACGCGTCGCCGTCACCCAATTCAGACTTCGTTCATGCAAAATAATGGAAAGATAACGGACTGAATACAAGACACCTCAAATTGGAGACTATTATGAGCAAACGTGATGAGCTAATCGAAAAATATGCTGAGCAAATGAAAGATAAATTGGGCCTTACCCCTGATATGGATCTTCTTCGCAAAGTCACAATCGGCTGTGGGCCATCAATCTATAATCGCGATTCTTCAACTGTTGCGGCGTCTGATAAGAGCGAAGTCGAAACCGTCAAAAAGAACTTCTTAATGAAAAAGCTAGGCTTGGCTGATAGCGCTGATTTAGACCTTGGATTAACAACCGTCCTTGAAAGCTATACAGAGCGCACGAAATATCGCGCTGTTGTATATTATCTTCTGACAAAGCATTTCGGCAAAGAAAGCGTTTACAACTAAATTCTTAGCTTTGGCGATATATGTCGAACAAAAACACAAAAGAGCGGCCTAGGCCGCTCTTTTTATATTGGGACGTATTATTTATTATTTATCGCTTGGCTAACTATCGACCTCAGCGTCGAGCGCATTTGCGATGATAAAGTCACGGCGAGGCTCGACAACATCGCCCATCAACTTGGTAAATAAATCATCCGTCGCATCCGCAGCTTCAATTTTCACCTGCAAAAGTGACCGCGCATTTGAGTCCAAAGTTGTTTCCCAAAGCTGGTCTGGGTTCATCTCGCCAAGACCCTTATAGCGCTGAATTTTAAAGCCCTTGCGGCCGCCTTCAAAAATAACATCCAAGAGCCCCGCAGGCCCAGATACATAGATCGGATCATCTTCGCCGCGCCTAAAGGTCGCCATGCCTGAATAGGTTTCGGCAAGGTCTGGCGCCATTTTATGCAAGCGCCGCGCATCAGAGCTATCACGGAAGCCCGGACGTAATGTGATACGGTCTGTGACGCCGCGCACATCGCGTTCAAACACAAGCGCGCCATCATCATCATAACGCCCTGCCCATCCTTCTTCGCCTTCATCCGCCGTTAAATCGAGGCGCTTCGCGGCATGCTCTAATAATTCTGGGTGCTCTTCTACATCCAAAATCCCCGAGATAGCCAGCTGGGCAATCGCACTATGCGGCGCACGGTGTTTCATCCGATTTAAAAGGCTTTGAGACTGCAAGGCTTGATGCGCGATACGTTTCAAATCTTCGCCAGAAACGACTTCGCCGCTATCAAGCGTTAATGTGGCATCCCGCGCACCGGCCTCAATCAAATAATTATTTAATTCATCTTGGTCTTTGAGATATTGCGTGCTCTTCCCGCGCTCAACCTTATAGAGCGGTGGCTGCGCGATATAGAGATAACCCCGTTCAATCAGCTCTGGCATTTGGCGATAGAAGAATGTCAGCAAGAGCGTCCGAATATGGGCCCCATCGACATCCGCATCGGTCATGATGACGACTTTATGATAACGAATTTTATCGATATCAAAATCTTCACGGCCAATCCCTGTACCCAACGCCGTAATCATCGTGCCAATTTCTTGGCTTCCGAGCATACGGTCAAAGCGGGCCCGTTCGACATTTAAAATCTTACCCTTAAGCGGCAAGATAGCTTGGTTTTGACGGTCTCGCGCCTGTTTGGCTGATCCCCCCGCAGAATCCCCCTCCACGAGGAAGATTTCAGCTTTGGACGCATCGCGTTCTTGGCAATCTGCGAGCTTGCCCGGCAGAGACGCAATATCAAGCGCAGATTTGCGCCGTGTTAAATCACGGGCCTTACGGGCGGCTTCGCGCGCCGCAGCGGCTTCAGCAATTTTTTGAATAATCGTCTTGGCTTCATTGGGGTGTTCTTCGAACCACTCCCCTAGCGCTTCATTCATGGCGCTCTCGACAACAGGGCGAACCTCAGAAGAGACAAGCTTATCTTTGGTCTGCGAACTGAATTTCGGATCAGGCACTTTGACAGACAAAACACAGGTCAGGCCTTCGCGCGCATCATCGCCCGAAATCGACACTTTTTCTTTTTTCGCCGAGCCAGAATTGGCCGCATATTTATTAATCGTACGGGTCAAGGCGCCGCGGAAACCCGCCAAATGCGTACCGCCATCGCGCTGCGGGATATTATTCGTAAAACAGCGCACATTTTCATGATAGCCGTCATTCCACCACATAGAGGCTTCAACCGTAATGCCGTCATCGCTTTCGCGAATAACCGTAATAGGCTTCTCCAGCAGGCCTTGTTTATTGGCATCCAAATGGCGCACAAAGGCTTCAATACCGCCTTCGTAATACAGCTCTGTGACGATATCGTCTTCGGGGCGCTCATCCGTAAGGATAATCATCACGCCAGAATTCAAAAAAGCGAGTTCACGCAGACGGCGCTCTAACGTATTGCGGTCAAACTCTACCATGGTGAAGGTTTCTTCTGAGGGCAGGAAGCGCACGCGCGTCCCCGTTAAAACCTTTTCCGTCCCATCGCGGCGTTTATCAATAGGCGCATCCCCCACGACCTTCAGCGGGGCCACCGCCTCGCCATGGGTGAACTCCATAAAATGCTCTTTACCATCACGCCAAATCGTCAATTGGAGCGAGACAGATAGCGCGTTCACTACCGAGACGCCCACACCGTGAAGGCCGCCTGAAACCTTATAGGAATTGCTGTCAAATTTACCGCCAGCATGAAGCTGGGTCATGATAACTTCGGCGGCAGAGACGCCTTCTTCTTCGTGAATGGCCACAGGAATACCGCGCCCATTATCGCGAACCGAGACAGAACCGTCTGTGTGCAAAATCACTTCGACGCGGTCCGCATGGCCGGCAAGGCTCTCATCAATTGAGTTATCAACGACCTCATACACCATGTGATGCAGGCCAGACCCATCATCCGTGTCCCCGATATACATGCCGGGGCGTTTGCGAACGGCATCTAAGCCCTTGAGAACCTTAATAGAATCAGCGCCATATTCGGCATTACCACCCAGATTTTCAGCAGGTTCAGACATAAATCTCCCTCACCCGCCATGAAGTCTACGAATCGGCGGGGATAAAGGATGTTTTATAGGGGATTTATGGCGGGAATGGTAGGGTTGAGTGGTGTTTTTAAAATTAGTCGCCCAATCGCATAAGGTACTCATGCCCTCGGCGCCATCTCACTATTTAGTGATTCAATATAGGCGGGATTATCAAAATTAATTCTGGTGTTTTCGAAAAAATAACAACACTCTCCTTAAAACGGGGCACTTTAATGAATCGCATAAAAAACTTAGCCATATTTTGTTCAACGCTGTGCCCAATGGCCTCTACGCTAGCCTATGCGCAGACAGGGGAATTACGGACAGGGGATAGTTTGGATGAAATTATTACCACGGCGCAACGCCGCGTCGAAAATCAACAATCAGTGCCAATTGCGTTAACGGTCTTGGATGACAATTTTATTCTCGACAATGAAATTCAAACCTTAGAAGATTTAAATGGGAGTATTCCTAATTTCTACGCCACTCGCTCGGTGTCTTATGGCGCCGCACCGCTGAGCATTCGCGGTATAGGCGGCGCGAATGGCGGCGGTAATTTTTACAATGATGAACCCGTCGGGGTTTATATTGACGGCGTTTATGTGGCGCGCTTAAGTGTCTCCACATCTGACTTAGCGGACATTGAATCGATACAAGTCCTGCGCGGACCGCAAGGTACTTTATATGGCCGAAACAGTACAGCCGGCGCGATTTTAATCACCACCAAAGAAAGCCAAATACAACATGAAGGCTCGCTTCGCCTAAGCGCGACGGACTTAGGTGACTTTAGCGTCCAAGGCGCAATGACGGGGGCCTTGTCAGATCACATCACGGGCCGCCTCGCCTTAGCTTATAGCGATAGAGAGGGGTTTGGCACGAACACCGTGGATGATACAACGCCCGGCGGCTCACAAAGTTTTACAGCGCGCGGGCGAGTATCCTTTGAGCCCCAAGATAATTTGCAAGTGCATATAATTGCAGAACATCAAAATCGAGAGTCTAATCCAGTCTTGATTGCCGTCACTGATGTTGGATTAACGGGGACGGCGTCGCCTTTTATCCAACGTTCTGACCTTAATGAAATTTTGCAATCCAATCGATTTGCTACCAATGATGATAATTACAGTCATTCGACCACGAATAGCCTGACCGTAAATGGAAGCTATGATTTGGGCGCGCTAAATATAACCACAATTTCTGGCTATCGGGATTGGTCATTAAACGGCAAACAAGATTCAGACAGCACCGCATTACAGCTTTTCACAAATAGCGGCGACATCAAATCGGAACAATTTTCCCAAGAAATAAGAGTAGCCTCAAATCTTGACGCCCCGCTGAAATGGACTATCGGTGCATATTATTTACATGAAACCACAGCCGTAAATTTTGACATTCAAAACTTTCAAGGCTTATTCGGTTTAGGCACAGACGCTGCCTTTAGCGGTCAGCAAGATACTGACGCCTATGCTGTCTTTGCAGATGCAACCTACGCCTTTGATGACCGTCTCTCTCTGACAATGGGAGGGCGATATAGCTATGAACACAAAGATTTCACTAATGATCTAATTATTTCCACACTAACGGATGGCACGCTCCCCCTAACATTTATGGGCGGCGCAACGCTTCCTGCCGGTTCTATTTTTAGTAATCCCCCGCAATTTCAAGATAACGAAAGCTTTAGTGATTTTTCGCCCCGAATAGTCTTAGATTTTCAGCTTAATCCCAATACGCTCTTTTACAGCAGCTATAGCCAAGGCTTTAAAAGCGGTGGATTTAATTCCTTTGGCTTAGCTTCGGCCTTTGAGTCCGAAAATATAGAATCGTATGAGGCAGGGTTTAAAACCGAATTTGCAGAGAACAGGCTACGCCTAAATGCGTCGGCTTTTGCGTATGATTATTCTAACTTACAAATCAGGCTGCCCGTGCCCACAGGTGGAGTCGATATTCAAAATATTGGCACCGCGAAAATTCACGGATTGGAACTTGAAACCCATGCTAAATTGATGCGAGGGCTCATGCTTTCAGCCAATATATCTTGGCTAGATACAGAAATTAAAAATGGTCTTATCTCTGCTGTCTCGTCATCTGTTGGGCCCTTCCCGATCGGCGCCCCCTTACCAATCACGACTGAAGATACAGCGGGTAATCCTTTAACGCGTTCGCCCAATTTTTCTGGATATTTCAATATCCGTTATGAAAAACCTATGGGCCACTTGAAAGCGGGTATGAGCGCAACTCTAAAACATCAATCCGGCGTCCATTTCCTTGAAACCAATCAAAACAGTCCAACCTTTAGCAATGAAGCTTGGGAGGAGATTGATATTCGCGCCTCACTCGCCGCCCGCAATGACAATTGGGAACTGGCCCTATTCGGTAAAAACATTTTCAACAATCGACATATTACAGCCGTCACGGCCTTGGGTGGTTTCCCAAATGCCAGCGTAAATGAACCTGTAAAATGGGGCGTCGAGGCTTTGATAAAATACTAGTCTTTACAGGGACACAAGCTGATCCAACACAATCCCGCACTCGCGCTTATTGGGTGAGTTTTCAGACCATTTTTTTATTTCACTTACAAATTCCGTAGCGATATCCGCACTGCCATATTTTTTTGCCCGCGTAACACATGTCTGCGCGAGCGCAATCTTACCAGCCCCGACATAAGCCCAAGCGAGTGATAAATGAGGCTGATAGTAATTTGGCGTTCGTATAATGGCATCCTGACAGGCAGGAATGGCCGCTTTATAGTCAAGCATAAATAAATGTGCAGTTCCGCGATAAGTGGCCCATAATCCAAACCTTGGGTGATGGGGCGCTTGGGCTTCTGCCTTTTCTATCAAGGCTATTCCGTCACTATCTGCATGCCGTAAACAGCGTTGCCAGCCCAACACTGCACGCGCATGAGCAGCATTCGGATTAATGTCCACGGCTCTCTCAAGATAGGCAATCGCAGCGTCAGGATTGTGAAACATCGTACTTACAATCCCCATGGCAATGATAACGTCAGAGTCATTGGGCGCCGTCGACAGCGCTTCGGCAATAAGGCGGTTGGCACGTTTCTTTGTTGCCGCCTCATCCTCTGTCCATTTACTCACAACATTTTGGCTCAATTGCACGGCGAGCTCTGCTTTTACAATGGGGTTATCAGGCTCAATCAACAACGCCTCTTCAAGGTGTTGTTTAATTTGTTGCGCTGTTTGCGGGCCGTAATTGGCGCGTAAGTTTTTCGCGAGCTGCACTCTCTCATAAGTCTCGATTTCAAAAGGTCTCAGGCTTTCCTTTGGCGGAAGGTTTGTAGATCGGACTTTAGTTGAAATAGCTGTAGAGATGCTCTGCACGATGTCGCCTTCAACATCATAAAAATGATCGACCGCAGCTTCGAAAGTTTCTGTCCATTCAAGGCGCGCATTTACAGCATCTATCAGCTCGACATTTATACGTATGCGCCGATTATGTGTCGTTAGAAATGCCGAAACGAGGTATTTAACTTTCAAAGCATTCGCAATATCAGTCGGGTCTTCTTGGCTCCGCGTTACAAAGGATACGGAACTGCTCGGCGAAACGTGTAACCAATGAGAGCGAGACAGCAGAGCCGTAAGACCTCTTGTCATCCCATCTCTAAGGAGCTCTGTGTCTGTGCTTTGCCCCTGTACGGGAAGAACAGCCACAGAGTAGAGTGACCGGCGCAATGAAGCCCGGCCAGGCTCAGACGCTGGCCCTGTTCTCCCCTCTGTTAACCCGCTTATCAGAGGCCTTGTCAATTGGGGCGGTTGATCGGTGGGCCAGAAACGCTGCCCATCCCTGATTAGACTATCACCGCGTTGAATTTCGGCCTCTAATCGATAACCGATTTTAGGAACTGTTTTTATAAGGCTCTTGATATTATGGATGCTCGAAAAAGCTTTGCGAAGTAAGTAAACTAAACGCGTCAGGCTCTCATCGCCGCCATCAGCATTTGGCCAAATTCGGCGAATAAGTTCATCACGATGCCAAGTCGAATGGGGACGCTCTGCCATCACTTGCAACAAAATCATGACTTTGGGTTCAGTGGTTGAAACGCCTGCCCCGCTCCGAATCGTCAGAGCCGCAGGTTCAACCCAGCAATTTTGAATGCTGAAGCGATCAAAGGACAGCGTTGATGAAAAACCGCTTTCGGTCATCGACAATTAGAATCTTCCTTTTTAACCACAGATTTTTCTATAGCTGTTGCAAAAAATATTCAATATTTCTTTCCTCCATCATATTTCCATCAGGACTTCACCCCAAATTTCGCGCAACCCGTTTTCGAAGATCAAAAAGGGAATTCAAACAGGGGCAATATGTCAGCAGGCTTTCATAAAGCCCCTGGTCCCCCAAAATAGAGACAAGGTATCCGATCTGCGTCACGCAGCGGCTCTGCTTGGATTCCAATTGATCTTCAATCGTTGCTGACCACACAGCTTTGCTGCGTGAACAGATGGGGCGCGAGGCGCAGGCGGCGGAACCTTTTGGGGTTGTCCGTCGCCAGCGCCAGCTCATGCACCCTCGTTTTAATTATTCTGGGAGAGCGCTGTGATCACTGCAAGACACACATCAAAATTACCATCATTATTGAGCATTAGCGCGCTGGCGCTCACGCTTAGCCTTGCCGCGACGGCCTTTAACGGAGGACAGGCTCTTGCTCAGGATAACTCCTGCATACTGGACACAGGAACTCTTCCAGGCGCTGCCGATGGCTTTGACTCGGACGGCGGCGCGGATGCTACAGGCAGAGTAGAAAATTTCGCCTGCGGGCCAAATGCTGACGCGACCGGAACTGGGGCCTTCGGGGCCAATACGGCCGTAGGAGATAACGCAAATGCCAGCGGCAATGACAGTTTCAATACCGCAGTGGGCAGCTTTTCCAACGCATCAGGCGAGGGTTCGGTAAACAGTGCTTTCGGCCGAGGTGCCCGGGCCTTTGGGGACAACAGTTTTAATATCGCGGCAGGAAGAGATTCCATCGCCTCTGGCAATAATAGCAGCAATACCGCCTACGGTACTTATGCCGTTGCTGCCGGCGATCTCAGTTTCAACCTTGCCACCGGAGCGGGGGCTCAGGCCTCAGGCGACAATGGTAGAAATACTGCCATAGGATCTGATGCGCGCACTGAGGGTGACAATAGCCGCAACACGGCTATCGGCGCGCACTCTGGGGCGTTTGGCGCAAATAGCAGGAATACCGCAACAGGCGCGAATGCGGATGCAACCGGCGAGATGAGTTTCAACGTTGCCAGCGGCCATTTTTCTATAGCCAGAGGTGACAACAGCCGAAATATCTCCAGCGGCTATTTATCTAGGGCCGACGGTGATATCTCAAGAAACATAGCAATTGGTGATGGCGCAGACGCTAGCGGTGATGAAAGCGCCAATTTGGCCAATGGGTGGTCGAGTAACGCGAGCGGCGCGGTAGGTTTCAATATCGCAACGGGCGTCGCCGCTGATGCTAGCGGTAATGAGAGCGAGAATATTGCCTTAGGACGATTTGCAGATGCGAGCGGTGACAATAGCGGCAATATGGCGAATGGGTCATTTTCCAATGCGAGCGGCGCCACAAGCATCAACCTTGCGACAGGCAATAGTAGCGATGCCAGGGGTGATTTGAGTCGCAATATCGCCTCAGGCCATGTAGCCAATGCCAGCGGTGATTTAAGCCGCAATATCGCCTCAGGCGATGCGGCCAATGCCAGCGGTGATGATAGTGAGAATATCGCCATAGGGCTAGCGTCCAATGCCAGCGGCGACGACAGCGGCAATATGGCGAATGGGCGATTTTCTAATGCAAGCGGCGCCATGAGTAACAATATTGCGACAGGCAATGGAGCCAATGCCAGCGGTGATTTAGGTCGAAATATCGCCTTAGGCGAAGCGTCCAATGCCAGCGGCGAGGAAAGCTATAATATAGCAAATGGGGCGTTTTCTAATGCGAGTGGCGCCATGAGCCAAAATATTGCGACAGGCCTTAGGGCCGATGCCAGCGGCGCCATGAGTATCAATATTGCGACAGGCAATAGAGCCAATGCCAGCGGCGCGGAAAGTAACAATATAGCCAATGGATCGTTTTCCAATGCGAGTGGCGCCATGAGCCAAAATATTGCGACAGGCCTTAGGGCCGATGCCAGCGGTGATTTAGGCCGTAATATCGCCTCAGGCGATGCCTCTAATGCTAGCGGCGAGGAAAGTTACAATATAGCAAATGGGGCGTTTTCCAATGCGAGCGGCGCCATGAGTAACAATATTGCGACAGGCAATGGAGCCGATGCCAGCGGTGATTTAGGTCGCAATATCGCCTCAGGCGATTCCTCCAATGCCAGCGGCGAGGAAAGTTACAATATAGCAAATGGGGCGTTTTCCAATGCGAGCGGCGCCATGAGTAACAATATTGCGACAGGCACTGGAGCCAATGCCAGCGGCGAGGAAAGTAACAATATAGCCAATGGATCGTTTTCCAATGCGAGTGGCAATAATAGCTTCAACACGGCGAGCGGGATCTATTCGATTGCTACGGGTGACAACAGCGATAACTATGCAGTTGGGCGTAATGCAATAGCCTTTGGAAATAATAGTACCAACAACGCCATCGGCCGATTTTCTGATGCTAGTGGCTCCAACAGTGCCAATATATCCTATGGTGCCGGGGCGGTATCCCAAGGCGATAACAGTTTCAATACCGCCATTGGTGATGGTTCAAATGCGTCTGGTGACTCTAGTAACAATATTGCCAACGGAAGACGCAACAATGCCTCAGGTAATGAAAGCCGCAATATTGCTTTCGGTTTAGGGGCCGTCTCAGCCGGTAACTTTAGTGATAATTACGCAACCGGTCTTGCCGCCAATGCGAGTGGGACTAATAGCCAAAACATGGCCAACGGACGCGCATCAAATGCTAGCGGTGACGGCAGCGCCAATATCGCCTTTGGGGCGGACTTAAATTATGACGGCACAGGTGCAGATGCCCGCGGCCCCGGCACGATGCAAATCGCCATTGGCGCTGACAGTGCTGCAACAGGCGAGAATGCCTTGGCGATTGGCGGGCAGGCGCAAGCCACCTTTGCTAATTCCATTGCCCTCGGCATGGGCTCCATCACCTATCGCGCAAATACTGTTTCTGTCGGCGCGGTCGGTGCTGAACGGCAAATTACGAATGTCGCCGCAGGTACACAGGGCACAGACGCGGTAAATGTGAACCAATTAAATGGTGTTCAGTCGACTGTGAACACGAATAGTACGGCCATCGGCGCCAATAGCGCAGCGATTGGAAATAATGGTACGGCCATAGCAGGCAACACAGCCGCCATTGGCACAAACAGTACAGCCATAGCCGGAAACACGGCTGCCATCGGCACGAACACGACAGCCATAGCGGGCAATACCGCCGCCATCGGCACTAACACGACAGCCATAGCGGGCAATACCGCCGCGATTGGCGCGAACAGCACAGCCATAGCCGGCAATACTACGGCGATTAATAGCGTCAGAGCCGACCTCACCACGACGCAAAGTGATGTCGCCGCCAACACGGCCTCTATAGGAACGAATACGGCCGCCATATCTACAAACAGCACCCGTATTCAAGGGAATGCCAATAATATAGCGGCCATAGAAACCGATATTAGCGGCGTAACAACGCGCGTGACGGCGGCGGAAACTGGTGTGGCTGACAATCGCACGGCTATTGCTTCAAACTCTCAATCAATTGCAGGCAACTCGGCGCGCATTACAACCAATGCCGCAGACATCATGGCAAATTCTGGATTAATTGCGTCCAATAGTTTGGGTATATCAGCGAATAAATCAGCGATAGATTTAAATACAGCAGCCATTTCAAATAACGCCGAGGGCCTAAGCAAAGTCAGGCACGGATCTGCGGCTTTGGCCTCTATTCCTGATCTTTATTTAGGGTCTGATGAAACATGGAGCATTGCGGGTGGATTGGCGCTTTATGATGATGGATTTGGCGGCTCAGAAACGGGTTTTGGGGGCGGCATACAAATGCGTAGTCGCACCTCTGATAAATGGTCTGTTGGCATCTCTAGCGCCATTTCGGGCGACGCCGCAATCGTTCGCGTCCAAGGCCGCATAGGCGGCTAAACCCGCCACACGGTGCCACAACCTGATTAAAATACAGGGGATTAAAACACAGGGGATTAAAACAGAGGGTCGGTGTTAAGTTTCAACTGAGAAATGAAACGGTGTGATTAAGAAACTAGGACGTAAGTATTGAGAAGCGAGGGAGTTAAAAATCACCTTAGGGGTGTTAGCTCGTGTAATTTGATTTCAAGATAGAACGTATAATTCCTGCCAATTAACATCCGAATCATAACAATCTCTATATTCGGCACTACCAAACATTTTGCCAGAAACAAACCAAACCAGCATACCATGGAAAAAACAATCCTTTACTCTATCGCAAATTCCATTTTGGTTTTAACGTATCAATAATACTATCCTCTAGAGCTGCAGAAAAATTCAGATAAAACGCTCCAACCTTCATAGGGCGAACGTCATTAAAACCATACATATCAATCTCTCTGCCATCGAACAGTGCAGCTTTCAAATTTGCATTTATACGAATATTTGTCGCCTGAGATACGCCCGGTTTGGAATAAAAGTAGAGGCGTTTTTTCAAATTTTGCTTCGTCTTACCAACATATAAAACTTGGCCACACTCTACAAATGCATAAAGAGCCGGAGAGGCGTCATGCATATCATTTTGAATTAACTCTGGCTCTCCATTATTATCTTGCCAATAGCCAATTGAAACGAAGCCAATTTCTTTAAGTAGGTCAATATTTCTCTCCCTATTCTCACCAAAGTAGGTTTTCGTTGAAGCAGGTTTAATCTGAGAAAGTTCTCTTGGACGAGCAACTTCCTTAGGACGCTTCTGAATAACACTACGCCCCATTTTATTTGCAAACATAACATATTTTAACCCACCACATGAACCACAATAATCTTTCCTTCTATCAAATCTTGTCGTTTGAATTAATTTTCGGGAGATAATATTTGACTCTTGGCGAGAAGACAATTTCGCTTTAACCGCGATACAGTCATCACAGATTGGAAATGAGTTTGGTTTTAAGTGTAGAGATTTAACTCTATCAATTGCACTCATTTATTCCCTCCAGTCTTACAAAACTGTTCACGAAATTTCATAAACTAAACACCGTTTTCACCTTCCTATACACGTAATTGGAGTAAATTAAATAATTCTCTCCTAAATTTTTGGAACCAATATATCATATCTATATTGGTGATATTATCGAGAGCCATTTGAAAAGCGATGTGTACTTCATTTAAGATTTAGTTTTCTAGCCTTCCGCTACTATCTCTCTTCAAGGACTCACCATGTTCGTTCAACAGGTTAAATTCATTCCACGCTTACACGCCCCTAGCCCGTAATCATTCCAATCGCTTATCATCAATTCACCCTATTCCATCCACGCTCTTTACCCCTCTGATACACTCCCCTTGTTCGGCTCATACGGACAGGCAGGCGATCGTGGTTTGTTGGTGAGTTGACAGCGGGATTGAGCATCTGGCCTGACGGGGCTGGACTGTGCCGGATCTTCTGAGATGGGGCCTGACTGACGTGGCCTAGGTTTGTTGATGGCTCATGCAATCAACGGACTCGCAGGTCATGACTGCAGGGTAGTAATCAGGCCGTCTTGGTACAAACCGCTGCCGCGTGGTGGAAACTGCGTAAAACAAAACTCATCTGGTCTCCATCGTAGAGACCACCACGCGGACACGTCCACTTTATTGTGGCGGATTGCCGCCCGCCAACCCAATCCGCATTCTTTATTGCGGCGGATTGAGACTGGCGTTCACTTTGGCTCGACCCTTGATGGCGAGCAGAATGAAAAACTCGCCTAAATATAGAACATGATAAAACAGGGATATTTATATGCCGCGCTCTGAAAAGACCCTCAGCCAACGCTCTCTTAGCCATCTTAGATTCAAAATCGAGCAAGCCAAATTATCTAAGCTAGAGGCCGACCTCCCCTCGGTTGAGCCTGAATATATCCGTTACGTGGATTTACCGCCTCTCCACCCCGAAGATAAAATAGACCTTTGCAATCGGTTCACCCATTTGGCGCGCAGGACAGAGGGCGAGAGCGTGGCCGCCGAAATTGAAGACGCCGTCAATCATTGGCATGCTATGAATAATGGGATGCGCGGTCAGCCTATCGGCGCGGCGCAGGACAAACGCGAAACCGTACCCTTTTGGGAGGGGTTGACGGAAAATGGTTATTCCCTCTTTGAAGGCGGCGTTTTGTGTGAAGATTTTATCGCGGCCATTTTTAAAGGCAAAGAGGCGCAAAGCGAAGCCGTACAAGCCTATCACGAGGCGAATATTGTCGACGTCGTTTTTAAGGGCAAGCAGCCATGATGACGGCGTTTCACTCTCTCGTGCATCCCTCCTATTTTCCGCTCATCCCGTTGAAAAACGGGATCCAGTGTTTGTTGTGAGGTCATGAGTTAGGTGAGTTAGGCGCAATTGGCAGGGGAAGGCAGTTGATGGAGTGGTGCTTAAATATCGAGAGACCGCGATATAGCGTTGCACTCTTACTAACGCGCTTTGCGCGCCGCGTTCGAGCGGTAGCATCCTCACTAGCTCGCTTCGCGAGGCCGCGTTCGGCCATAAACTTGGATATATATAACTTGGGGAGGCAGTTGATAGAAATGTGCGGCGTGTCGAGGGCTCGCGATATTGCGGCGCATCCTCACTAGCTCGCTTCGCGAGGCCGCGTTCGGATGGTGAGTAATCCTACTCGACCTTATCCGATTTGCCCTATAAAGCCTCGCCATGTCTTATGATCTTATCATTATTGGCGCAGGGGCGGCGGGCCTTATGTGCGCGGGGCGCGCCGTGCAAGGCGGGCTGTCTGTACTGGTGCTTGACCATGCCAAACGTCCCGGAGAAAAAATCCGTATTAGCGGCGGCGGGCGGTGCAATTTCACCAATATTCACTGCACGCATAAAAACTTCATTTCGCAAAATCCGCATTTTGCGCGTTCTGCTCTTGCCCGTTATACGCCGCAAGACTTCATTGATTTGGTCGAACGCTATGGCATTGCATGGCATGAAAAAACTAAAGGACAGCTGTTTTGCGATGAGAGCGCGCAGCAAATAATTGATATGCTTCTCGAAGAAGCTAAAGGCATGGAACTGCGTTTGGAATGCAATGTTTTGGGGGTCGATAAATTTGACGCAGGTTTTGTCGTGACCACATCGCGCGAAGCGATAGAGGCCAAAGCCGTGGTTGTCGCCTGCGGCGGGCCGAGCATCCCCAAAATGGGCGCTTCGCGGTTTGGCTATGAACTCGCTTTGCGCTTTGAACTCCCCCTTGTGGAGCCCGCCCCTGCCCTCGTGCCGCTGACCTTTACGGGGGAGCTGAAAGAGCCCATCGCCGCCCTGTCTGGGGTCAGCACGAATAGCGTCGTCAGCCATCCCGGCCATGATTTTGAAGAGGCGCTTCTCTTCACTCATCGCGGTTTATCAGGGCCTGCCATTTTACAAATTTCGTCTTATTGGAATCCCGGCGATTCCATCACGATTAACCTTGCCCCCGATATTGATATATTAACGGCGTTAAAAAAGGCGCGAACAGAAACGCCCAAGCAAACGCCCGAAATTTGGCTCTCGCAATATTTGCCGAAACGTCTGGCGGCCTATTTGGCGTCACATATTAAACAGCTTCGTCTGGCCGATATGAATGATGCTGCGCTCAACAACCTCGCGCTTATGGTCAATCATTGGCACGTCACCCCCGCCGGTAGTGAGGGATACCGCAAAGCCGAAGTCACGAAAGGCGGCGTCGATACGAACAGTCTGTCCTCTAAAACTATGGAAGTGAAATCTGTGAAAGGGCTCTATTTTATTGGCGAAGTCGTTGACGTAACCGGGCATTTAGGGGGGCATAATTTCCAATGGGCTTGGGCAAGCGGCGCGGCCTGCGCCGAAGCGATTATCGCTGCGCGTTAAAACAGCCCGTCAAAAATCAGCTTTAACCCCGTTATGAAAATCAGAGCATAAATGATACGATAGAAAACAGTTTGGTTCACTCGCTTCACGGCCCAAATGCCAATCCAAACGCCAATTGGCGCCAAAGGAATAAGCATCGCCGAGGTTTTAAGGTTGGTCGCATCAAACTGCCCCAGCGCAGCATAAGGAATAAGTTTCACAAGGTTCACAACTGTAAAAAACATCACCGCCGTCGCCGCATATACCCGTTTTTCCAAATTCTTCGGCATAACATAGGCTTGGAAAGGCGGCCCGCCGGCATGGGCAATAAAGCTGGTAAAGCCTGCGGCTATACCAGCCATTATTCCCATAGGGCTGAACCACGGCCCAGATGTGGCATAAACCACAGGGGCGGATTCTGGGGTGAGTTTTAAAAAGGGTTTCACCGCCGCATAAATAGGAAAGGAAACAGCAATCACGCCAACCAGTATCCGTACAATATCATCATTAACCCCGCCGGCAAAAACGCCGCCCAGCGCTACGCCCAAAATAGCGGCAGGTAAAATTCTGATTATCGTCAATTTATCCCACAGCTTACGATAGGACCAAAGGCTGACCCAATCCATGACAATAAGAATAGGCAGCATAATCCCTGCGGCTTGAACAGGTGATATCGTCAACGCCATGATGGGAACCGCGAACAGACCTAAACCGCCTAACCCGCCTTTGGACACACCTGTGATGAGAACAGCAAATATTGCAGCTATCCAAAATATAGGATCTTCAATCATATCGCCTCATGCCTTTATCATCCTTAAATGCCAAGGAGGTTTAATAGAAGAGGGTTTTATAGAAAAGGGATAGGCGGGACTCATTTTGCACGCTATGGAGCCTTCAATGAAAGTCATTGATTTAAATGCAGATGTTGGCGAAGCAGATAACGCGGATTGGGCGCAATCCGAAGCCGATATTCTCCGTTTTGTAAGCTCTGCCAATATCGCTTGCGGGGGTCATGCGGGCGATAAAGAGACAATGCGCCTAACCCTTCAAAACGCCAAGCAAAACAATGTGAGCGTTGGGGCGCACCCTGCCTATCCTGATCGCAAAAATTTTGGGCGTAAATCTTTGACGCTTGGGAAAGACATAAGCCAAGCCGATTTAAAACAATCCCTTACAAATCAGATTACAACTCTGATGGAGGTCGCCGCAGAGGAAGGCGTAACGATAGCCTATGTTAAGCCTCATGGCGCGCTTTATAATGATGCCGTAAAAGACGCCATAAAGGCCGAGTTAATCGCCTCTGTTATTCACGCGTTAAATCCGTCTCTCATATTCATGGGCGGACCAAATTCTGAAATGGCACAAGCGGCGAAGGCCTATGGATTAGAATTTATAGCCGAAGGTTTCATAGACAGACGCTATACAGATGATGGGCATTTACTGAACCGACGCCGCCAAGGCGCTGTCTTGGCCACAGATGAAAGCCGAATTGACCAAGCTGTCTCACTCGCAGTTGAAGGGAGCGTGAAAACCCAAAGCGGCAAAACCTTACATATTCACCCCCAATCCCTTTGCTTACATGGGGATAGCGCGGGGGCTGTCGAAACAGCCCGAAAAACGAAGGCCGCCTTAGAACAAGCCAATATCAGTATTCAGTCTTTTGCATTGCCTCAATTCTCTAAAAATTTGAAACAAGGTTCGCCCTAATATGCCCCTTAAACCCCAAAAAACAAAGTTGGATCCACGGGTAGAGCCTTATGGCGATAATGCTGTATTGGTGGCCTATGATGTTTTGGGCTATTCAGAAAAAGCGTCCAATGCAATCCATCAACTGTCCGATACATTGCGAGATATGAATCTTTGGACAAATGTTGTCCCTGCTTATGACAGCCTTATGGTGACGTTTAATCCGATGATGATTGAACTTTCTTCGGCTCTTAACACCGTAAAAACATCCCTTAACAACTTAAGCAAAGCCAAAAAAGATAAACCAATAAAGCCGATTGATATTCCCGTTTTTTATGGCGGCGAAGACGGTCCAGATATGGAAAATATTTGTAAATCCTCAAAGCTCACAGAAACGCAAATTATCAAGCGGCACAGCAGCCGTCTTTATCGTGTTTGCCTTATGGGCTTCATTCCCGGTTTTGCGTTTTTATCTGAAACAGACAAAAAGCTTCACCATCCCCGCCATGCGACCCCGCGATTAAAAGTGGCGCCAGGCTCAATTGGCATCGCGAATTGGCAAACAGGAATATATGGTTTGGAAAGCCCCGGCGGCTGGCAAATTATTGGGCGCACGCCTCTTTCTATATTTGATTCAAAACGCCAAGAGCCTTTTGCTCTTAAGGCTGGTGATCAAGTCAGATTTATACCACAAGGCAAAGTCTAATGCGTGACCCTATTTTAACGATACTCAATGGCGGGTCGCAGACTACATTACAAGATGCAGGACGGCCCGGATATCGCCATTTAGGTATACCCAAGAGCGGCGCCGCAGATAGATTATCCTTCGCGCTCTCAAATTTTCTTGTTGGCAATTCATGGGACGCCCCTGCACTGGAGTGCACATTAGGCGGTCTTCATATACGTTTCGAAAAAGCAACGCGCATTGCCTTGTCAGGGGCTGAAATGTGGGCCCAAATAAATGGTCAAAATGTCGAGACCAACAGAGCTCTGCCTGTCAACAAAGGCGACATTCTGACACTCAGCTTCGCTCGTATTGGTTGCCGTACCTATATCGCAATAGAAGGCGGATTAATCGGCGAACCTTTCATGGGGTCTGTATCAACTTATACGCCTGCGTCATTGGGCGGGATCGAAGGACGCGCTGTAAGAAGTGGTGATAAGTTTCATTGCGCTGAGATGGAGAACATAGGTTCTCAATCCCTACCTACAGGCTACGCCCCCATATTGTCTCGGCATATCGTTCTCAGAGCACGCTCGGTTTCAGAATGGTCTTGGCTAACCCCAGAGGCAAAACGCTATATGTACACCTCGCCTTTTATAACAACACCCGACACGGACAGAATGGGGGCGCGATTGATAGGAGACCATATTGGCTTAATCAATAAAACACCGCTGACCAGCAGCCCTATTTTACCGGGGACGCTACAAATTCCGCCAGATGGGAAACCCATTTTGGCGATGATTGATGGACATTGCACAGGGGGATATGCCCGTGCCTTACAAGTCATCACGGCCGATCAATGGTTACTCGGGCAGATAGCGCCGGGCTCTCCCATAAGCTTTCGCCGATGCGTTGTTGAAGAAGCCTCTGATATTTTACGCGGAAGAAATGCTTTTTACGCTGGAATTATGCCAGGGTTTTGGTTTTAGGCCCATCTCGAATTATGCGGCCTTATGTTTTATTAGATGACCAAAAAACGGGAGAAACTCGTTATTTCACTCAGCCTATAGATATTATTACGGCTTATAATTACGGTGATTTAAGCGCAGCTTTTGAAAAAATAGAAAACTATCAGAGGTCAGGGTATTATCTTGCGGGGTTCTTATCATATGAACTCGGCTATGCGCTAGAGCCTTCGCTTAGGCCTCTTTTAACGACACAAGATAAGCCGCTTATTCAACTCGGCGTTTTTAAAACCCCTCCCAAAGCTCCGCCCGCTAATAGTCTTTACCGCGCAAAGCCTGTTTCTGTGCATTTGGAACCTCAATGGAGTCTAAGCGACTATCTCAACCGTTATAAGAAAGTACAAAATTACATTGAAGCCGGGGATGTTTATCAAATCAATTTGACCTTCCCTCTCTTGGGGCAGACACGTAACAGCGCTAAGACCTTATATGCAAGTTTCAGGCGCTCTCAACCCGGACGATATGGTGGTATTGTACGCCTAGGCGGCGATGATATTATTTCATTCTCGCCCGAATTATTCTTTGAGAAACATGGCTCTAATATGCGTATGCGACCGATGAAGGGCACACGGCCGCGATTGTCTAACATTCTCGCAGATAAAGCGCTACGCGCTGAAATGCAAAACGAACCCAAGTCAAAAGCCGAAAATTTGATGATCGTTGATCTCTTAAGGAATGATCTCTCACGTTTGTGCGCCCCAGGCTCCGTAAAGGTGCCTGAACTCTTTGCCGTCGAGACCTACCCCACCGTCCATCAAATGATATCTGAGGTGACCGGGACTTTGAAAGAAAACTTATCTTGGCTAGAGATATTTAAAGGTTTATTCCCTTGTGGTTCTATTACAGGCGCCCCCAAAATACGCGCCATAGAAATTATCCACGAATTAGAAACGCATAATCGGTCAGCCTATTGCGGCGCTATTGGTTATATCGCCCCCAATGGCAATGCCTGTTTCAATGTGGCTATACGCACGCTTCAATTAAATGAAGGGCAGCTACGGTATGATGTGGGAAGCGGCGTTGTTCTCGACAGTGACGGCGAAGATGAATATCAGGAATGTTTATTAAAAGCAGAGATATTTAAACCGAAATCGCGCGCTGTTTTCGAAACCTTTCGATGGGAGCCTGAAAACGGGTATATTCGCAAGGATCAGCATATAAACCGGTTATTAAAAGCCGCCAGTCAATTTAAGATACCTCTGACTGAAACCCAAATTCAGTCATGTCTCTTGGATAAAATTCCACGCGGAAGCACGACTCAACGTATTCGTTTATCTCTCGCGCGCTCGGGCAAATTAGAGATGTCATCAAGCCCCTTAAAGCCGCTTGGTAAAGTGCCGCTTCGTATATGTCTTTCGCAATATTGCTTGGAACCTTCTCGGCAAATTACTGAGCACAAAGTCGAAATGCGGGATTTTTATGATGGTGAACGGTCTCGGCTTCAAGCCTTAGAGAAGATTGATGAAGTGATTTTCATGAGCCATGATCATATAATTATGGAGGGCAGCTTCACCACTGTCTACATCGAAGAAAATGGCCAATTATTGACGCCCAAATTAAAAGGCATTCTCCCCGGAATATTACGACAAGACCTAGTAAATTCAGAGAAAGTCACTGAAACAGAAATCTCGCTTGAACGCTTTTTAAAAGCCGATAAGATTTTTATTGGAAACTCTCTACGCGGTTTACTACCGGCCATATTAATTTCGAAAAAGCGGTTATAGTCAGCTTGACCCATAGCTTGGCCCGCCTAAAGTGTACCGATGAAAGGGTGCCATGACTTGTCTCCAACATGCTTTTTTGATTGATAATAACGGACAGGCGACAGAACTTCCGACCACGCCTATCCCGCTTGCCCCCAAGCCCGGAGAAGGGTTTTTATGGCTCCATTTTGACAGAAAACACCCTGACACGCGTACCGTTTTCATTGAAGATAAAATGGTTGATAATGTCGCCACGAATACACTTTTGGCAGCCGATAGTCGCCCCCGCACCATTGTTCGTAACGAAGATGTCTTAATCAACCTTCGCGGCGTGAACCTTAATGCTGGGGCTGAGCCTGAAGACATGATTCCGATACGCTTTTTTATCCAAAGCAATCGCGTCATATCTGTATGCGGTCGAAAATTGAAGGCGACACAAGACAGGGTCGAAAGATTAAAAACACAATCTGTTTCTTCCACACCGGGTGGTTTTATTGCTGGATACGCTCTTGCCCTCGCGGATAGAATGGCCCCCACAATTACGGACTTAAATGAACAAGTCGACACACTCGAAGAGGCCATTGACGAAAATAGAAGCGAGCTTGCGAGATCCAAAGTTACAGAAATACGCCGAGAGGCTATCATGCTTCGCCGCTACCTTGCCCCGCAAAGAGAAGCTTTAAACACTTTGGCTATGCAGTCTTTGCCATGGATCTCCAATGACGACCAATTAAGGTTACGCGACAGTGCCGACCAAGCCACTCGTATTACTGAAGAACTTGATGCTGTGCGGGAACGCTGCGCCATCGTCAAAGACCAACTAAGTGACATGCGCGCTGAAGAAATGAACAGAAATATGATGTTACTTTCTGTCGTGGCAGCTATCTTCCTCCCTCTTGGACTTATTTCTGGAATGATGGGAATAAATGTCGGCGGCATGCCATGGGTAGAGAACGCCATGGGATTTTGGTATGTCACGGCCATTGTCGTTATTATTGGCTTGGTTCAACTGTTAATTTTCCGCCTCGTAAAATGGTTATAGCCTCACTTTGAAAGAAAGAGTCCTTATAAGTTTAACAGCTTTGACCTGTTTTTTTGGCTTTTCCGCGCTTAGCACCGCCCAAACGTCTCCCGCTGAGTCTGCACATCCCTTGGAAATAACGGAAACCATTATTGCCATGGATGATTTCGACAAAGCATTTCGTCGCCTTAAATCCCAAGATCACTTGCAATTTGATTTGCCCGAAACGCCCCCGCCGCCAAAAGTCGATTGGTTAGATAAAATCATAGAACCGATTCTAGCCTTTCTGAAAGCTATATCCCCATTATTAGAATTATTGTTTTGGGGCTTTGTAATTGGCGGCGTGGGATTGCTTTTATATGTCTTTACAAAAGCCGTTCTCGACATGCAGAGAAGTTATAAGCAGAAACAAAACAAAGAGCGGGCGCAAGACTCGCTCTATCGGCCCTCAACACAACAAGCTCTGATTTTGTTAAAAGCCGTTGATAGTTTGGCCGAACAAGGCCGATATGCAGAAGCTGTGCATCAATTACTCTTTCGATCCATTCAAGATATCGGCACCCAAAAACCCAATATGATTAGGCGCTCCTATACATCTCGGGAAATATCTGGTTTGTCCTCTCTTGCACCAGAGACACGACAAGCTTTCTCGCTAATCGCTTCAGAGGTGGAGCGTTCGCATTTTGGCGGACAAATGTTAGACAAGCAGGCTTTTGAGCGCTGCCGTAAAGCCTATGCGCAATTCGCTATGCCCACGCGTCACGAAGACCCAATTCAAACACGCGCGGCCCTTACCGCATGACACATACAAACACATTAAATCAGGTGGAAAAAGGCGTTTCTAAAACCTCCCAACACCTTATGGGAACGGGTCTCATCATCGGTATTGTTCTGATTGGTATGTTCTCATTTACGGCATTAATTGCCCTGTCAGGTTACGCTGATGATTTACGCAATAAAGATAACGGACAGGCTCATGCCCTATCCAGCTCTGCTATCGGATTTGCTGGTCTAAAAATATTATTAGAAAACCTTGATGTTGAAATCCGTACAGACTCAGAAAAACCATTATACGGGGAAATAGATACGCTGAGAATATATACTTTAGATTCAGCTTATCAAACGGATGGATTAGACACGTTAGACCCCAATGACCCCAAACTCATAGTCTTGCCAAAATGGAGTGTCATGCCGATGCCTAAAGTTCAAGGCTGGGTCCAAAAACTACCTTATAGAGATTTACAAGCAGCCAGACCGCTCGCTTCAAATCTTGAGACGCTAACGGGGGAGCTTACTATCAACCGTATTGGTAAAACCGGCGGGGATTTAACCCAAGAACATGTTTTTTCTTTCGTAAATAATGGCACGCCCTATCAAGGCTATCATTCTCGTCTTCAGACTTTCAATAGTGAAACTCTTATTCCCATCATAACGGTCGAAAAAGATGACATTCTTCTGGCCAAAGTTCCAGACAGTCAGACTTACATCCTGTCTGACCCTGATTTTTTAAATACGGCTGGATTGGATAAACGGTCAAAAGCTAGGTTTTCCGTAAGTATGCTTAATTACATCATGAGCGAGACCAAGACATCCTCAATTCGTTTAGATTTGTCCCTTCACGGCATTAGCAGTAAGCGAAATATGATAAAGCTCTTTACGCAACCTCCATTTTTATCCGTGACGATAATTATTATGGCTTTAATTGCGCTTTTAGGGTGGCAAGCTTTCATACGTTTTGGGGACCCTAAAAAAGGGTCTGACATTGATTTTGGCGCGGATCGCTCAATAGGGCCTCAATCATTAGCCTCAACAACGGCTGAATTTCTCGCTATTGCAAGGCGCGAACCTCTCCTTATGCCTGATTATGCAGCGCTTATTCGAAAACAAGCCCAATACGCGCTTCAAGGACAAAGCCGCCTATCCGTTAGCTCCGATTCACTTCTGGACAGCCGAGAAAGAGGTCGGAACATTACCCCTACATTTGAGACTTTAAAGACAGAGGCAAATGCCGTTACACAAAGACATGAAATGACACGTGTAGCTACCGCCCTTCAGAAATGGAAAAAGGAAATTACGGAATGAGCGAGTTAGACTTAGCCCCCGTCGAAACATTAGCGCAGGCTCTGCGCACCGAAATCAATAAAGCCATTATCGGCCAGCAAGACACAATTGAGTTGATGTTAGTGGCACTCTTATCAGGCGGTCACATTTTATTAGAAGGTGTTCCCGGCACCGCCAAAACCTTTTTAGCTCAGGCGTTTTCTTATGCTCTCAAGCTCGACTTTGGACGCATTCAATTTACACCAGACCTTTTGCCCGGTGACTTACTCGGAACAAACCTTTTTAATTTCCAGACATCAAAATTTTCATTGATAAAGGGCCCTATATTCTGTGACCTGCTTCTTGCCGATGAAATTAACCGGACCCCTCCTAAAACGCAGGCCGCCTTGCTTGAAGCCATGCAAGAAAGACAAGTGACGATTGATGGGAAAGCCTACCCTCTGGCCAAAACATTCATGGTTATCGCCACGCAAAACCCGATTGAGCAGCAAGGTACATATCCTTTGCCAGAAGCCCAACTTGATCGGTTCTTGTTCAAGCATGTCCTTGATTACCCGAGCCGTGATGAAGAATTAGAGATTATTGCACGCCACGGAACCAGTTCAGGGTCAGCTGATTTAAAGACTCTCGGCCTAAAACCCATCGCGACACCTGCAAAGATAAAGGCCGCTCTTGACGTCATTCCTAATGTCCGACTGACAGATGACGTCACACATTACATCGTCGATTTAGTAAGAGGCACGCGAAATGATCCGTTATTTGAAACAGGCGCTTCACCGCGCGCAGCAGCCATGATTGCTATAGCCTCTCGTGCCAAAGCCGCCTTAGCTGGACGCGATTATGTCATACCAGATGATGTTAAAGCCATTGCTTTGCCGGCGCTTCGCCACCGTGCCATATTATCGCCTACAGCAGAGATTGAAGGCCGCAATGCGGACTCCGTTATTTCAGCTGTAATTGAACAAACCAATGCGCCAAGATAGTCTCTCGTCTTTTGTCCCGCGCAGCACCTTCATATAGTGAAAACATGGAAGTGGAGCGGTTAGAACCGCCTAAATTTTCCTTATATCCAACACAAAAAGCCGTTTGGTTATTGGCTTTGGGTATTCCAGTCGCCCTATTTTTTGCGGTGGTTATACCTGCTCTCTGGGCAATAGGAGCCGCATGGGCCGTTGCGATAATTGGATTGCTCTTGCTTGATATGCTCTTGGCATTGCCCGCAAAATCCATGACGCCCCGTTTAACCACTTCCCCTAGGCTATATATTGGGACAGATGAACGCGTTACTTTTGACTTTAAGAACTTACAAAACACGCCGCCAAAAACAGCTGAGTTTAGACTAACTACCAATAATCGGGTTTCCTGCGCCCCAGATATCGCCTTGTTTCGCGCGGATGAAAATCATCAGGCCATTGTGCAATTTGATATTACGACGCGCCGCCGCGGGCACGCGCACCTTCACTGTCTTTGGTCGCGTTGGCAAGGGCCATTGGGGTTCATCTGGCAACAAAGACAAGACCCTTTGAATAAAATAATTGCCATTGTTCCTAACACAGAAGTAGTTAGAAACACGGCCCTTCAGTTTTTTTCTAAAGACGCTATTTTTGGTCAAAAAATTCAAAATCTGCGCGGAGAAGGCACTGAATTTGATGCTCTGTCCGAATTCCTTCCTGGTATGGATAAACGCGCCATCGATTGGAAACATTCTGCCCGTCATAACACCTTGCTGGCCAGAGAGTATAAAACCGAACGCAATCATAACATCGTTTTCGCCCTCGATAGTGGATATCTGATGTGCGAGGAATTAATAGACCAAGCCTCTGTGAAACTCACAAAATTAGATAGAGCTATATCAGCGGCTCTCATTATGGGTTATGTCAGTTTGAAAATGGGTGATAGGGTCGGCTTATACAGCTTTGATAAGGCCCCACACCTTTACTCTTCCCCTGTCTCTGGAACATCCCAGTTTGCGAGTTTACAAAATCAAACGGCACAAATTGATTATTCCAATGAAGAAACGAATTATACATTTGGACTATCTTACTTGGCACAGAAACTGAGACGAAGAAGCCTGATTGTTGTATTCACGGACTTTATTGACACCACGCAATCCGAGCTCATGCTCGAAACTATTACGCGATTAATTAAACGCCATGTCATCATATTTGTTGCGTTTAAAAACCAACCTCTTGAGGATCTCGCAAATTTACACCCCAAAGAACCCGATGATATAAGTCGGTCCGTTATTGCCCAAACTCTCTTATCTGAACGAGACATCGTCTTAGCTAAATTAAAACGTATGGGTGTAGATGTCATTGATGCTAATCCTGACACACTCAATATAGATATTGTAAATCGGTATTTAGAGTTGAAAGGGAAAGGCATCATCTAATGACTACACACGACCCTCTATCTCTTGGTAATGCGCCCCTTTCTGGACAAGAAAACAATCCTATCGGCATAGAGAGCTACGCGCTAAAATCCGAAAGATTTCGCGAAAAACGTCAGGCCGACTGGACGGCTCTTGAAACTCTTCTCAATAAATTGGAATCTAAAGGCGCTCGCGCTCTAAGCAAAGATGACTTGATTAACCTCCCCCGTCTTTATCGCAGTACGCTTTCTTCTCTTTCTGTTGCACGGGCCACATCTCTTGATCAAAATGTCACCGCCTATTTGGAAAACCTCTGCACTCGAGCTTATTATAAGCTGTACGGAACACAAATGGGCTTAGGAAAACGTATAATAAGCTTTATTTCTAAAGACTGGCCAGAAGCGGCACAAAGGCTTTGGAAAGATACCGCCCTGTCTGCATTTTTAATTTTCGTGTCCACACTTGCTGCTTTCTATATGGTTCAAGCAGACTCCGATTGGTTTTATGCCTTTGTGGATGCTGGCCTCGCCGGTGATCGTACACCGGCGGCTTCTACTGAAGCTCTCCGAGCAACGATATATGACAAGCCTGAAAACGCGGATGGTTTAGGCATTTTTGCAAGCTATCTCTTTTCAAATAATTCCCGCGTAGCCATATTTGCTTTCGCTTTGGGCTTTGCTTTCGGTATCCCAACCATTCTATTCATGCTCAGTACGGGTTTTATGGTCGGTGGATTTTTGGGGTTATTTGCTTCGCGGGATCTTGGCTTTGAAATAGGCGGCTGGTTAATCATTCACGGCTCTACAGAGATTTTTGCCATTATATTAGCGGGCGGAGCAGGATTGCATATTGGCCGCGCCATTGCCTTTCCCGGCATATTATCCCGCTTGCAATCGGCCTCACTGGCTGGTCGCACCTCAGCTTTGCTGATGGTAGGCGTTGTCATCATGCTGTTTTTTGCTGGCTTACTTGAAGGCTTTGCGCGGCAACTTATTACCAGTGACATATTACGTTATGTCATTGGTATCTCATTGCTGTTTTTCTGGCTCGCCTATTTATATATTCCGCGGGCTGAAGATAAGAGCAGGGTTAAATAATGAGCTCTGCTCCGCCCTACACCACCCCCATCCCGCCATCTGATCGGCGCACGCTCATCACGCCAGAAGGTGTAGATTTGCAAATCCAATTGGCGGATGTGGGAGCGCGCATTGGCGCCGTCACGATTGATTTATTAATCATAAGCATCACCCTCATACTAAGTCTCTTCGTTTTTATATGGGGCGGATTTGCGGTGAATGGTGAACTCGCCATTAGCTTATTTATCCTCTTCGCGCTTTTTCTTCGAAGCTTTTATTTTCTTATTTTTGAAATGGGCCCCAAAGCTGCCACGCCAGGCAAACGTCTCATGAAAATTCGCGTTGCGGCAAGAAATACAGCCATGGGGCGCGCCCAACTCTCCGCAAATGCCGTTTTTGCCCGCAACGCTTTACGAGAAATCGAATTATTCCTACCGCTTAGTTTTTTAATTCTAAAGTCCAATGATGTTGACGGCATGATTGCCCTATTGGGGTTAATATGGAGCGGGATATTTCTGTTATTCCCTCTGTTTAATAAAGATCGCTTGCGGGCCGGCGACATGATTGCGGGAACATGGGTCGTTCGCGCGCCCAAACCCATATTGGGACGCGACCTCGCAAAGCAATCCCAAGAATCACTCGAGTCTTTCACCTTCACCCCGGCCCAAGTTGAGGCCTATGGTATTCATGAATTACATGTTTTGGAAACCGTCCTCAGAACACAAAAAATCAAAACCATGAATGATGTCGCGGAACGTATCCGTCAAAAAATTGGATGGACTCAGATGGCAGGTGAAACTGACACGGCGTTTCTCAATGCCTATTATAGAGCCTTAAGAGAAAGACTCGAAGCAAGACTCTTGATGGGGGTTAAGCGCAAAGATAAATTTGATACACGCTAATGCGTTTTTTTGCGCTTGTTTAAGAGGGACCATTTCATCCATAGCCAAAATATTTTTGGCCCTTCAACAAGATAGCGCTTCCATAAACGGCGCGGCTCACTCGCCAGTCTAAATAACCATTCCATACGAATAGATTGCATCCATTTCGGTGCACGTTTTGTCCGCCCGCCCAAAAAGTCTAATGAAGCCCCAACGCAGAGACCAAGCCCCACACAATCGCCTCTTTCTAGGCACGCTTTCGCAACCATCTCTTGTTGGGGTGAACCCACACAGATGAAAGTGTACCGCGCAGGGTTATCTGCCACGAACTTCGCCGCCGCCTCTATCGCCTCAGGTTTACGGCGCATACCCATTGGCGGTTGATGTAGATTGACCTTGCTTAATCCATAGATGGTCTTGACCTTTTCAACAATTTCTTCATCCGCGCCAATGACGTTGATGGTATCCTCTGCTGATATGACATTATCAAAGAGTTGTTGCGTTAAATCCGACCCCGGAACAGCCTTAAGCGGGATACCCGAAAATGCAGCGAGTAGTTCTAGAATACGTGAATCACATACGGATAACCATGAGGCTTCGTATAACGGTTTAAATATGTCGGGCTCTTTTGCCATACGAACAAGGTGATCGACATTTGGTGTCACGATAAATCGAAACCCATGGTTTTCAGTCATCCATTTGGCGCGCGCGAGTGTTTGCATGGGCGTAAGGGGGTCAAACGTCGCCCCTATAAACTCATATGAGCGTTGATTAACACGCCAATCGACATAGTTATCCCGGTCAGATTTACGTCTATCTTCACCTCTTACGACAGGCGGAATTACATGTTTTAAAGCGCTCATCACTCTTACCTGTTACATTCATCAACAGGCCCTTCCCAATTTCCATCCCTTTTAGCAAAAGAGCGTTAGCATTGGGTTTACAAGCAGTATGTCACCCCCCACATGATGAACTATGCCGCAAATATCTACACCACCCTCAAGCTCCAAGAGCTATGATCAACGCATAGAAGCGATGAAAGAGCAAACTATTGGGGAGCAGCTACGCGGCCTGATACGTTTAAAACCTTATCTCTGGCCTGACGATAATTTGGAATTCAAGCTTCGATCTGTTTTTGCCATATTATTAACAATAGCGGCCAAATTCGTGCTAGTCGGCGCCCCTTTTATCTTTGGTTGGGCGGTCGACGCTGTAAATAATGCCAGACAAAGCGGTGAGTTATGGCAAGATGTCTCAATAGGCGTTTTGGGCTTCATTTTGGGTTATGGGGCTTTGCGGCTATTCTCTGTTATCATGTCGGAAGGCCGGGAGTATATCTTTGCGCCCGTCGCCCAATTTGCCCAACGCAGTGTCGCTACGGCAACCTTTCGCCATATGCATACGCTTTCTTTGCGCTTTCATCTTGATAAACGGACGGGCGGACTGACGCGAATTATCGAACGCGGTGTGCGTTCAATCGACTTCCTATTTCGGTTTTTACTTTTCAATATTGGCCCCACATTATTAGAGCTAATGATTGCAGCCACGGCTTTTTGGTTTGCCTTTAATGGTTGGTTTGCGCTTGTCGCTATCACTGTTGTTATTGGCTATATTTACTTTACCGTTGCGACAACGGAATGGCGCCTGAAGTTCAGACGAGAGATGAATAAACGCGATACTGAAGCGGCCGGTAAAGCGGTGGACAGTCTCTTAAATTATGAAACTGTAAAATATTTCTCCGCCGAAGAGTTTGAAATCAATCGCTATGATACGGCTATGGCAGGGTATCAACGGGCGAGTATTCGTTCACGAACCTCTTTGGCTACAGTGAATATAGGGCAATCCTTTATCATGAATGCGGGACTTATCGCGATTATGGCCCTCGCTGGATATAATATTATCGGCGGGAATATGAGCATTGGCGATATGACAGCCGTTGTAATGGTTATGACACAGCTCTACCGCCCCTTAAATATTTTGGGTTTTGCATATCGCGAAATCAAACAATCACTGACAGACTTAGAAAAAATGTTCGTCTTGCTGGATATAAAACCCGAAGTGAATGACCGTGAGAGCGCTAAGACTGTTGAAAACATTCAAGGTCGCGTCGCTTTTGAAAATGTTTCATTTCGATATGATTCAGACCGCCCTATTCTCTCTAACATTAATTTTGAAATACCAACGGGAAAAACTTTAGCCGTAGTTGGCCCAACAGGCGCGGGAAAATCCACACTATCGCGTATCCTTTTCCGTTTTTATGATATCGACAAAGGCAGCGTCAAAGTCGATGGCATTGATATACGAAATCTGTCCCAAAAGAGCCTTCGCAAGGCGATAGGTATCGTGCCGCAAGATACCGTATTATTTAATGACTCGATTTTATATAATATCAAATATGCAAGGCCCGAAGCATCCGTGGATGATATTTACCGAGCCGCAAAAGACGCCCAAATTCATGATTTTATATTATCCCTCCCCAAAGGCTATGAGACCATTGTCGGGGAACGCGGTTTGAAATTATCGGGTGGTGAAAAACAACGCGTGGCTATTGCCAGAGCCTTACTGAAAGACCCGTCCATTTTAATATTGGATGAAGCCACCTCTGCTCTGGATAGTGCGACTGAACGTGGTATCCAAGACGCCCTAGATCGCGCCTCTGCGGGCAGAACAACCTTGGTAATCGCCCATCGACTTTCAACCATCATTAAAGCAGATAATATTATCGTTATAGAGAATGGCGAAATCGCCGAACAAGGCACTCATCAGGCCTTGTTAAATCAAGGCGGGCTTTATGCGCAGTTGTGGAAACAGCAGAAGAAAATGCCTGCTGCTTCCGAAACTTAGATTGGGGCTTAGCCTCGCTTAGAAGCGGCGATTATAAGCCAGAGCGAGGGAATCCGCGCCATCATATGTGATGCCATTTATGACTTCGTCATATTCATAACGTGTATAGTCCAAGCGCAATGAATCTCTTTCATTCAAAGCATATTCTGCACCGCCGCCATATGCGAAACCGTCAACTGTGTCTGAATCAAGTGTTGCCGCAGCTGCACCAACTTGCGCAACGGAATCTATATTTGTGAAGTGGTAACCACCACGTGCATGGGCAGAGATTTTAGGCGTTATTGGTAAACGCGCTACGGCAAATGCACCCAAAGAATAATCAGGTCCGCCGCTTACCTCTGAGGTACCTTGTGTGAAATCCTGATCCTTAAAGGCAAGTGTGCCTTCTACTTCTGCGCCTAATAGCCCAGATGACTGATAACCTGCACGGCCCACGAGACCGAAACCACCATCATTCACATCATACGCGATGACACCCAAATCACCATATTTATAGGCACTACGTTTCGCTTTGTGCATACCGCGGAAGCCATCATTATAATAATATTGATTTGGTTGCGTTTGATGAACGCTCTGTGTTGGCTGAGTATGGTAAGCGACACTTGGTGATTGCGGGGCCGCATATTGAGTGGTGCTTTGATATGTCGTGGCCGGCGCTTCATAAGTCGGTTGCGAATAGTTCGTCTCTGCTACGGAATATGAATGCCCAGAAGAACATGATGAATCACACCCTCCATAATATGCATCACTATAACCGTCTCCACCGGTTAAAAATGAACAGGCTGATAAAGCCAATACAGGTACTGATAATAATAAATGACGCATAATTGCCCCAACTCCCAATTAATTACTGATGGCGGCCTACTACGCGAAAATACTTAAAAATGCCTGAGAACGCTGTTAACCTAGCACTAAGCATAACTATTAGCATTCTCCCCTTAAGCTATATTTTGGCTCAAAATCACAGGGGTTAGCCAATAAGCGAAAAACCACAGTCTATATGCAATTTTGACGCCCACACATAGACCTACGTCGCTTGAGCCCCTGTCTTTCTTCCGATAGTTTCGGTTAACAAAAGAAAAGGGCGAACAATGTCTCTCAAGGGAAAAACAATTTTCATGTCCGGCGGTTCACGCGGAATTGGGTTGGAAATCGCAAAAAAATGCGCCGCTGATGGTGCCAGTATTGCAATTGCGGCCAAAACAGCTGAACCTCATCCAAAGCTATCGGGCACGATCTATACGGCGGCACAAGACATTGAAGAGGCGGGCGGACAAGCGCTCCCATTAATCTGTGATATCCGAGAGGAAGATACTGTTGCGCAGGCGGTCGAGGCCACCGTAGAAAAATTTGGCGGCATTGATATTTGCATCAATAATGCCTCCGCTATCTCTTTAACGCCGACACTAAACACCCCAATGAAGCGTTATGACCTAATGAACCAAGTCAATGCGCGCGGTACTTTTCTGGTTTCACAAAAATGTCTCCCCCACCTTAAAAAGGCTTCTAACCCACATATTCTAAATATTGCGCCGCCCCTTGATATGAATGCCAAATGGTTCAAAAATCATGTCGCTTATACAATGGCAAAATATGGTATGAGCCTTTGCACTCTAGGCATGAGTGAAGAGTTCAGAGCGGATGGCATCGCCGTAAATTCACTTTGGCCGATGACCTCTATTGACACTGCCGCTGTAAGGAATGTCTTGGGCGGGGATAGCATGGCGAAAATGAGCCGTGTTCCGCAAATAATGGCCGATGCAGCCTATTGCGTCTTTAGCAAGACATCTTCTGAACTGACGGGTCAATTTATCATAGATGAATTTATTTTGGCCGAAAATGGTGTCGAAGATTTTAGCGTCTATAATCAGCCTGGATATGAAGGCCCCCTCGCCGCGGATTTCTTTGTGCCCTCTGAGATGTTGGAACGATCGAAATCCAATGTCATGCAACACCCAGGATATATGTAAGCGGAATGACCATGAAATCTCTCAATGCCATCGACCCAACACCGGAGCAAATTAAAGCTTTTCTTGGTGAAAGTTCTCCAGACAAACCTGTTTACATGCTCAACCTTTTAAAGTTCAAAGAACACGCGACCTATAAAGACGGTGAAGCTGTATCGGGCGAAACAGCCTATGGGCGTTATGCTGATGCATTTAGCAAAATGCTGAAAGACCTTAATATTGAAGGCACAGAAACGGTGTTTAGCGGGAAAGCCAAACATAGCCTGATTGGTAGTGGGGACTGGGACGCCGTGGCGATTGTGAGGTATCCGAACGCTCAAACAATGTTCAACACGGTAAGCTCTGAATCTTACCGAAAGATTCATTATCACAGAAAAGCAGGTCTTGAAGGCCAGCTATTAATCAGTTGCGAAACAAGTGGATTATTTTAGATGACCGAAACTTTATTGGTAAATACCTCCGATTTTGCGGATGTGACCCTCGTTAACAAAGACGATGAAATACTGAGTGAAGGTTTCATCCGCTGTAAGGTTGGCCCATGGGCTCTGACCGCAAATAACGTCACCTATATGGTTACAGGTCATACAATAGGGTATTGGCACTATTTTGATCCCAATGCTTACGGCATTTCCACGCAAACACAGGGGCGTATGCCTGTCTGGGGTTATGCCGAAGTGATCGAGAGCCGATGCGATGACGTTGAGGTTGGAAAGGTAATTTATGGATTCCTTCCCATTACGCAAACATTTGACATGAAACCAACAAAGCTATCTCGGTCTGGATTTGAAGATGGGAATGATCACCGTGTTCCACTTCACAGCCTCTATAACCGCTATACATTTATTGAATCTGACCCATCCTTTGGGCTTCATAAAGACCTACAACCTGTTTTACGTCCGCTTTTCACAACCAGTTTTTTAATTGATGATTTCTTAGATTCTGAAAATTATTTTGGTGCAGAACAAGTTTTAATTTTATCCGCTTCGTCTAAAACAGCCCTCGGGACGGCATATTGTGCGAAGGCCCTCGGTGCCGTAAAAGTCACCGCCTTAACATCGGAGAATAATAAAGCGTTTACCCAAGGCACTGGGTTTTACGACCTTGTTGAAACCTATGACAGCGTGACTGATTTAAATCCAGATGTGAAAACTGTTATCGTCGATATGTCTGGCAACACTCAGCTATTATCCACATTGATTGAGCATTTTGAAGAAAACTTAACTTATGTTTGCCGCGTAGGGCTCTCTCATTGGGACGCAGAAGGTTCCCCGCTGCCGCAAACCGAAACGCCTATTCAGTTTTTCTTTGCGCCAGACCAGGCTAAGAAACGAATTGCTGAATGGGGCGGTGCGGCTTTTGCTCAGAAAATGGGCGAGCGCTGGGTTCCGTTCCTTTCAAGTGCGAGTGAGTGGTTAACTGTTGAGAAAGCAGAGGGAGCCTCCGCTATTCTAAAAACCTATAAAGACGTCCTTAATGGTAACGCCATGCCCGATAAGGGCTTCCTCTTTACTTTGTAAAAGGCCTGAGAAAGAAAACATTATGTCGTATACATGCTTTGACGTTTCGATAGAAAATAAAATAGCGCATATTGTCATGAACCGCCCCGAAAAGCGGAACTCTATGATTGCTGAATTTTGGACGGAACTTCCCGAAATCATCCGCGATATTGACGATAATTCAAAAGCCAGAGTCATTGTGCTATCGTCAACGGGCCCAGTGTTTTCTGCGGGTATAGACTTGGGTATGTTTTCAGCCAATAATGGGATTGGTGGAGATAAAAACATCCCAACTTATGGCGCCGCCTTTCAGCAGCAAGTCCTGCGCTTACAAGATAGTTTTAATGCAATCGAAGACTGCCGAATTCCTGTCCTCGCCGCTATACAAGGCGGCTGTTATGGCGGGGGGGTTGACCTGATTACGGCCTGCGATATGCGCTATGGCACGGAAGATAGTTTCATTACGATTTATGAAATTATTGTTGGCATGACAGCAGATGTTGGCACTTTCCCACGTATTCTTAATCACCTCCCAGAAGGGCTAGTCCGTGAGCTCGCCTATACTGGCCGAAAAATGCACGCCAATGAAGCGCATGATAAAGGCCTATTTAATGAGGTGTATGAAGACCATGAAACCATGCTTAAATCTGTTATGGAAATTGCCAAAGACATAGCTGAAAAGCCGCCACTTGCCGTTTATGGATGCAAACGCGCCATAACTTATGGCCGTGACCATAGCACGAAAGACGCCTTAGAAAATATTGCAATTTGGAATATGTCCATGCTTATCCCGTCAGAAATGATGGAGGCTATGCAGGCCAAAGGGCAAAAACGCCCCGGTAATTTCTCTGATTTACCGAAGCGCTAATCTAGATATTGTTTCAGCGATTAAGCGGGGACTTTAGTATTGAAACCAATCTTACTGTATTGCTGGAGTGCGAACATCAGGCTGAAGTGAAGAACACCTAAAACAATGGACATGAAACCAATCTTCACACTCAGAAACTCCAGCACTTCAGCCCAATTCATCGGCACGCCATCAAATATTTGCATCGTATAAGCAATAAACCCAATATTGATGAGGTAAAATCCGACGAGTAACATTTGATTTATGGCATCTGCCAAAACAGGTTTATCTCCATAATTTTCTAACAAGAAAATACGTCCATTGACATTTAACTTACGCCCCACCCAAATCGTCAAAGTTAAGCTGAGACTGATATAAGCCATATAGGTGTAAACTAGCATGATGTTCTTCCTTGTGTTTTCTATTGAAGTCGATAGTTAGCTAATAAGCTAAATACCTAAAGCACTATTTAGACAGTTAGTCAATTAGCTAATTATATTTTTGGAGAAATCATTGGATAAAATATTCACGGCTCTCGCCTCAACACCCCGACGTAAAATTTTAGCCTATCTATCTGCAACAAGCTTAACGGCTGGCGAAATTGCAGAGCGGTTTGAAATGAGTAAACCTTCACTCTCAAAGCATTTATCAATCTTGGAAAATGCGGGATTAATTTCGAGAGAGAAAAAGGGCCAATTTGTTCATTACTCTCTTGTACCTGATAAGCTGACGAATACGCTCAACGGCTTCGCCCAATCCATTTGTCCTGTTGGTGGACCACTCATCAAAGAAAGCAAGGATATAGCCAATAAAAGAGAGCCTTTACCGATTACGGCCCCTGATGAATGAGCGGCTTGATTAATAACGTCAACTAAACATCAAACCATAAAAAAACCGCGCTTAAAGCGCGGTTTTTATACATTATCAGAGTAAAGCTTGAGACTAATATCCCGCTTTCCCTAACTCTGCCTCTAACTCTGGCAAGGCTTTGAATAGGTCTGCGACCAATCCATAATCAGCGACTGAGAAAATAGGCGCGTCTTCATCTTTGTTAATTGCGACGATGACTTTTGAATCCTTCATCCCAGCCAAATGTTGAATCGCACCTGAAATACCTACAGCAATATAAAGCTCTGGTGCCACAGCCTTACCTGTTTGGCCTACTTGCCAATCATTAGGCACAAAACCAGCATCTACAGCGGCACGCGATGCCCCCATAGCCGCTCCAAGTTTGTCGGCAATACCTTCAATGAGTTTGAAGTTTTCACCAGATCCCATGCCTCGGCCACCTGAAATAACCACTTTAGCGGCTGTCAGTTCTGGACGGTCAGATTTAGAGAGTTCTTCACCGATATATGCCGATTTAAATGGACCTTTAGGGTCATCCAACATTTTATCAGACGCTGATCCACTCTCGCCTGCCGCATTAAAGGCCGTAGTACGGACTGTGATACATTTTTTAGCATCAGTAGACTGTACCGTCGCCATAGCGTTACCCGCGTAGATAGGACGAATGAATGTATCAGCGCTTTCTACTCCAGTAATTGAAGAAATTTGCTGAACGTCTAATTTCGCGGCCACGCGAGGCATGTAATTTTTATGAGTTGTCGTGTCCGGTGCCAAGATAGCATCATATTCTGCCATTAACGGGACAAGCACTTCTTCCATGCTCTCTGCCAATTGACGACGTAGGCTTTCGTGGTCGACGCCAAGAACAGCACGGACACCTTCGATTTTTACAGCCTGAGCCATGACATCTTTCACGCCTTTACCGGCCACTACGACGTCAACATCGCCGCCCATAGCTAAAGCCGCCGTCACTGTTTTATGCGTGGCGTCTTTCAAAGACTCATTATCGTGTTCTGCTACAACTAGGATCGCCATTAGATAACTCCTGCTTCATTTTTCAGTTTATCGACAAGCGTTGCCACATCTTCGACTTTAATCCCTGCTTCACGCGCGGCAGGTTCTGTTACTTTTAATGTCTTTAGACGCGGGGCTGTATCCACGCCAAAATCGGCGGGTGTTTTTGCGTCGATAGGCTTGCGCTTTGCTTTCATAATATTTGGCAAAGAGGCATAACGGGGTTCGTTCAAACGTAAATCGGTTGTGACGACAGCGGGTAATTCCAACTTCACTGTCTGCAAACCACCATCAACTTCTTTGACTACTGTAAAGCTATCGCCTTCTTTTTCCATAGAATTCGCGGCAGACCCAAGAGGCCAATCCATTAGCGCTGCAAACATACCGCCTGTGGCGCCATGGTCATTATCGATAGCTTGTTTACCCAAGATTACGAGTTCCGGACCTTCGGCTTCGGCAACGGCTTTTAAAATTTTTGCTACAGCTAGAGGTTCAAGATCCTCATCTGTTTCTACATGAATACCGCGATCGATACCCATTGCGAGGGCCGTACGGATTGTTTCCTGTGCCTTTGCAGGGCCGATTGAAACAACAACAGTTTCACTAGCTGTTCCGGCTTCTTGTAAACGAACCGCTTGTTCGACTGCGATTTCATCAAATGGGTTCATGGACATTTTGACATTAGAAAGGTCAACACCCGATTGATCGGATTTCACCCGCGCTTTAACATTGTAGTCAAGCACACGCTTGACGGGGACTAAGACTTTCATTCGATATCTCCGAGGGTTCGACCAAATTTTCAACGGCCATCTACGTGACTTTAGCAGGCTACATATGCTTTAGACAAAACAAGATTTCAAGCGATGAGGATGTGTAGAAACGTCGCAAAAATGTAGATTGGGGCAATATTTATGAATACTTTTCTTGAAACGGCCTTTTACAGGCAAATTTCTTCACAAAGCCCTGCAAACTAACCTTAGGTTTTTGCCAAACAGTATAAGCAATAGCGCGCGCTCTCATCAAAAAAACGTACACTCTCATTCAAAAAATGAATAAAATCATCCGCCTTCTCACTATTGAAACGCCCCCTTTAAAATAACGACCTATAAAATAACCGCTTAAGAGACGCTGTATATATGACCTAACATAAAAACAGCGCCTCTTAGGTTTGGCTTATTCTGGCCCAGCTTATTTTAGCGCTACTTATTTTTCGCTGACACTCGCAGAAAACCCAAGTTCTTCAGGGGCGAGATTGCTTTCTTTGGCCTCAATAAGAGAGGTTATTGATAGAGGCTTTGGCGGATTAACAGAAATCGTTAGTGTCTCACCGTCATTCTCTACGAATTCTACGACGGCACTGCCTAATTCTGATAAAATTGATTTTTCGAGCTTACCTTCAGCCATAATTGGCGCGGCCATGACAGCCATTTTCATTTGCTTTTTGAGCATATCTGGTGACTGACCAAACATTTCAGAGGCGAGTTTCAAAGCACGCTCGACAATGGATTTGTCCTCTAAACTGACTTTAAGGGATTGCAGTTTTAAGGCTTCCAAACTTTTTAATGTCGATTGCATTTGCATAGCAGGTGAAGTGTCTTCGTTTAAATTAGCCTCTTCTCTTTCGGCTGCCTTGACCATCGCGGCTAGCCCTTCTCCTTCATAAGCGTAATTCAAGCGAAACCCGTCTTCCATCTCGAAGAGGCCATTTTCTAATCTTATTTGATCTTTGGCCTTGTCCATAATCTGGGTTTGCGATGTTTTAAAAGTCATGCTGTCAAAACCAAGGCTTTTAAAAGTTTCAAAGGCTCGGGCACCGTTCGATGACTTTGGCTGTGACAACAATTTCAATGTCATCGGCTTGCTCACTTGTGTAATCGTTGTGACCCCATTTTTCTCTTTGGCTTGCCCTTCAAACCCTTTAAAATCGAAACTGAAAAATTCGTTTTTTAGGGTGCCTTGCCCAATTGTAAAATCATCATAAGGCTTGGCAAAGACATTCATGCCACCGAACATGCTGCCCAGACCAAGGGATTGACCTAAACCAGCAGCCTTTAGGTCCTTGGATAATTTCTTATAGGGCTCCATATTAAGGCCGCGCGCTGTGCCGCCTTCGAATGAGAAGGTTGTGGTAACATCATTTTTATCTGTGATTGTGAAGTCCATATTGCCAAATTTTGCGTCTCCTTTTTGAAACGCTTCGTCAGTACCCCAGACGATTTGCTCAATCGTGCCTGTAGCCTCATCAGACTTGATGCTAACCTGATTGATAGAAACAGCACCAAGGGACATTTCCTCACCTTCATCAATTTCAATATCAAGGTCGTCCAACCCATCAGCCCTCTGAATAGCGTGCATAATAAGTTGCGCCATTTTAGGGCTTGGGCGGGCAAGGCTAATCGCCTTAATACCAAAAGAAACCTCATCCTCACTGACCGTAATATCTTCAAAGTTCACTCGGTCAAATGTGGCCTCACCGTCTTGCATATGGACACCTAACAGCTCTGCCTGCCCAATGGTGATCGTCTCTTCATCTGATTCAAATTGTAGATTATTATAAACGTAATTACCTTTCTCACCCGCTTTACTTTGCCAGGTTAAATCACTCTCCTTGTCCATAGACAGAGCCTTGAGGGCCAAATTGGCCTCTTCATCACTTACTGTTCGAGGTGCGACATCAAAATGACGAGCAAAAACTTTTTCATCCAAGCTCTTCAATCCAAGGGGCGCTGCTTCCGCTGAAATTAATGCGTGTTCCCCCTTGTCCTTTCCATTACAGCCCCCCATCAGTAGTGATGTGGAGGCAACGGCAATCAAAGCCGTCGAAAGTAGAGATTTACGAAAAGTCATCATGGGTAAAATCCAGTCAAATATAGGTATAGCCAGTCAAAAGGCCTTGCGTTGGTTGAACCATAACACGTCGCACACGCCTGCCAAGGATGATTTCCCGCTCCGTGATGAATCTGATCCAAGAATTCTTTATGTTCTTAGCGAACGTGCGCGGCGAATTTCTTTGAAGGTCAAAGTGTCTGATCGCGAAGTTCAAGTTATCGTTCCTGGCGTGCGTCACATCAAAGCCGCTGCCAAATTTGCTCATGACCAAATTGACTGGATTAATGTTCAACTCGAACAACTCCCGCCGCCCCAACCTTTTTTACCTGGACATGAAATTCTCTATCGCGGCTTGCCCTATAGGCTTATCAAACCCGAAGGCCGAGGGCGCGCCCGCATAGATAACATTGCTAGAAAAATTATTGTGCCGTCCCCTGATATTGACAGCTTTGCGGGGCGCGTCAGGCGTTTTCTTATTCGTGAAGCCCGCGAAGAATTAGAGGCGGCGACTTACCACTTTGCTGAAAAATTGGGAAAACCTATTGGTAAAATCACAGTTCGAGATACCTCTTCGCGTTGGGGCTCGTGTATAACGCGCAATGGCGAAGGCCATATAAGCTATTCATGGCGCCTTATCTGTGCACCTGCAAACATATTGGATTATGTCGCGGCCCATGAATGTGCGCATTTGATTGAACCTAATCACAGCCAGGATTTTTGGGATGTTTGTGACAGTCTCTTTGATGACGTCAAGTCATGTAAAAAATGGCTCAACCAGAATGGCGCGCGCCTTCATGCTGTAGGTGCCGACTATTAGCAGCATGACTTCGAGCATCGGATCGAATGCAAATTAAAATGACAATCACTCGCATTGCTACTTGAACTTAACAATCATTCGCAATAAAGGAGCTGGAATTTTGTAACCACGCCCTTCTCTGCATCAATAGAGACGGCTAATAAGAGATGAAAATGTTCCGCCCTTCCCTCCTTTTAAATTCTACCTTTCTTTTTTTCGGTCTGTCTAGCGCAGCTTTGGCCGCTGAAAACGCTCAAAAGCCAGTTGATGAAATCATCACAACGGGCCGTTATCTCTCAATTGACAAGTTGAACGCGGTTAAAACTCCAACACCCATCATTAATGTTCCCCAGAGTCTTTCAATCATTGATGACGTTCAAATTACAAGACAGGGTTTCACGTCTATTTCTGATATCACGCTTTACACTCCAGGCTTGAATAATAGCCAAGGTGAAGGCCACAGAGATGCAATCATTATTCGTGGCAATCAAACGACAGCCGATTTTTTCCAAGATGGTGTGCGTGACGATGTTCAATATTTCCGCCCACTTTATAACCTAGAACAAGTCGAAATTCTTCGCGGCGCAAATGCTTTGCTATTTGGACGCGGTGGTGTCGGCGGCATTATTAACCGCGTTACTAAAAATCCTGAAATCGGCGAAGATTTTGTTTCAACACTCTATAGTGTCGATACATTTGGGGCTTATTCAGGTGCCGTTGATACTAACTTCACACTTAGTGAAACCAGCGGATTGCGTGTGAATGGTTTTTATGAAGGGTTAAACAACCACCGTGATTTCTTTGATGGAAGACGTTTTGGTATTAATCCAACCATCGCCGTAGAGGTCTCGCCAAAAACCTCACTCAGCCTTTCTTATGAGTATTTAGATGATGATCGTGTTGTAGACAGAGGCGTGCCTTCACAAACAACAACAAGTGGCCCAAATGTTCCGCTAGAAGGTTTCGACAATACATTTTTCGGATCGCCTGATGAAAACTTTACGACCCTTCAGGCCCATATCCTTCGCGGCCGTGTTGACCATGCCTTTACAGAGACATTGCGAGGCAACTTCACAGCACAATATGCTGATTATGACAAACTGTATCAAAACCTATATGCCAGCGATAGTGTGACACTCACCAATGGGTCTATTGGTGATGTAGAACTTGATGGATATCGTGATACGACAAGCCGCGAAAACTTATTCCTTCAGGGCAACCTTGTTGGTGAATTCGCAACTGGCGACCTCACTCACACGGTTTTGTTCGGCGCGGAATATGGCTCACAAGATACAGAGAATGCTCGGCTTGATAATGTATTTGCGCAAAATAATGATGATCAAATCTCTTTTGCCTTTACAGATCCATTAAACATTCCTGCGTTTAGTTTCAGCGCCTCAGCCAGAGACCGCGTTTCAGATGTGACTGTTTTCTCTGCCTATGTGCAAGATCAGATTGATTTAACAGAAGCCTTTAAAGTTGTCCTTGGTGCACGCTTTGACAGTTTCGATATTGAAACCGTTGACATCCAAGCCGGCAATGTCGCTTTTGAACGCAAGGATGAAGAGATTACTCCGCGCCTTGGGTTGATTTACAAACCTGCTGAAAATGTTTCTGTATACGGTAGCTTCAGCCAAACTTTCGTACCACGTTCAGGGGATCAATTCTTAAGCCTGACTGTCGACACAGCGAACACTGAGCCGCAATTTACAGAGAATCTAGAAGCAGGTTTGAAATGGGATATCCGTCCCAACCTAAGCTTGACGACGGCTATTTTCCAACTTGACCGCAAAAGCTTCACTTCAGTTGATCCAGAAGATAGCTCGCGCTTAATCACAGTTGATGGTGCTAAAACAGAGGGCTTCGAAGTTCAGCTTACGGGCGACCTCACAGACAAGTGGTCTGTCAGCACAGGGTATAGCTATCTAAATGGCCGTGTAGAAGATGTCAGTGATTTGAACGGTTCATCTGTTGCTGGTGCATTAGACGGGAACGAGCCTCGCCAAACACCGAAACACATGGTTTCTCTATGGAACAACTACCAATTAACCGAGTCTCTTGGTCTTGGCTTAGGGGCAAGCTATCAAGATAGTTACTTTGTGAACGAAGATAATAGCGTTGAGGTGCCAAGCTATATCCGTTTTGACGCCGCCGCTTATTATGATGTTTCAGATGACATTCGTCTTCAGGTTAACATTGAAAACCTATTCGATGAGAACTATTTCCCCGACGCGCATAATAACAATAACATCACGACTGGCGCGCCATTAAATGCCCGTTTCTCACTGGCTACGAAATTCTAAAAATAGAAACAGAATGAATTAAAAGGCGCTCATTTGAGCGCCTTTTTTTATGGGCTACCAAGCCCCAAGATTTACGAGTTTCATCCTTAGTTCTGGGGGTAAGTCTTCCCCGCTATTGGGCCCCTCTAAGTCTTTCGGGGCATCTTCAGGATTTAAATATCGCCACCCCTGAAAGGCACGGCGCGGCGTAGGCACAACAGGAATGAGAGTTGGAGACATCATTATCGCGCATGCGCGGTGGCCGTTCTTGGTTGTTTCTTCCAGTCCCTCGATAGGGTTACGGCACTGTATCAGACCTTTTATGACCCAATAGATAGACCCGTTATCCAAGAGTGCTTCACCGCGTATAGGAAACATACGTGTAACATGAACATGATGGGGAGATAGACCTTTGTCAGTGCGTGATTGAACAAAACGCGTTTGCCAATCCCTTAAGGATGCAATGGATTCAGAACCGACAGAGAGCTTTTGTAAATGGAGAGGCACATGTGGACGGTAGACAAAAAAACGCGGCAAGAGAAGCCTCTTTGCCGCGTAAATTCAGTTGAATAAGTCTTCTGTTGGACTTTAGAATGTGCGCTCATATGGCTCTGTATCGACCAAATAACCGGGCGCATTAGGATCTAGCTTGAAGGTCACCAAATCTACGCCTGTTGTATCAGGTAAAATCCCAGCCTTCTTAATAACGCGCCCGAATACGGATTTTACCTTTCGAGTAATATCTCCATCACGGCTATAGCTTGGATTCATACCCAAACGGTGTCGTAGGACTGAGTTTGTAATCATCGCTGCATTCTTCATACCGCTTTCACGCGTAGAATATTCTGTGGTCACAGAGACGCAGAAAGTTTGATTGTCAACACGATGCGGAGAATGAAGAGGCCATACGGCAGATTGATTAGGCTCTAAATCAATTACTGTCGCAGACTGATTAAAGTGTTCATGAAATGGCAGGTCATCGTCAATGTAACTCGTCATCGCATTTTCATGCGCTTCATCCGAAATAAATTCCTGAGTCAGCGGGTAGATATAGACGCGTTTTTTTCCGCGCACATGCCATAGTAATGTTTCAGTTTTATCAAAGTGATAGGGGACTTTTGCAATCGGCGAACTGATAAGTATGCCGCCCTTTGCATTAAAAACTGTATTGCCTGTTAAAGCCCCTAAATCTCCATACATGCTATCTAAAACAGCTTTATATTCAGGATGGACATTCATGGCGCGCCGTACATTAATCCAAATACACCCCGCTTTTGCGGCTTCTAGCATGACTTTCCCAGACGCATCACGAAAATCACCGGTTCTGAATTTATTTGGATACAAAGTATCTTTCGCACCGCCCATTGTACAAACATCCAGCATATCAGTCGGATGTTTCTCCAAAAGCTCAATCAGCGCCTCGTCTGTGAACAACCCCGTTTCCGCGAGGCGATGTTTGAACGTAAAAATTTCCTTTTGGAATTTTGCCGTTTTATCATCTGTCCAATTTGCAATCATATTTACCATTTAAAGCCACCCTTACTTCACGAAATGCCCTAAAAGAGCCTTCGTCACATCACTTAGCCGCTATATAGAATCTAATTATTTACTAGCCATGTAAGACCATCTGAAAAATGAATTTACGGTTTACAAAGCGTTAAGCCGTAAAACCTTGGCGAAAAGCGCGTCTGATTAAATAATAAAGCGCCCCCAAGATCATCAACGACCCTATCGTGAAACCGCTCAGGACTATGAGAGGGCCCCAGCTCCCCATCTGAGAATGAGCCCCTGTAAGATCGGACAGAACAGCTAGAGCCAGAATTAATACGCCAAACATTAAAATGCTCCACAATCCAAGACTACTCGAATTATCGACAACGTCTTTTTGCACATTGTCTTTAGCAATATCGAGATGATTAAAGCCTGACTTCCCGCCAACGCGCATGGCATCATCTTCGGCTAAATTATCAATGATGATGTCATGGGTTTTCGTATTTCCCGCACTTAAATCCACGTCAGGCTCTACGATGGATTCAGCCTTCAATATCGCTTCACTTTTGGCTCTCAAGGCGGAAGCGCTTGTTTTTGTCTCCATTGTATTATTGAGCGCTTCATCAGATGCACTGGCCTCTGGCCAAATTTGATGGCTTGTTGAATCGCCGTCTCTGACGTTCTCTATTAATGCATCCAGACGGTCGGAAATATCCGCGGCAGCTTCGGCTATTGACGACGTTACGGCTGGTACTGGCTCTGTGGGTAAACTTTTATCATTCGTAGACAGGTCATAGTCTCTATGAGGTTCAACTATAGTCGCCTCAATATCCTGTATTACATCAACGCTGTCTTCGACAGTCAGTTCATCAATAGCGTTGAGTTCTAGCACATCATCCAAATCTAAAACATCATCAAAGCTTTGTTTGGCCTGAGGTTCTTCAACATCAAGCTCGATCACATCCGCAACCGCAATATCAGGCCCCTGTTCAAGGATGTCTTCCTCTACGACGTGATTTTCAACTAACTCCAGTTGTTCATTGTCATCATCATTGAATGTTTCTTCGATGTAAGGCGTCTCTGTTGCTTCAAAAACTTCAATCGGGGCCTGTGCAACGATGCCCTCTTGTAGCAGTATGTTTCTGCTTTCTAGGCGGTCATCTCTTACGATATCCTCATTAGCGGCCACTTCGGAAGATTTGTCTTCCCAGACCTCCTCGGCCGCTACCTGCGCTTCGCCATAAGTGAGAGTAGCATCAGAGACTTCGGAAACCCCCGTATCTTTAATTGGTGGCAAATCAACCGTAGGCGAAGGATGTGGGGTTTTATCCGTTCTCAGAAACAGCGCTTTCTCTGCGGTCCGGCGACGCATCAAAGCATCGATAACATAGACCTTCCCATTCACGCGGGATTTGCGCCACACATCCAAACTATTCGCCGCGTCAAGCGGACGACCATTATTCAGGGCTTGCAAGGTTTCCGACTGTAGAAAAGCTTTGGGACCAATATTAAAGGCGAAACTCACTAGGGCATCAAATTGGCCTTGAGATAGCGGCGCATGAACATTTTCATTTATCATGTCTTCGTAAGGTTCGAGATCTAATTTCAGGACTTTCTCAGCCTGAGATTTACTTAACCTATGCGGCACATCGTCATAAAGTCGATGTCCATACCCTACGACACGCTGCCCACCGACTAAGGTACGGTCGACAGGACGATAGCCTTCAAAGGCTTTAATCAATTTTAGCCCGCGCTCGGACAATGTCAGACCATGGGAAGCTGTTAATGTGCTCATTTTCGTCCCAAACTAAAACAGTTGACGTGATTACTCTCGCCTAACTGTGCAAGTTTCAGGCCGAACTCGCCCGAATAGGGAAATTAGAGCAACATTGCTGCAGCAAAGCCAAGAAAGGCAAAGAAACCAACGACATCTGTGACCGTCGTAACGAAAACGCTGGAGGCAACAGCGGGGTCGGCCCCATAATGTTTCAAAATGAGCGGAACGCTCACTCCAGCAATCCCTGCAAAGACATGGTTTATTATCATCGCCACAAAGGCCACCATGGCGAGTTGTGTGTCGCCAAACCATAAAAAGGCAATGATAGCCAATACGACTGCGAATATAATGCCAATAAATAGAGCGGCTAATGCCTCACGCCTTATGGCCCGCCAGGCTGTTCGCGAAGTTAGGTCTCGTTCAGTCAAAGCACGAACCGCAACAGCGAGCGCTTGTGTGCCCGCATTACCGCCCATAGAAGCCACGATAGGCATCAATACGGCTAAGGCAACGATTTCGGAAATTGCATAATCAAATTGTGCGATAACGAGTGAGGCCAATACGGCCGTAATCAAATTCACAAAGAGCCAAGGCGCGCGGCTTTTAACCGTAGTCAAGGCAGTATCCGTCAGGCCCGCATCGCTCACGCCGGCCAAAGCCAGAATATCTTCTTTGTTTTCATCTTGGATAATTTCAATGATGTCATCAACTGTCATCATCCCGACTAACCGTCCATCTGGATCAACAACGGGAGCCGAGATCAGATTATATTTTTCAAACAGGTAAGCGGCTTCTTCTTGGTCCATATCCTGCGGGATAGTGACAATGATTTCGTCCATGACGCTTTCAAGCGTGACGGGGCGTTCAAAACGCATCAGTTTAGAAACTGGAATATACCCTATCGGTTTAAAGGCGGTATCGACGATATAGATATTGAAAAACAGCTCTGGCAGTTCTTCGCCTGTCGTCCGCATATGGTCGATTGTATCGCCAACCGTCCAAAAAGTCGGCGCAGCTACAAACTCTCGCTGCATAAGACGACCAATCGTTTCATCGTCAAAAGCAAGTGAAGCTTCAAGCGCAGCACGATCAAAGGGCTCAAGCGCATCAAGAACGTCTTCACGTTGCGCGTCTTCCATCTCTTCAACAATTTGCGTCGCATCATCATTATCGATAGTTTTGAGGGCTGTCGCCAATTGCTCGGCGGGAATAAGCGGCAGAATAGTCTCCACCACCTCATCTTCTAGCTCAGCCAAAATCTCACCAGAAATAAGCTCTGGCACGCGGCGCACAAGCTCTTCGCGTTCTTCCGCTGTTAATTCTTCTAATTGGTCTGAGAAGTCCGCGGGGTGAAGGCTTTCAAGAGCCGTCACCATGTCCGAATGGTCTTCTAAGGCAAGCGCATCTAATAATTCATGGCCAAGGTCATGACCAGTATCAGAATTATCATCTATATCGATATGAGACACTTTTTCTGTGTCAGTGTCGGATAGCTTCGTCGGTTCCATTGTTCGAGCCCTCCTATTTTCTCATATTCTAAGCTTTGCAGTCTTATCAGTTCTGACCGCCGTGGATTCGCATTGGGTAGCCTTTGCGGTAAATTATCCGACGCGTCAAAGTGAAATAGGTTTCGTTCTCGACTTTCCCCGTCTAGCATAAAATATGACGTATTTTTTGCACGCTTTGGGCTTTGCAGGGGCCTTATATATAGGGTTATGCGCGCTTGCATGGATTGACATTAAAACCTACCGCCTACCCAATGTGCTGACATACCCGCTTGTGGTGATAGGATTAATAGCCAGTTTCAAACTCCCACACATAACGCCGAAATCTGCCTTAATAGGGGCGGTCACAGGCTACTTAGCCTTTGTCATTATAGAGCGTATTTTCAAACAACTTTACAAGAAAGATGGCCTTGGGCGCGGGGATGCTAAACTCCTAGCCGTAGGAGGCGCTTGGTGTGGTTGGTTTGGTCTGCCTTATATCATTTTGATTGCAAGCTTGTGCGGACTAATCTTTGCGTCACTTCCATCACAGAAACAGAGTATAAAAAAAGGAAATGGGCACATCCCTTTTGGCCCATTTCTAGCCCTAGGCATTGCATTGATATGGGCTGCACAGCTTTACTATTGGCAGCGCTAGGCTGACTTATACTGCAGAACAACTCAGCAAGGCTGCAATTGGGGTGACACGATCCCAACCATCCTCTGTTTTTGTTGAGAGCCGGCCATAAAACCTTTCTCCCTCAGATATCTCAACGTCTCTTTGCAATGAAAGCTCAAACGTCATCTCTGCAAGGCTTCCCTCATTCAAAGTTTGATATCTTCGCTTAGGCGCGTCTAATGTCGTATTATCAAGTCGAGACGCTCTACGAATATGACCATTGAGAACATAAGTCGCGCTGCTTTCAGTTTCAAAGCCGATGAATTTATTCTGATTATCTGCCGTCCAGATGAATAACCCACATTGCCCCGGTAAAAGGTTTTGCGGCGGTAAATTTTGTACCACCTTATTTGCACTTGATGCCTCAGCTGCACTAGAAGGAACCACGCTGTCAGTCACAGAGGCGCAAGCACACAGCCCAAGCAAGCTGATGATAAAGAGAGACCTTACATATCGGGATTGAATCATCGCCACTGTCCTTGCTCCACTAAAGAAAATTCTCTTCCTTCAGCTTTATGCCCGCGATCTTCAAAGCCAAAAAGCGGCAGCACAAGCGCGGCATCCTCATCGCGCGTGATCACATTAATATCTGATTTATATTGCCCCAGAGCTGAGATAGAGATGCGGGCTGTAATTGATTGTAGGTCATCCTGACCTGATAAATTGAAAATATAATCACCCGCATTATCACAGCCTATAGGCCCAGAAAGTACAGGGCCATCCCATTGAAAGAGCGCTCGGTTCCGTGTGAGAACATCGCTCTGCGCGGTTCCTGAAAGGGATTTGCACTTGCCATCTTTATCCCAATTCACGGTCTCTACTCTGGCATTAATCTGCCCTGACAAACCCTTTAATCTGGGGTCTGGTAATGGAAGACTCGCAACATTCATATGCATAGATAAATTGCGCGCTTTATTTTGCGCGGCAAAACCAGAAACCTCGACCCCTACTGCGCCCAGTTCTATTTCAAGTGGGTACCCTCCTCGTAATAATGCGCTGGGTTTAAGCGTATAATTAACAGTATTTACATCCCGTAAATTCAACAGGCCGCCCTTCCAAACAGTGCCAAAATACGCTGTATTATTTGTTTTAAAGGCCGAGGGTAAAACCATCGGCCCCACCCATGACAAGGGTAGAAATGCCACTAAACCGAGAACAACCCCGGCCAATATAAATAAGAAAAAACGCATTAAATTAAAGAGACCAATCTTACTCGCCTCTATATCCGCGTATCACATCATCATCGCCAATGATTTCGTCTAACTTGGAATAAGTTCGGCCTGATTGAGATATATCTTCACGGCGAATTTGATCTAGACGCTCCTGAGTAAGCGGCCGAGCATCTTCTCCGTTTCGAATTATTGTTGGCCGAATGAAGACGACAAGATTAGTTTTCACGCGGGATTTATCTTTGTTTCTGAATAACTCACCAATCAGAGGCGCATCCCCCAAAACAGGCACTTTTTCAATTGTGATTTGCTCATCATCTTGAACCAACCCCCCTAACACAATAATCTCTTTATTGTTCGCCAAGACCGTTGTTTCTATTTCGCGCTTATTTGTCACAAAATCCTGCGACAGGCTTGTGATCGCCCCCGCAATAGAGCTGACTTCTTGCGCGATCTCTAACCGTACAACATCCCCTTCACTGATTTGGGGAAGGACATTTAGTTTAATACCCACCTCAATCCGGTCAAAAGTGCGAAAGGGATTTACAGTCGTCGCGCCTAAACTTTCGCCCGTAGTGATTGGAATTTCTTGTCCAACCAAAAATGTTGCCGGCACATTATCCAGTGTCGTTACAAATGGAGTTGAAAGGATATTGCTATTTTCATCTTTTTCTAAAGCATTCACAATCGCAGAGAAAACGCTATCGCCTTCGACACCGCCAATCCCAATAGTGCCGCCCGTTAAGCCTGTAATCGAACTGATAGCAGCGGCCTGCAAAGATGTCTGAGTCGTTTCATCAAGTCCAATTTCATCCCCCGCAATAGCGCCTGCTAAGGCCAGCATATTGGGGCTTTCGGAAAAGCCTGTAGAAATAAGCGGCACAGAGCTACCGTTTATTCCGCCAACAGCAAATTGCACGCCAAGCTCTTTGGCTGCCGTATCCGAAATTTCGACGATAATGGCCTCAACCAAGACCTGCGGCCGACGCACATCTAAACGGCGAATAATGGACTCAAGTGCCCGCTGCGTTTCTCCATCCGCACTGATAACCAGTGTATTTGAAAATGTTTCATAAGCGACAGTAGGCGCGGGCTGCCCCTCAATTGTGTATGACGGTAAGAGTGTGGCAAGTAATTCAACCAAAGTCGTTCCATCAGCATAGCGAAGCGGGATAACGCTCACAGCTCCTCTTGGTGCCAAGGAGCCAACGTCCATACTATTGATAATTGGCTTCAACCGAGCGATTTCATCAGCAGGCCCCTCCATGATTAATGAATTAGACATGGGGATAGACACCACAGTCACGCGAGGCTTAGGCCCGCCCAGTTTTTTCAGCGCTTCTTCTGCATCAATCGCCGATAATTGGCGCAATTGAACGGTTTCTGTCACAGTCCCGCTTTGATCCATTGCAGCGACGATAGACCGAGCTTTGCGAAGGTTTTCAGGGAAATCTGTAACAACCAAGACATTACCACCAGGGTTAGCTGTTACTTGTCCCTGCGTATGCATGACAGGTTTAATTAAACGCGCAGCTTCTGCAGCATCAGCATAGTTTAGTTTAATGACGGTTGTCGCCAGACTGCCATTTACACCATTGCCTTGTACAAATGGGGCGTCTTGAGCCGCGCCCTGTAACAACGTGACGCGATACTCACCGGTCGCGGTTCGGATTACTGTGTAGCCATGCACACGCATGACATCTTTGAAAACTTCGAATACCTCACCTTTGCTCAAAGATTGTTCAGAGCTAATCGTAACTTTGCCCTGCACACGTGGGTCCACAATAAAGCTACGGCCCGTGACAAGCGAAACATCATCAATAAAGGCCCGAATATCGGCCTGTTGCATTGTAATCAGATGATCTCCAGCGGCCATAGCCGTAGACCCCGACATGGCTCCAATAGGCAGTGCGGATAAGCTGGCTCCTACCAATAAAGTCGTCGCAAATGATTTGATAAAGCGCATATCCTAGCGTCCAATCTCGACTGTTTGGGGACGACCGTCCCGAATAATTTCCATTTTAACTTGGCGGGCAGTTTTTAAAGACGACGCCAATTCTAATAGGTTTAATTTGTCATTCAAAAGAGATGTATTGTTCACTTTTGTAATGACATCGCCTGACTTCAGACCAAATCTTTTCAGACTTCCATCTCCATTAGTCCCCGAGACGCTATAGCCTGCTAATTGTCCCCCATTGAAATGCGGATTAAATTTAACGCTTTTCATAAGCTCTGATGCAGACATCGTCTCAGCAGAGATAAGGCCGCCCCCAGGCGTGGCATTTTGCTCTGCACTCGAGGTTAAAGGCGTCACAGAAATTGTATCGGCTATTTGCTCAGATCGGTCCGCGACGAGTCCCGTACTGTTTTCGCGGGCAAAGGTCAGTCGCTGTAATTCCCCGCGAACGTCCAAGACAACGAAGCCAGAAGCCACGCGTTGCAGAGTAACGCCGTTCATAACATCTTCACCGACACGGTAGGACTTTTCCATATTATCTGGCGTCTTTAACACAGCCGAGCCGACACCGCCCACTGTACGCCCCGTCAGAACAAGATTTAGCTTGGTTTCAGGCACATCTAAGCCAAGGTCGATTTCAGGAGATATATCGGCTGCTTCAACACCTGAGGTGCCCAAAGAGAAAGGGTCACTCGAAAACGAAAAACTCTGTGAATCGGCGCCAGACTGTGAGCTAGAAACAGCGGGTATAACAGGCAAAGCTGTCCAAGCGCTTTCCGGGCTAACCATTAAAACAAGCCCGCGCACCAGAATCCAACCTAATCCAACGAGACCTAAAATTTGCAAAACGCGCAGTACGGGCGTCATAGGAATTTTTTGCCCTATATTGCCTAATCTTTCTGCTAAAATGTTCATTAAATTTCTTTCGCAGTCTTCTTTTAAACCGTCCAGTTAGCTTTGTTTAATGTCAGTTCCGTGACAAAACGCCAAGATTTGACAGTCTCTCTACAGATTCAATTGTACTCGTTTGTATACGTTTCTCCAGCTTACGCAAAAGCATAGATAATAATTATGATAAACCGCTTTCCTATGCGTTTCACTTTATTGATAGAACGAGGCAATCCAAACGCCAAGCCTTCTGCTGCCTCAACCCTGCCATTCGGGCTGTGTTTGTTTTTTATGTGGACGAAGTGAAACCAAGAGTCGCCTTTTCACCACTAAAACACTATTCCAGTGTGAAATTTAGCTCGTCTTCTATTACCTGTCTTCTATATAAGAGATTACATAATGGCTGTCCAAACTCCCTCCTCCAATCAAATCGATGGCAAAAAAATCGCCGAAGAATTACGGGCCCGCGTCGGTAGCGCCGTCAAATCTCTACCCCAACACCCCACTCTGGCGGTTGTCTTGGTCGGCGACGATCCAGCAAGCCAAGTTTATGTACGCTCTAAAATAAAATTCACCCAAGAATGCGGTATGCGTTCTGTTGAACGCCGATTGCCAGAAAATGCTTCTCAGGATGAAGTTGTTGCTACGGTTAGAGCTCTTAATGAAGATACGGAAATAGACGGAATTTTGGTGCAACTCCCCCTCCCTAAAGGTCTGGATAGCGATGCCGTTATCGAAGAAATTGACCCAAGCAAGGATGTAGACGGCCTTACGGAAACCTCTGCGGGTCGATTGCTGCTTGGAAAAACGGGGCTTCGGCCTTGTACGCCCACAGGGTGCGTGATTTTGGCAAAGGCAGCGCTTGGTGATCTAACCGGTAAAAACTGTGTGGTTCTAGGTCGCTCTATTCTTGTTGGGAAACCTGCAGCTCTTCTCTTTTTAGAGCAAAATTGCACAGTAACCATTGCGCATTCGCGGACAAAAGATTTAGCCGCGATATGCCGCGAAGCCGATATTCTTGTCCCTGCTGTAGGGCGCGCCGAAATGGTGCAATCCGATTGGATTAAAGAAGGGGCCTGCGTTATTGATGTCGGTATCAATCGTGTTCCAAACCCTGCGAAACCCGGAAAAACTAAATTGGTTGGAGATGTTGACTTCCCATCGGCAGAGAAAGTCGCTGGCGCCATCACGCCCGTCCCTGGCGGCGTGGGGCCGATGACGATTGCTTGCCTTCTGAGAAATACAGTCCTGGCCGCTTGTCACCGACGTGGCTGGGAAACTCCAGACATTATCGCCTCTCTCTAACGATATGAGCTCAAATTCTATCAACTGGGCTCAGAAACTTTTCGGGGGTTCTCAACTCAGTTGAAATAGGTCAAAAGACTCGCATGACAAAGACCTCTTTTATTGCGCCTTCATCGCTTCGTCAGACTTTCTCTGATGCACTCTCGACAATGTACCGAAAAGAGGTTCCTGCCTATGGAACCTTATTGGATATTGTCGCAGACGTTAATGCAGGCATAAATCCAGAATTGGCTGTTGATGCATCTCGGCTCGGACAAGAACGACATGGAGCCATTCGGGTCGGCACGCCCCATGATTTAAATACCCTCTCTCGCGCTTTTGCCATTCTTGGAATGGAACCTGTTGGATATTACGATCTCAGCGTTGCTGGCCTGCCCATTCATTCAACGGCTTTCCGGCCTGTCACGACGCAAGCTTTAACAGCGAACCCGTTCCGGATGTTTACGTCCCTCTTGCGCCCTGAATTGATTGACGACAAAACTCTACGTTCAGAAGTTGAAAAGATTTTATCTCAACGAGATATTTTCTCTCCAAATTTAATCCCATTATTGGACAAAGCAGAAGCCCAAGGCGGACTCAGCAATGAAGAGGGTGAAGCCTTCATTAGCGCTTTTTTAGAAACCTTTAAATGGCATGATAAAGCAGAAGTCTCTTTGCGAACCTATGAAAAATTAAAAGCTTATCACCCGCTTATCGCTGATATTGTTGGGTTTAAAGGACCACACATCAATCATTTAACGCCGCGCACGCTTGACATCGACAAAGCCCAAATTGCGATGAAACAACAAGGGTTAGAAGCAAAGTCCGTAATTGAGGGGCCACCAAAACGTAAGTGCCCAATATTATTACGCCAAACGGCCTTTAAAGCTCTCAATGAAGATATTCTTTTTGAAAATGACGGGGTTTGGCAAAGTGGGCATCATACAGCTCGTTTTGGAGAGATTGAGCAGCGCGGCGCGGCGCTAACGCAAAAAGGCCGTGCACTCTATGACCAGTGCCTCGCTAACAAAGATTTCTCAGAATTTCCTGATGATTGGACAGTTTTAAGAGAACAAGGGCTCGCCTTTTTTCAAAAAACTACGTCAGGCTATGTGCCTTTAACTTATGAAGATTTTTTGCCCGTCAGCGCGGCAGGTATTTTTCGGTCAAATCTTGGCGAAGATGGCGATGCTATTGGCCTGAAAGCTAAGTCTAATCAGTCTGCATTTGAACAAGCTCTGGGGCGGTCCGTGCTCGATATGTTTGCGCTTTACCAAGCGCAAACCGAAGTTAATTTGTTTTAGCAAAGCCTAAATAACTGAGCGTAAAAAAGTGGGATTGCTGCGACTGTCAGAACCCGTCGCGGCAATATCATTAATCAGCTCTTTATAGAAATAATTTGGAGTGACTGAAAATAAAACAGAGAGCTCCCATAAGCGGCCAACACTAATTCGGTTTTTGCCGCGTTCATATTTTTGCACTTGTTGAAAACTTACGCCCAAAAGGTCGGCAACATCTTTTTGGCTATAGTCGTGTTTCCGTCGAAGCTTTGTAAGTTTTTCACCGACAAAAATGTCAACATGGTTGGGGGAGCGGGGAGTAGAGGTCGTCAACATAGGTTAGTATCCTTCCAAGAATTTAGAAACAGACAGAACGATTTTGTCACCAGCGCTCAGGCTCTTAATTTCCTGATCACCCACAACTTCGTTCTTCCAAAGCGCTAAGATGGCTTTGGCATCAGCAAAGGATTTCACTTTCATTTTCATTGCTTCATTCAGAAGCGCGGAATGTTGATCGAATAGGTCACGTTCACGTGCAATTAAGCTATTGACGCATTCAGCAGATTCAGGTGTTTCATCTGCAATTTCATTTAATTGTAAACAAACATTTTGATACTCTGCAATCACTTGCGTTAATGTACGTGAATAAACCATATAAGGCACATATTTTGGCCTTGTGATATCGTCAACTTTATCTTTTACAATATCATCCATTGATAGTGTTCTCCTCTGATAGTGAAATTACTATGACAGGTTGAACACCTTGAAAATCCCCCATCTGTCCCCCCTCATATTGAGGAAACTTATTGTATTACCGTATTCAAGGTACCTCATTTAGGGGACAAGGACTGGCTTTGTTGCCATATGGTTTGGGCTGTTTCCGCTTCTGATTTGGCTCGTTCTCTTATCTCTTCTTTGTGCAAATCGGCCAGTCGGTTTTGGAAAAAATCTTCTTTGACAATAAAGGCCGTTAGCTCTTGACCTATCGCCTCTTGCTCTTGTCTTAACACTTCATCTTGGTTGATCTCCTTATTTATTTTCTCAAGTTGAAAAACGCGCCAATTCTCGAAACTATTGAAATCTTGAGGCGTCACTTGGCTGACATGTCCGCTGGAGAGAGCAGCTTCTTTTTCAGCAATCGCAGACTTTATGGCATTAATTCTCTTTAGTATTTCTGCCCGCGAGCGCGCCAGTTTGGCAAAACGCTGCTCGGCCGAGCGTTTATGCAATTGCACAATTTTTAAAAGTGTCTGAGAACGATCAGCCATCCGACGTCACGCTTAGTATTCTGCCGGTTTCAAACTATCCGCAAAATGGATAGAGGCAGCAACAGCGGCGTAATGCTCGGGCTTGATTGGCTCACCAATCTCAACACCGGCATAAATCGAACGCGCACAAGGGGGATCAGAATGAATCGGAATATCATTCTGTTTAGCCCGTTGTCGGATACGAAAGGCCAATTCATCGACCCCTTTGGCCAATAGAATAGGCACTGATTGTGATTCTCTATCCCATTTGATGGCCACGGCATAATGCGTAGGGTTTACGATGATAACATCAGCCGCAAGGACATCATTCAACATACTGTTCTGCGACAAGGCAATCGCACGAGAACGCCGCGCTGCTTTCATGTGTGGGTCCCCCTCGCTATCTTTGCTCTCATCACGGACTTCTTTCAATGTCATCCGTAGTTTTTTCAAATGCGAGAATTGCATATAGGGCAAATCAATTATCGTAATCAGTGCAACCGCCAAAACCATATAGAATATCAATTGCAAGGCCACTCTATACATTTCAGGGACAATTAAATTTGTCGGTATGGCACTTTCTCCCGGCAGGGTAACAATAAGATTATAGAAAAATATCCCGCCTATAACTGCAATAAAGCAAAGTTTGAAAAATCGTTTTCCAAACTCAAACATGCCATTCGGCCCGTATTTTTGCTTAGCATTTGAAATGGGGGACAATTTGGAAAGCTTGGGTTTCAATTTTGAGGGCGCAAAAACAATGGCTCTTTGAAGGACCAGCGAAGATAAAACCGCCATGATGAGCAAAAGAAAGAGTGGCGCAAAGGCTAGGATTGGCGACCATAAAAGATCTGACGCATCATTCCCGCCCGCACGCGATTTTTCGCCTAATAATAGGTTCGCCCCAATCGCTTCTGGATGCTCTAGCATCCCTGATAGTGACAATAGCGTATCAAAAGCGACGGCTTTACCGAAAATTAAAATCGCAATCAGCAATCCAGCATAAAGAAATAATGTATTGGCTTCCATAGATTGGGGCGTATCCCCTTGCTCTCTGGATTTTCTGATTTTGGTTTCGGAAGCATCAAAGGACTTTTCTTCGGCGCCGGATTGTTCATTATCGCTCAAATGACCCTCCTGCTAAAAACCAAATATAGCGTTTGAATAATCACGCATGTGACCGAGCCATAGAGTCAAAATTGCCCCGATAGAGAGAGATAAAAGTATCAAACCAATCCCAATCATCGCTGGCATCCCCACAAAAGACACAAGCAATTGCGGCATAGCCCGATTCACAAAACCTAAAAGCAAATTATAGATAAAGTTCAATAACACAAATGGGAAAGCAAGAGACAAGCTAATTCTAAAGACGCCGACGACTTTCTGCGTCAGATCATAAGCAAATTGGTCAAAGTTTGGGGACGTGCCCAGCGGAAAAACATTGTAACTTTGCTGAAGAATCCCAAAGGCCTCTATATGAAAATCTAATGTGACCAATAGCGTAACACCCGCAAGCATAAAAGCCGTGCTCAATGTTGTGTTCGGTTCTGTGGCTATGCCCTCACCCAAGGGCTGCGAAATAGACATGGATTGAGACACAATGTTTCCGACGATTTGGAGGATAAAAATAGCCAGCCTGAGAGAGAGGCCTAAGAACGCCCCAAATATAGCTTCTTTACCAAAGACGGCCATAGCCGCCCCCAAAGTCGTCATTTGAGGAAGCGGCCCAGCTAATACGCCCGGTAACATCAACCATGTTAGCATCAAGGCGGCCACTAATCGTGACCGTGTAGAGAGAGTTCTTTCGCCTAATGTCGGAACAATAAATATAAAAGTCGACATCCGAGTAAAGATAGCCAGAATTGCAAAAATTGATCCTGTATAGGGGCCAATAACAGCCGTTAAGCTGTTTAAAAAATCCATTAAGCCACGCCCATCACAGCAGGTCTTTCGCTCGCGCCAATCTCTTCATATGACACGACAGGATTTTTTACGCCCTTGGCATTTAGGACAGAACGGATAAAGCGGCGGCGTTTAGAGGTCGTCGCAATCGCCGCATAAACCCCTTGCCTCGCTGAATTATCAAGTTGCTCCCGCACACTTTTTGCCAAGCGATTAAAATCATCAGGGGGCAGAGCGATATCGCGCCGCCCGCTTTCATCAATTTGTTCATTTTGTTGGAAATGCGTTTCCCATGTTGGGCCAATTTGGACGAGCGGTAATCGGCCTTGATTGTCCCGTAATTTAGAAACAAATTGATAGCTGATACGGTGACGTACAAAATCGGCAAGCTGTTCAGTCGTATTTAGGGCGCTCCGTCCTTCGGCAACCAGTTCTAAGATCAATGGAATATTACGGATTGAAATACGTTCTTCCAAAAGAAGCCTACATACGCCTTGGAGCAATTCTAGAGGCACTTTGTCCGGGATAAATTCTTTGATAATTTTCTCGTTAGATTCCGCGCGCTCAGGGTCACTTACATTTTTAAACGTATCAAGGGTGTGGCGAAGCGTGCGGCGCGACAAGATCTTGGTAAAATTATCTTGTATCGTTTCAAGCAAATGTGTTGCTAAGACTTCAATTGGGGCGATAACCGTCAATCCAAACATCATTAACTCATCTTCGTAGGATTTATCAACCCAGCGGGCTGGAGCCTGAAATACCGGTTCTCTCGTGTTGATGCCGGGGATTTGCGGATGTTCCTCAGGATCAATTAGGACCAATAATTTGTTTGATTTCAGTACTTGGCTCGCTATCTCTGTACCTTGAATTTTAATTTTATAGGTATCTTCATCCAGCAAAGCGTTATCCGTCAAACGTATTGCCGGAAGAATAAAGCCAAATTCTTTTGTGATAAATTTACGAATTTTTTGAACTCGCTGATCAAATCCGAAATCTTCTCCCATAACTTGTGGGACAAGGTTTGGCGCTAACTCCACACTGATCTCATCAATATCTAAAGCGTCTCCGAGCTTTTGTGCTTCGGGTGTTTCTTCAACAACGGGCTCTGGGGTTTGCGCCTTTTTCTCTTCAGCTTCTTTGTTCAGATAAGCGCGGTAGGCTAGCCCTGCCAAAATCATAGCCCCTGCCATAAATGGTAAAAATGGCAATCCCGGGAAAAAAGCGAATATTAACATAATCCCAGAAACTGCGCCAATGGCTGCTGGGTACTGACTAAACTGTTTAAAGAGCGCAAAATCTACTGTGCCCTCACCTCGGCCTTTAGAGAGTAAAAGACCCGCAGCAATTGAAATAATTACGGCAGGGATTTGTGAAACCAATCCATCCCCGACGGTAAGAACTGAATAATTTTTGACGGCTTCACCCAGAGAAATTCCATGAACACCCACACCAATACCAATACCAGCTATTAAATTCAGCAGTGTAATCAGTATGCCTGCAACGGCATCGCCTTTCATAAATTTCGACACGCCATCAAGTGAGCCTAAAAAGGCTGTTTCTTCTTGCTCTGTAATACGGCGTGCACTGGCTTCTGCATGTGATATCGCCCCTGCCGACAGATCTGCATCAATCGCCATTTGTTTCCCGGGCATAGCATCAAGAGCAAAGCGAGCGCCGACCTCTGCCATGCGCCCTGCGCCTTTTGCGATCACCATGAAATTCACGATGACAAGAACAGAGAAAACGATAAGTCCAATGAAGATATTGCCGCCCATGACGAACATGGCGAAACCTTCAATAACACCGCCGGCTGCACTGGGCCCTGTATGCCCTTCCCCGATGATTAATTTTGTCGATGAAATATTAAGTGACAACCGCAATAGCAAAGCCGCCAATAGGACTGAGGGGAACGAGCTGAAATCTAGGGGGCGTTCAATAAAGAGCGTAATCGTAAAAATCAGAATAGCAAAAGCGAAAGATGCGGAAAGGCCAACATCTAATACCCATGACGGCATTGGTAAAACCATCATGACAATGACAAACATTAAACCAACAGCCAGAAAAACGGTGGGGTTTTTAAATATGGAGCTTAGAGCTTTCGGCATATCGTTTTAATTCAATCCTAAAAACCATCAGCTGCTGATGATTGGAATAACAATCGTATCAAATAAATTCACACAGACTCGCGCCATAAACCCAGCTGTTGCAATAAATACGAGGAGCATCACCCCTAGCTTTGGCACAAAGGTCAGAGTCATTTCTTGGATTGAGGTTAAGGCTTGGAGCAAACCGACTAACATACCAACGAGTAGCGCCGCTAAGAGTAGCGGCGTTGCAATCAGAGCAGCACTCCAGAAAAACTGGCGCAAAATCGACAGAATTTCTGCGTCTGTCATCAGATAGGCATCCTCAATAACTCTTGATAAGCTTCCACGACGCGGTTTCGGATAGTCACAGCTGTTTCTAACGCGACTTCGGCATTCGCCATCGCCTCGACGACGGAATGTGCATCCGCTTGACCGCTTGCCATCATTTGTGTTTGTGTTTCCACATTCTCAAAGACTTGAGCAAAATCTTTTACGCCTTCAACAAGGGCGTTTTCGCCGCCGCCAACCTTAGAAACATCTGGGCTAGCGCCACCTGTTTCGTTTGACAAAGCTTGTTTGGCCATTTGATAGTGGCGCATCGCACCAATGGATGAGGGTTGCATAGAAAGCTCCTGCTATTCTTTGCTTATTAATCTCTAAGAAGATCAATAAGGCTGCGATACATTTGGGTGGCTTGGCGGAATGTCGATAAATTAGCTTCGTAAGAACGGCCGGCTTCACGCGCATCAGCAAGTTCAATCATCATATCGACATTAGACGACACAACAAAGCCGCTTGCATCTGCCAGTGGGTGAGACGGATCATAAATTTGCTCGCCAGCAGATTGATCTAGCATCACTTGGTCAACCGCGACACGGTTTACATTGTTTATCTGATCCATTTCTTGAGCAAAGGTCATCATTTTTCGCTGATAACCATGTGTGTCGACATTCGATAAGTTTTCACTGGCTACACGAAGGCGAAATGATTGCACATTCATGCCTGCAGCGGCGGCGGTAATTGATTTTGAGATTGAGTTGTCCATCCTAGACTACCCTTCACGTCTTGTTGTTATAAGTTTTTACCGATAGCCATTTTCATAAGTGACAATGATTTTTTATAAACCATCAGCGCCATTGCATGATCATTTTGTGTTTGCGCCGAGCGCATCATTTGGTCTTCCAGAGAAACAGAATTGCCATTTGGAGAGGTTGTATCTCCCATATTGGACTCGATTGTTCGAAACTCGACTCCCGTTACGTCATCGCCTTTTTGAAGCGCTGCTTTATAAACGTCTGCAAAAGGTTGAAGGTCTTTAGCTTTGTAATTTGGGGTGTCGGAATTGGCTATATTTTCCGCAATAACCGCGTGCCTTTGGGCCGCGTGTGACGCCATAGAAGACGTCAGATTCACTATATTTGTGCTCTTCAGCATGGCGAGACAATCCTAGTCTAAGTTAACCACGTTAAGGTTTCGTACACTAAATAGTTGAACGATAAGTTAACAGATAAGAACAAAATATTAACATTCTTACGTCACAGCGCTCTTATGACAGACCTTGAATCAGACTTAGGACAAGTCGATTTTACGCCCGTTATCCGTTATTTCGGGGAAATTGTGCGTATTTCGGGCCAAACCTTGCATATTGCAGGGCTCAATCATCGCTTGGGACAAGGAGCTCTGATTGAAGTCCAACAAGATGACGGCCGAAAGGTTAAGGGCGAGGTTATCGGATTAGAACCTAAAACCGCTTTAGCCACCCTCCATGGAACGGCCTCTGATTTAAAGATAGGACAGCGCGTCGAGCATATCACCGAGCCCAAAATTTACCCTTCAATCGACTGGATTGGCCGCATCCTCAACCATGAAGGATTGGATATTGATGGGATAGAACCAAGGCGCGGGCAGCGCTCTGTAGCGCTCGAGGCATTGCCGCCCCCCGCTATTCGTAGAAAGGCGCTTGGGGTAAGATTGAACACTGGCGTGGCGGCCATCGATACATTTTTACCTTTATGCCAAGGTCAAAGAGTTGGCTTATTTGCAGGTTCTGGTGTGGGTAAATCCACCCTATTGGGCACCATCGCGCGATCGTCGAATGCGGACATTACTATCATCGCTTTAATTGGCGAAAGGGGCAGAGAAGTCCGCCATTTCGTAGATAAAATCTTGGGCCCACAAGGTATGAAGAAATCCATAGTTTTCGCAGCCACATCGGATATGCCCTCTGCAATTAAACTTCGCACTGCACAACTCGCCATGGCCACGGCCGAATATTTCCGAGACGAAGGCAAGCAAGTTCTTTGTTTGTTTGATTCTCTGACGCGCTATGCTGAATCGCATAGAGACGTCGCCCTAAGCGCCGGTGAAGTCCCTGCCCTCAAAGCCTTTCCGCCTTCTACCTTTCGCTCTTTGGCGGCGCTGTGTGAGCGCTCTGGCCCTGGCGTGGATGGCAGTGGTGACATTACGGCCGTATTCAGCGTTCTTGTGGCAGGGTCTGACATGGAAGAACCCGTTGCTGATATTGTGAGAGGCATTTTGGACGGGCATATAATTTTAGCGCGCGAAATTGCAGAACGGGGCCGTTTCCCTGCCATTGACATTCGACGAAGCGTTTCACGCTCATTACCGAGCGCGGCAACAGCAGAGGAAAATTCAGCTCTACAAATGGGCCGTGAACACATCATGCGTTACGAAGAAGCCGAAGCCATTATTCAGGCGGGTCTTTATGTGCAAGGTAGCGACCCAAAACTGGATAGAGCTATCGAGGTTTACCCAGCCTTAGAAAGTTTTATCGGCAATACAGAGGCACAGTCCATTGAGGATAGTTTTAAAGCGCTTCACGCTGTCCTTGTAAAAGAAGAAGAGGCCTCGACTTAAACGCCGCTTATGCCTTAGCCATTCGAGAGGATGATATTTAGCAGGCTTGATGAGCCAAAACCTGAACTGGCACTGCTCAGCAAGGACAGAGCTGTCGCCCCTGTTGTCAAAGCTGTGGGGCCTGCGTCAATTTCTTCTCTCAATAGGTAATTTTGAATGAGATCTGCTACGACCTCTGGATCACTGAAAGACTCAATGGATTTGTCACCATATTTGGCGTTCATCTTGTCAGAAAAAATTTCCCGTTGTTTATCAATGTCTAGATTTGCAAACGAACTAGGCAGGTTAAAGGCGGATTCCAACACTGTTCGCATGGGTACAGATGCCATGAGTTGGAACCATCCCCCACTCTCCGTCGAGCCTTGCCCTACATAATCCGCAATTTTACGCTCAAAATTCAGTGCTAGCCGCATCGTTTCATCGACATTCCCGACTTCCACCTCGAAACTCTGGCGTTCATAGTCTGCCATTATGTCATCTATATTTGTCTGGAAAAGTTTTAAGTCACCATTGGTGAAATCAAATCGTTCAGCGAAGGCTAGATAATCCGCATTACCCAAGCGGCGGGCAAAAGCGGTACTTTCCGTGACGCCTTCTTCTAATACTTTACGAACGAAGGCCCCTTTATCAATTTCATCACCGAGGCCAAAAGCGCCTAAGGCCACGCTTAACAGACGTCTGTCTCCCATGAAATCATCAAGGGTTTTAACATTGCCGATATTTTCATTGAAATATTCAAGTTCTCTTGAAACTTCAGGAGATTGAGAAAAAATCTCTTCTTGGCGCGGGAGGGTTTGTTGAAGAAAATTCCACCCTGCGAGTCCGGTCGTCGGTATGACGGGCGTGAAAGCCATAAATTATGCAGAGCGCGCGGTTTCCAACTCTCGTGTCATAGAGTTGGTTTGAGGCGAGTTGGTTTGAGGCGAGTTGGCCTTTGGCGTTAATGTTACAGGGTCATTTTTCCGGTGACGATTGAGCAACTCTTCCTCGATTGTTAGTAGAGATTTCAATGTATAAAGGACCGAGTAATAACGGCCTTTAAGGAAAGCCAGCATTGCTTTTTCTAACGGTATTTGCATTGGCGTTCCTTCGAACACAGCTTTCAATGCGTCTAAACCCGCTTTAACATCTTTATCCATTTCCTCGGCTTTGCAATCGCTTGAGAGGATCATTTGTACGGCATAATACACACGCTTCACAGGCGTATTCACGTCATTTGGATGCAAGGCATCACTCATTCGAAGGACATGAGTATCATCATTTGGAATACAAATTTGTGAGCGCTTATCACCGTTCACCAGAAGCGCACCATTTACCAAAAACTTTTCGTTTGGTTTAAGACTAATGACAAGACCAGACATTAGGCGACCTCTTGCATTGTCTGTGGTGCGTTCTTATTCGCCATTAAAGAGGCTTTTAACCCGATAATAACAGAGTCATTAATTTCGACCAATATCGACATACCGGCTTCGCCTCTAAATACACGTTTTGTGTGATTTTGGGTAAATTCGGCCAATGAAATCAAGTTTTGCTTGATAGGCAGCGGAAGAGAATTCTCTTCGCTTACGAGATCACAAAATAGAATGTTCCAAAGCTTAGCATTGTCAATCAAGGCCTGCGCCATGACAGGGTTTAATTTGGTTGATTCTTTGGAAACTTGAGCGCGAAGTCGCGCTGTGATCGAAGAGAACAATTGCAGCTCTATATGTTTGTCAGACGCGGTTTGTCTTTGTGATTGACCATAGCCGCGGAGCGCATTTTGTTTCTGATCCATACTCTTATCTTCTCAAATACTTTGGGAATTTTAGAAGGCCAAAGCGGAGCATCCGCTTTGGCTATTTTTAGGTCATTATTGTTTCTATCTGAATAGAGCCAATAGTGTTTGTGGGTTTTGGTTAGCAATTGTAAGGGCCTGGACACCTAGCTGCTGTTGAACCTGTAGAGACTGAAGACGCGCAGACGCTTCTTCAAGGTTTGCATCAGTCAATGCGCCAATACCTGTTTTCAAGCTGTCAGCCAAAGTCGTGATGAATTCATTTTGGTTATCAATACGGCTTTGCTTTGAACCAAAGAACGCTGTTGCGTCGATAGCAGTTTGAAGAAGCGCATCAATTTCGCCCAATGCAGACGTTGCACCCTCAGATGTTGAAATATCAAGGTCAGAAAGAGCGGCTAGACCACCTGCAGCTCTTTCTTCAACAGCTTCAATGATTGTCGCCGCACCATCCAAAGCGATATCTTCAGTTCCGCCGCCATTTGGTACATTGTTTGTAAAGGTGATTACAACGTTATCTGATGCGGGGTCTGCCGCTGGCGTTGTAATTGAGGCCGTCGTGTTAGCAATTGCATTAGGGCCGTTTGTTAGCTCCTCAACCAAGCCAGCAGCGACATCATTGATATCGTCACCTTCTTGGGCCGTGTAAGTGAAAGTTACGGCAGCACCACCATTTGGCGTTGCATCAAAGCTATAAGTTGAACCTGCAGTAACGGCACCCGCACCACCTTGGATAGTAATTGTGTCAGTACCACCATCATCAGCTGCTGAACCTGAACCGAAAGTAATAAAGCCTGCTTCGCCACTAGAAGCTGCGCCGCCCGCAACTGCTGTCACAGCAGTCGTTGTAGTCAAATCTTGACGCGCTACAGCAACGTTACCTGTCGTTACTGTACCGTCTGTGCCGCGGTTCAATGAAGACAAGACTGAAACAGCGTCGCCATCTTTAAGAAGGTTTTGACCGTTAAATGAAGCCGCTTCAACAATTGAGCTAATTGTTGATGTGATTTCAGCAAGATCTGTTTGATATTTTGCACGGTCACTATCTGTAACTGATGCATCATTTGCAGCAACGATAGCAGCTTTGGCATCTTGTAGAAGCTCTGTAACTTGTTCAGCACCAGCCTGAGCGACGCCAATTGTAGCAGAACCAAGGTTCAAGCTGTCAGAAACTTGTGAGAAGCTGTCAACGTCGGCTTGCATAACTGTCGCGATTGACCAGATAGCCGCATTGTCAGATGAAGATGAGATTTTTTTACCTGTTGAGATTTCGCTCTGAACAGAGGCAAGATTATTATTGATACCACGTAGTGTACCGAGAGCGACCATTGCGCTGTTGTTAGTAAGAATACTAGACATAGGTTTTTCCTTTTTTCACCGATAGGCGTTTTTATTGAGATATTTCCCGAATTGTCCCTTGCGGAACCCCTAAGTCATCCTTGACGTGATTGCCGGACATGAAGCCCAAAACCACAAACTCTCCTGAGTTGTATTCTCTACTAAGCTGGAAATAATAATTAATAGTAAACCGATATAAATATTTTTGGCAGTTTCTGTTCAGGTTCCATACAGGTCGTTAAACAAGCTTATTACGGAGGCCATGCTGGTCTTCCATATAGAGTGTCTTCCCGAACCGGTTATAGGCCCCTACTTTTTTTTCTGTATTTCGAATAACTGACAGCTGTTTATAGGCAAGTCGGACACTATTAATGGCCGACTTCATTAAATAGTCATTCTCTTTGAGAATACTTTCTAGCCGTTTAAGGTCTTCAGCAAGGGCTGGTTTATCTTGGGCCCCTACCTCTGACTGTAAACCAGCCTCTAATTGTTTCATTAAATTAGACTTAGCCGACAAAGTGTCCTTCATCGTCGTATAAACACCGGATCGCAGCTCTGTGTTCTCTGCTTTTACCACTTTCATGAGCGCCGAAAGCGTCGCTTTAAGATTTGACATTTAATACACTTTCTAATTCTGCATGGGCTGTTTCTTTGGCCAATAATTTATCGTAAAACTTATCAGCGAGACCAAAACCGCCCTTATCAACAATTTTCTCTGCGAAGTTTTCTATATAAAAATCTGTAAAGGCTTGCACATCTTCGCCGCCATTCTTGGTCATGGCTTCGCCGAGGCCGCTATATTTAAGCATTTGTGTAATGAAGGCGGCCTCAAAGTCTTTGGCGGCCTGCATGATTTCTGCATCCTCTTTGCCTTCTGACTGAACAGTAGAATGAGGCGCAGACACAGTCTCGGCTGTCATAGCCGATAATGGGTTTGTTTGTATCGGGGACATGAATCCTGTCATATAAATCTCCTACCCCGCCCTATTCCCAAACTCGTAAAGGGTTGGTTAAGATTGTTTATATAGTAAATGTTCTATGAAGGATTCATCACTACTACAGCTCCGTACAGGAGTTGAGGTCCGCCGCATGGGCCCGTCGCAGAACATTGGGACAAATAACAACCCAATGCGCGATCAAGATAGCTATGATGAATTACGGTCAAAAAAAGAAGAAGCAGATTTTATTGCAGCCCTTCAATCAGAGGCCGATACTCAAAAAAGACTTAATGACACACGCAATGAGGCGTTAAAGAACAAGCCCTCAGATCAAATTGAGTCAGGATTTCATACTATAAAGGCTTCACACCCTTTAAGTGATGATACCACCCCAGCAGACCTTTCACTAACTGTAGGCGAAAACGGCGTTGAGACCGATTTACAATCCTCAATCTCGGCTAGTCTTGAACAAGAGCCACAGTTTCATACGATTAAAGGTCACGAGGCCCCAGAGACAGCCGCTAGTTATCTTGACGTCGAAACGCTCTCTACGGTGAAGGCGGAAACAACAATTGATGCGTCAGAACAAATCTTACAAAGTCAAACCATAGCGGACGATATTAAATCCTCTGACTTGCTCATTTCAACGCATGCTCAGAACACAGCCGCTAGCGGGGTGGTGCCAACATTGGCGCCACTCGCATTAAACGCCTCTACACAAGGCTCGGCCAAAGAAGACACTGACCTCGAAATTGATATTTCAGAAATAGAAGACATAGAAGACGCCGCGGCAGACTCCGTCGAGATAGACCTAGATCTTCAGGAACAGTTAGGCAGTGAACAAGACCTAGATGCACAGCTCTTCGAAGAGAAAATCCAAAATATAGGTTTCACAGCAAATTCCCATTCGGGAGATGTGTTGACCCAATCCTCAACGTCATCCCCGCTTATAGGGCTCTCTATATCTGGCACCCAAACGGGTGCAGGACCTATTGCCTCAATCACACAGCCTTCGCTTTCACCGCAATCCCCTGTTGCGAATGCTATTGTGAATACTGTGTCTAATACTATTTCCGAGGCGATTGTTACCGCCAAAGAAACGCCCAAAGGGATAGTTGTCCAACTCGACCCACCTGAAATGGGCCGTGTTTATATCGATTTTTTGTTTGATCAGGACAATGCGGTTACAGTCATTGTGAAAGCGGATTCAGCGGATAGTCATGCTATCTTGCGAGAACGCCAAGATTTTTTCCATCAACTGTTAAGCGATAGCGGCTTTGATTCTGTTAATCTTAGCTTTGAGCAAAATACTGGAAGTGGTGCCAACCAAGACCTTCAAGATGACAAGGCTAAGTCATATAGTCTTCAGGCTCAGCAAGGTCAGAAGGATAATTCGTCCACCCCATCACAGCCGCCTGCATATCAGCTCGGTGAACACAGAACACAAATCGATATTCGACTTTAGGATAAAGTAGAGGATAAACGCATGAATGTATCAAGTTTAATTGGTTTAACGACTCAGAATAAAGCGTCAGATTTTTTAGCCAATGCTATTCCTTCTGAACCCCAAGCTGGCTTAGAAGATACTGTCTCGACCACGAGCAAAGACACGACAATCGTCACAGAATCGACATCTGAAACATCAACAGACAGCACTACTGAGACAAGCACAGCGTCGGAACAAACCGAACAATTCACCACGTTTCTAACTTTGCTAACCGCTCAAATTAAAAACCAAGATCCGCTTGCCCCTTTGGATTCAACTCAATTCGTTGAGCAATTGGCAACCTTTTCCAATCTTGAGCTTCAAGCCGAAGGCAATCAGGTTTTAGAAGATATCGCCCAAATGCTAGCGCAAAGTCTTTATAATCAAACAGAATTAGACAGCTAGAAATATACTATCGGGAATGAAAAAAGGCGCATCAAAATTGATGCGCCTTTTTTGTTTCAGCTAATCAAGTAATTTTACGTGTCTCGTTTTGCGATATCTAAAATCAACACATTCTGAACGCCATCTTTCATGATACGTCTGGAGGATCCTAACAGAGTCTCACGGATATATTCAAATGTCTCAGGAGATGTGAAATCATTATCAAAAACCCCCTCATTCGATAGATTAAGAAGGTCGCGCATAAAGGCGTCTCTGAGCTTAGGCTCATAAGCAAAACTATTGGCAGACGCCGAGCCATCAAGCTCAATATTAAAATTCATAATAACCAAGCTGGTGATTTTTTTATTCTGCATCACCGGGATAACGAATTGTCGTTTGAACTTTAAATAATTTACCGATGAGGCATCAGCGCCTTTGTGAGAATCTCCGCCTTTGGCCTTTTTCCCGTGGGCGTCATCTTTCTTTTCTTTCTTCTCCCCATGACCTGAACTTTTTGCGGGTTTAGCCTCAGAGTGACTAGAGACTTCTTTATCTGCCAGAGACGTTTTATAAAAACTCGCCCCCACAGCTCCGGCTATGACGGCAATGATAAGAACAGCATTTTTAACAAGCGATTTAATCATAATGACCTACTAAAAAGGTATAATGGTTTGAACGATTTTATTACCGGCACGAGGCTTAATCGCGTCAGTAATTTGACCTTTCCCGCCATAATAAATTCGGGCATCCGCAATTTTATCATAAGTAATAATATTCTGACGTGAGATGTCTTGCGTCCGAATAAGGCCACTCACTTGCAGATGACGCACTTCGTCATTGACCATAATTTGCTGTTTACCCGCTAACTGCAAATATCCGTTTGGAAGAACATCAACAACCTGTACGGCCAATCGTAGAGTAATCTTTTCTTCGCGTTTTATTGACCCATCGCCCGCCAGATTTCGAGACCGACTTAAATCAACAGCGGGAGAGGTAGAAGCTCCAGCCGGTAAAATTCCATTCAACTTTTCAGGTAATCCAAAAAAGGCTCCTATGCCTAGGTTCTCAGAATTTTGACGATCTTCTGTTATTGAATTTTTCAACTCAGCTTCGTCATCTATTTCTACCAAAACCGTGAGAATATCACCCGTTCGGCTCGCTCGGCGGTCACCAAATAATGATTTAGGACTATTATTCCAAAGTGACGTTTCTTGTGCATTCATGCCAGAATGAGTTTGATTGACTGGCGCAGAATCTAGCCTGTAATTATTGGGGGCATAGCTCATTGATGGAATAGGTTGTGTAAACTCTGCTTTTGTCTTCTGGCTTTTAGTTGTCGCGCAGGCCGACAGGCTGATAACACAGCAGAGACCTGTTAGTGTTTTCAAATAGTTCATCTTATCATCTCCACAACGCCCAATCCTGTAACACGGCCCTCGACCCGTTTTCGGGATTCAGAATTCATAACCGTAATAATGTCGCCCATACGCCCCTCACCCAACGCACGGCCAGTTGCTGTTATTTCCAGACGACCCAATCGATAAATCATTTTCACCGTAGAGTTTCGTTTGACTTGAACGGGTTCAGCAACATCTTTGGGGTTTATCTCTGCGCCGCTTGAGATAGTGCGAACAACGGACATACCTACATATTGTGATAGAAGGGCTACGCGTTCTGATTCACTATCTGTATCAATATTTAAATCAGCCGCCGTGATTTGCGTACCCCGTCTTAACGTCGAATTGGCAATGACCTCATCCGCGATAGCGAAATCTGGGAGCATCAAGCCAGTTGCGCCAAGCGCAACAATCACCTTGAACAGTTTCATCCTATCGAATCCGCGTTGTGGCTGCATACATTTCATCTACGGCGGAAATGATTTTAGAGTTCAATTCATATCCACGTTGTGCCTCGATGAGTTCAGAAATTTCCTCGACGACATCAACGCCAGAATCTTCCAAGAACCCTTGGCGCATCGTACCCACGCCTTCTGTACCTGGTTCTGACACAATAGGATTGCCAGAGGCGCTCGTTTCTCTGAATAAATTTCCACCCAACGCCTCTAACCCTTTTGGATTAGAAAACACTGTCATGGTGATTGTTCCAATCTGTTGCCCCTCGGCGGCATTGTCGAAAAAGGCAGTAACTTCGCCATCAAGGCTGATTGAAATACTTCGCGCATCACTTGGGATAGTGATGTTGTCAGACAAGGCATAACCATCTGAATTGACAATCAGTCCCTCTGCGTCCTGATAGAATTTTCCATCACGCGTATAGGCTGTTTCGCCGCTAGGTAAGTCAATTTGGAAAAAACCTTTCCCTTCAATTGCCAAATCTAAATCGCCGCCAGTTGCGCTAAGAGGCCCCTGAACAACCTCAATCGAAACTGTGGAGGGGCGAACACCCATACCAATTTGAACACCGGCTGGCGCAATCGTGCCTGTCTGCGAAGTCACCGTTCCTGGGGTTAGATGTTGTTGGTAAATTAGGTCTGCGAATTCAGCGACACGCGGCTGATACGCCGTTGTACTCATATTCGCTATGTTGTTCGATATAACATCGACTCGGGTCTGTTGGGCGGCCATTCCTGTGGCAGCGATCTTAAGAGCATTCATCCTGAATCTCCTCCATTTGACGGTTAACTTATTGGCTTATGAAATTTGCCTGATTGTTGAGATAACTTGTTTGATACGATCATCTTCCATGTCGAAGATTTTCTGTCCGGCATCGTAATAACGCTGAACCTCAATCATCCGTGAGATTTCAGTCATAGGATCTACGTTGCTGTCTTCTAGATAACCTTGTCTAACCAAGGTAAATTCAGAAGGTGCAAAACCTTCGCGAGCGACATAGTTGTTATTTCCCTGACGTGACAAAGTTTGAGGGTCTGCAGTGGCAACACCAATACGGCCTAGTTCCACACCATTCGCGCTTATACTGCCATCTTCAGCAATAAAGATTTCACCCGCATCAATAGGGATTTGAATTTCCCCTTCAGCAGAATCTAAAACAGCATTTCCATCAACATTTATCAGGCGACCTTCTGCGTCTGTCATGAAATTGCCCGCACGTGTCAGCTGAGTTTGGCCATCAACATTGACCATAAAAAAACCTTCGCCTTCGATAGCTATGTCAAGACTGCCCCCTGTTGGACGCATACTGCCTGCCCCGAAATCTGGAGAATGCGCCGCAAGGTGCCCCATTGACAAACTGTGTTCTGGGGATCCTGATTGGTTTGTTGACCCTATGGCTGCAATATGTTCAGCAAAAATCGCGCCTTGACGTTTATAGCCAACGGTATCTGAATTCGCCATGTTATTTGCAACGAGGCTCATTTCTTTCATTAACCCCGACTGACGGGAGATTGCGATATAGCTAAAATCACCCATTATTCAAAAAATCCTTTGTTTGACGAATGGAAGTATCAATATCTTTGAGCTGACTTGGCAGCGAGGACAGCCAGTTTTTACTTTTTGTTGTCACTGGGTTTTGGATATCTCGTGACAGTAGATTAGCTGTTTTTACCTGTGACGTCGTTTCAGGTGAACTTTCTGTCGCTGTGATATCGCCCCACCGTTTTTCAGCAAAGGCAATGGAACGCGAAAGAGTTTGCGCCTCAGTTTCACTGGCCAGATTAGCCTCGACAATACGCATCAAAGCAATATCGTTTTCAGCAATAGCGTATTGTGCAATCCGTAAGACCATCGGCTCGCTAAGGGTTTTAATTTCGCTTTCAATATCTTTCAAAGAGGTCTGCCCGTGCTTTATCGCTTCAAATAATTTTGAAGATCGCAATAGCTGATCTGTTTTCTCCGGCATCGATGATGCTTCGGAAATAATACTAGAGTGCAATTCAGGTAAGCCGCTCTCAAAAGCGGCATATAATGCGTCATATTCAAGTGCCGGGAAATTGTCCGTCACGGCATAAAAGTCGCGCTCACTGAGAAAGCCATTTAGTCCCTGCAACCGGACCAAATTATTGTCGCTTATAAGGCGGGCTTGGATAAGAGATCTTATTTTCTCAGCGCTCGCCTTGTACTGATCATCAGAGGGATGAAAATATTTCTTCGTAACGTTTACAGCTGCTGTAACATTATTTGAATAGACTCTGTTTTTGACAAGTTCGAAGGCTGCAATTTGGCCATCTCTACTGCCAATGCCCTTTTCACTCATTTCCAACAAGTCAACTTCAATCGCTGTAGAACCTCTGACAGACGACCCGCCGCTCTTTGAACCGCTAATAGACTTTAATTTTAAATCTGTAAGTTGTTGCAGCGATGAAAGACGGTACAAGCCTTCACGCTCAGCCAAGTGAGAGAATATAGACCGCGCATAATCGGTATCCCCGTTGACTTCTAATAAAGCTTTTAAATAGAGCAACTCGTCTTCATCATAACGCTCTTCTGGCAAAGCTGTCTCGTTTTCACGGGCTTCACGTTCAAGTTTACTCCAAATCGCATTCCCTAAATTATTACGTCCGTTTTCAAAGGCCCTAATCGCCAAATGCACCTCTAAAAAATCTTTTAGTTTTGGCGGATATTTATCCAGGCTATTGATGATGGCGCGGCGCCGTGCGCCGTCAATGTCATTAGCTAGAACCTCTGGCGTATCCAATGCGACAAAAGGAAATATTGTATCTACGCAATTTTGGTAAGGCTTAAAAACACCCGTATATCGTGCTGTATTCGGCTCGGCTAATATCATCGCGACATGTCTGAGAAGGTTGGCTTCTTCTGAGCTATCATTGGATATGGCCGTTGCGGCCTCAATGCCTAAGCCTAAGCTAATATAAACCCGGGCGATGTGCTGAGAGTTTCCTGCTTTATTCTCTTGTGGCTCTGAGGTTTTTGCCGCGGAAAGGTCTTCATAATTAGACAAAGTCTTGAGATTAGAAAAATCTAATACCGACAAAGCCTGACAACTACCTGATTTGACATTTAACGGTTGTGGCGTGTTTTGCCTTTCACCCGCAGGGACTGGGGTCGTCACCGCCTTGTTAGAATGCGACTTAAGAATGCCTGATTGCTTTGCACTTCCTATAACGGCGCTCAAAGAATCTGCCGCATTTGAAAGGTCATCTTCAATCGTCGAAGGTGGGTTTTTCTTATCAACATCATCTGCCAATGCAGAAGGTGAAAGCAGCCCCATTGTCCCTATTGTGCATGAAAGCAGAAAAGCCACGCTTGAAGCCTGGCATTTCAATCCTTTCAGGAACATATTTCGGGGCGCGGCGCTCTGTATCATGCCGCCACATTCTTCAGGTCTTTTAAGGCCTGCTCCATTTCCAAGAAACTTGGCCGCTGATGTTTAGGTGCGCTCCGCCTTGCCACTTCGATACAAATTTGTGTTTCATTCTTATGAAGGCTTGAAACCAAGACTTCTCTAATCAATGCATAAAAGAAGTGTTCCTGCTCTCTGATAGCTTTGACTTTGTTGGCCATCGGCCCCACCAAAGAATAAGCAAGGAAAACGCCGAGGAATGTCCCAACCAAAGCGCCGCCAATCATACCCCCTAAAATTTCTGGTGGCTTATCAATAGAAGCCATTGTTTTAATAACACCCAAAACCGCCGCCACGATGCCTAGGGCTGGCAGGGCATCTGCCATATTCTGCAAAGCGTGAGCCCCATGTAGGGATTCTTCTTTCATGCCCTCTAATTGCTTATCAAGCATCTCCTCAACCTGATAAACATCATCAAAGTTCATCAACATCGAACGAATTGTATCGCAAATCATTTCAACGAATGAGGTTGATTCTAAGATACGTGGATATTTCTGGAATAAAGCTGACTCTTCAGGGTTTTCAATATGTCCTTCAACCTCAACTGGGTTTTCACGAGAAATACGAACCAGTTCATGCATAAGGCACAATAAATCGGTGTAATCTGATTGTTTCCATTTTGGCCCTTTGAAGACGGCCATCAAATCTTTCCCTGTCGCTTTAATCGTGTGCATATCATTGCCACAGGCAAACGCACCTAGCGCAGCCCCGCCGATTATCATCATTTCATAAGGCAGAGAGTGGAGAATAATCTCCATTTTACCACCTGCCCAGAGATACCCCCCGAACACGCAAATCACTGTCAATATAATACCAAAAACGGAGCTCATAGAGCGGCGATAACGCGCATTTGTTACTTATTACTTAACTATGTACTAATTTTCAGTTTGACGAACGGCTTCCACGGCCTCGCCCAGGCATAGCAGCTTCGATAAAAGAAGCGTCAATATCTTCGACTAATTTTACCGCGCGGCGCGTTTTATGAATACCAAGCGCTCCCTTAGCAATACATATGCGGTCATTCTTTAATTCAGCCTCGACTCTCAATTCCTGCAAAGAAATTCCAGGTAAAGGAATGACTTGTCCAATCGCTAATCGCGTACAATCCGCGACAGTCATTTCCCGGCTCTCAAGAATTGTCCTCAGCGGCGTATGGCTCTGATCGACATGCCGCGTCAAAACCTCTGTGTCCTCATCGAATACTATAGCCATATCTTCGTCTTCGATATCAGGACTATTTTTAAGAAGTTCTTTCAAATGGGCCAGGCGCAACAAGACGCTTAAACGCACCCGTACACATTCTGATTTAGGAGATAAGCTCGTCAAAAAGTTAAGCTCTAGCTTTACCCACTCTGAATTATCTTGGACGAGCGGTATTTGAGAAAAGTCCGTATAATCAGACCGAAATATAAATGAAGGTATATCAATTATAGTCCGTACATCATTGATGAATCCATCCATAATCGCGATGTCGAATTCCGAAAATTCATAAGCATCCAAGTTTTCAAGATCAGACACTTCACTCGTAAATCCATATTTAGACACAATAGCGGCTAGTTTTGGGTCAAGTGATAAAACGCATTTCACATCTCTATCTGTAGGCCCGAGCGCGGTGTACATGCCTCGCTCGGGAAAGACCTTAGAAATGTCAGACGGGGTCAATTTAAAGACATTAATCATATCCGCCTTCCAGAACAAAGGCTCGATGAAAGTCTCAAGCGCGCCTAGAATTTGCTCGTGGGGGCCATTCCACACGCGTTTTACCTTTTCGACATCCAAAGATGATGTGAAAACGGCTTTATCAATTTTCTTGCGTAAAACGCTCATACAGAAACTCGGTGCTATAGATTTGTAACCGCCATAGAGACATTGTCTTTCTAATGTCTTAAAATTTTTAAGACTCCATTAACCGTAATTCTTTGGCCCGTCTTTACCGTGTTTCTTTCCGGGATACTCATCATTTTACGCCACTATCTGGTATAAATTGAGAATCGGGAAAAAAGTTATGAGCGATGCTCAAAGACCAATCATTATCCGCCGTAAAAAAGTCTATGCTGCAGATGGACATCATGGCGGCGCATGGAAAGTTGCCTATGCTGATTTCGTAACAGCGATGATGGCGTTCTTTCTTTTGATGTGGCTTTTAAATGCGACGACTGAGCAACAACGCAAAGGGATTGCTGATTATTTCAATCCGAATATTCCTTTGGCCGCCGTCTCAGGGGGCGGGGCAGATGCTTTAAAAGGCGATTCTCTCTATACGCAAGACACAATGGCCAAGAGCGGCTCTGGAGCCGCCGGAGAAAGCGATAGAGAGTCTGCCGATAAAAATTCGCCTGTGAAAAGTCCGGGCTTAAACGATTCCGATATTCAGCAAAAAATAGAAGCCATGAACAAAGCACTGGTTGCGGCGGATAGATCACTTTCTGAACACTTAAAGCTTAAGATGAGCCCTGAAGGCCTTGTCATTGAACTTGTGGATCAAACGGACAGCCCTTTATTTTCAAGTGGCAGTGCGAAACCTTCACCAATTTTAGAAGCTCTCGTAAGCATTGTCTCAGACGCTTTCAGTGATGTCAGCAATCAAATTAAGATCGTTGGTCATACTGATAATTATGCATTTTCTAATGGAGGGAACTATACAAATTGGGAGCTTTCTTCTGACAGAGCCAATTCAGCTCGACGTCTTCTTGCGCGAACTGGGTTTCCCGCCACACAAATTTCAGGTGTCGAAGGGAAATCATCGACAGAGCCCTTCTCTGACGATCCATATTCTCCAATGAACCGCCGCATTTCGATTACGATTTTAAACTCAGATATCTAACTCTTATCTAACTCAGACACCTAAATGAACTGAGCCTTTAAAATTTCGTCCCCCATATTAGGCCTTAGGGTCAAAATAGTGATTATGGACGCCTGAAAACGTTTATTTAACCTTCACTATTGGGGCCATTTTAAAAATTACACACTTTATTAAGGATAAGAAGAGTAACCTGAGGAGCATACATTAAATTCAAGGATTGAATAAAATGACTATCTCCTCCTCCCTCAATGCAGGGGTTATGGGCTTGAATGTAAATTCAACACGCCTCGCTACTATTTCCGATAACATCGCTAACTCTGCTACTTATGGCTACAAACGTAGTGACGTAGACTTTTCAAGCCTCGTCATAGGCAGTCAGCAACAAGGCATTTATTCAGCTGGAGGCGTTCGGGCAACGTCTTTCAAAGATGTTGCCAGTTCAGGGTCTTTAATTTCAACAGGTCGATCAACGGATATCGCCATTAATGGCGACGGCATGATTCCTGTTACGAATTTCGCTGGAATTAATACTGACGCCGCTAATCGCGACTTTATGATGGTTCCGACAGGTAGCTTTTCCGCGGATGAGAATGGTTTTCTAAGGACGCAAAGCGGACTTTATCTCTTGGGATGGCCAACAGATGCGACAGGCGAAACAGGGGCACCTAGTCGTGGGAGCCAATCTGATTTGGTGCCTGTTAATGCTAACCTCGGTCAGTCTAGCGCAGAAGCCACACGAAACATCAATCTTGGTCTAAACCTCCCCGCAAATGCAGTAGATGGCGATGACCCTTTCATTCTACCAGTTGATTACTATGACTCTCTTGGTATCGAACAAGCCTTGAATTTGACCTTCACCAAGACGCCAGGTGTTGATAACGGATGGAGTGTCAGCGTTGTTGATACAGCCGGCGACCCCAATACACCCATTGCCAATTTTGATGTCGTTTTCAACGGCAATGCTGGCACCGCAGATGGTGGGACATTGGCCACCATCACACCGGCTGCAGGCTCTACTTATGATGTGGCAACGGGTGAACTTAGCTTTACGGTCCAATCTGGCCCAATCGCAGCGTTTATCGGAAAACCCGGTGAAGCCACTGGATTGACGCAATTAGGCACTGATTTTTCACCTTATGACGTGTCAGCGAACGGATCACCTGTGGGTGACTTGCAATCTGTTGAGATTAATCCGCAAGGTTTCATGGAAGCCATTTACAATACGGGTTTCCGACGGACACTTTATCAAATTCCTGTTGCGGATGTGCCGAATGCTAATGGCCTGAACGCTGTGGACAATCAAGCCTTTCAAATTTCATCAACCAGTGGTGAAGTTTACTTCTGGGACGCTGGCGAAGGCCCAACAGGATCATATGCGGGATATTCTCTTATGGAATCCAGTACCGATATCGCTTCTGAATTGACAGCGCTTATTGAAACACAGCGCGCATACTCATCGAATGCGAAGATTATTCAAACTGTCGATGAAATGCTTCAAGAAACGACAAATTTGAAACGATAATTTCCTAAAAACATCTTTCTCACTTCGATATTAAAGTGAGAAAGAGGGATACAGAGATATGTCACTTACAAGCGCTTTATCAAATGCCAATTCAGGCCTGATTCAATCCGGAATCAGAGCCGATGTTGCGGCATCCAATATCGCAAATGCATCCAACCCCAACTATGCAAAACGTGAAGTTGTCTCTGAAGCCAATGTGACGGCGAATGGCGGAACTGGGGTTAGAGTTTCGGCCATTGAACGCGCGCAAGACCTCGCGGTTTCCCGATTAAAAAGAGATGCTAACGCAGCCGTGGGCCGCACTGACGTTATCGCAAATGCCTATTCTACGCTGACGAATGAAATCGGCGAACCCGGTAGTGGTTATGGCTTATTCGCCAGTCTGGAAGCTTTTGAGGCAGATTTAAAAACGCTCGAAGCCACACCAGAATCATCCGCGCTTCAAAACGCCGCCATCGCCTCAGCCAATGAAACTGTCCAACAATTTCAAGCACTTTCTCACGTTGCGCTTTCTATGCGGGAAACTGCTGATAAAAATATCGAGACGAATGTCGATATCGTCAACAGCGCTCTCCACCGTATTCATGACATCAACAATGAAATTAATTCAGTCAATGCCCTCTCTAGTGGTGCAGCCGCTCTTGAAGATGAACGTCAAAGCCTCATCGACACGATATCGAGTATCGTTCCTATTAAAGACATACAGCGCGACAATGGCCGCATTGATATTACGACGGAAAGCGGCGTTTATCTCTTAGCTGGCTCTGTCAATGAAATCTCTTTTACCAGAAGCCCCGTTATCACCAGCGAAATGCGATATGGCGAAGCGGGTAGTGTGTTATCAGGCCTCTTTGTTGGGGAACAAAACATCACACCTGGTGGTGACAACCGCAATGCACTTCAAACTGGAATCCTCGCAGGAGAATTCGCAGTCCGCGATAGCGTTGCAACAGATTTTATCGATAGCCTAGATAGTCTGGCCGTTGATCTCGTCTCACGCTTTTCAGATGACAGTTTAGATCCGACAAAAGCCCCTGGCGCTCAAGGTTTATTCACGGACGCAGCATTGTTGGCTGACCCAACACAAACCAGCGGAGCAGCCTCTCGCATTAAATTAAACAATGCCGTCAACCCTAATACGGGTGGAGAAGCCTATCGATTAAGGGATGGCATTGGCGCAACCGCAGTCGGTAACTCTGGCGATTCAACCTTAATCACTAATATGATTGCGGCTATGACGGACGCCCAGCCAGCATCGGCCAGTTCTGGATTAAGTGGTCAGTTCAGCGTCATTGGCGCGGCGGCAGGGATTACATCCCTAGTTGGCGAACAGTCTCTGCGCTATGATTCAATTAATGCGAGTACCAAAGCGCGCCTTGATATTTTAAGTGACGCTGAAATCGAGGCCACTGGCGTCGATGTTGACCAAGAACTCCAGTCTTTGCTCGTTATCGAACAATCTTATTCAGCAAATGCGCGCGTCATTCAAACGATTGGCGATATGATTAATACGTTACTGAGCCTCTAGGTGATATGATGAAAACGGCCAGCTTCCCAGACTTACTCGGATATACCCGCCTCGGCCGAACAACGGCGCAAATTCGTGACCAAATTCAAACCGCTTCACAAGAGGCCGTGTCTGGTCTGCAATCAGACCTCACCAAAGCGACGAATGGGGATGTAGGTCGCGCACATTTATTACAAAAAGCACAAAGCGACATCATCCAAGCCCAAGAAGTAAATAGCTTGTCAACAGCAAGACTGGATTCGATGACGCGTTCAATCACGAACTCCAGAGAAGCCCTGTCAAATATAGACACACGTGCGGTTATCGCCCTCAATTCAAATGCGTCAGAAGGGATCGCCCCTATCGCCGATGAAGCGGAAGATAAATTGCGCCTCATAATGGGTCAGTTCAATGTCTCCCTTGGCGAACGAAATTTATTCTCCGGCGATAAAACCGATACGCCAACTTTTGCGAGCGCAGATGTTCTGCTCGACGACCTTCGTGCGATTATAGGCACGGCAACAAATGCGGATGATGCAATATCAGCTGTAAATGACTATTTTGACACCGCCGGCGGTGATTTCGAGACTCGTATTTATCAAGGTGGAGATAATTTTGCGCCTGCCCTTCCATTAGGAAACGGCCAAACAATTCAACTGGGTATAACTGGGCAGCATGAGGCCATCAAAGAAACGCTTAAAGGCTTAGCCATCATGGCCGTTAGTCAAGATTCATTGGCGACAACGGATACTGATGAAACCAACAAACTCTTTCAAATGGGTGCCCAGATTACGGGCAATGGCGGTTCGGCCCTTATATCACTTGAATCAGAAATCGGAGTGACTTCAGAAACACTGAAATCAGTAAGCGAGAAATATGAGAGCGAAAAAAATGCGCTTTCAATCGCCTTCCAAAACCTATTCGGTCGCGATCAATATGAAGCGGCGGCCGAACTTCAACAATTACAGGTACAATTAGAGGCGTCCTATACCATCACGGCCCGTCTCTCTAGCCTGTCTCTTACAAACTTCCTTCGGTGAATTATGCGCAACCTATTTAAAGCCATTACTCTATTGTTGTTTGCCGCGCTTATCACTATGCCGCAACTGGCTGTGGCCAATGTTAAAATCAAAGACATTGTTGATATTGAAGGTGTCCGCGGAAATGACCTTGTCGGTTATGGCCTCGTCATTGGTCTGGATGGTACAGGCGATACTATTCGGAACTCCCCTTATACAGAAGAAGCTCTGTCTAACCTTCTCGAACGTCTTGGGGTAAATATCCAAGGTAGTGATTTTCGTCCGAATAATGTGGCAGCCGTATTAGTAACAGCCTCTCTTCGACCTTTTGCTCGGGTTGGTTCTAAAATTGACATTAATGTCTCTTCCATTGGTGACGCCAAGAGCCTTGCAGGCGGTACATTAGTCATGACACCACTTAATGCGGCTGACGGAGAAGTTTACGCCTTGGCACAAGGCAGCGTCCTTGTGAGCGGATTCAAAGCCGAAGGCGAAGGGGCCTCAATTACTGAAGGCGTTCCAACATCAGGTACTATTCCCAATGGCGCACGTATCGAAAAAGAAATTAACTTTGATTTTCAAAGCCTGCGCAAAGTTCGTCTTGCCCTACGCTCCCCTGACTTCACAACGGCAGAACGCATTGAAACTAAAATCAATCAAGGTTTAGGCGGAAAGCACGCCAGACTAATGGATTCAGGTACAGTAGAACTTGACCTCTCCAAGCTTTCACAATCTCCTGCTCATATCATCGGGAAAATTGAGAACTACACACTTAAACCCGCACAGGTAGCCCGTGTCGTTATTGACCAAAGATCAGGCACCATCGTTTTAGATCAAAATGTAAAAGTCTCCTCTGTTGCTATTGCGCAGGGTAATCTTTCTATCAAAATTACTGAAGACCCTGTTGTGTCCCAGCCCAACCCTTTTGGTTATGGTGAAACCATACAAGTGCCGCGTACAGGTATCTCTGTCCGTGACGGCGAGCCAGGAAATATTGCCATTCTTGATGACAGTGTGACCCTACCTGATCTTGTTGGCGGATTAAATGCGCTCGGCGTCACTCCGCGGGAAATGATTGATATTCTAAAATCAATTAAAACAGCAGGCGCGCTACACGCTGAATTAGTTCTTCAGTAAAGAACCCAGCTTTTATTTAAGAAAAAATAGAAACGCCCATTTTCAATTATAGGCGTTTCTAAGAGGGTCTAACTTGCGGCGCTTAAGGCCTCTTCCGTATTCACGGGTTTTGGTAAAAATGTTAGGCGGTCATTTTTCTCGAGCCCGCTGAGGAAACTCATAAAGGAAGAGATAGCTTTTCCTGCCTCTTTCTCATTCAGATCTTCCGCTATATCGACTTCTTCTCTTATCTGATCGGCCATACGTTGCGAGATATTGGAATAGAAAAACTCACAAACGGGTTGGGACTCAACTGAGGCCGCCTTGAGCATATTTATCAAATCTTTTTTATTGTAGTCTTTGAAAATGAGACTGATGGCAGATGTCGGCAAGCGCTCTGGTAAATCATCAAACGTCAGCATGACATCTCTAATTTTCTTAGCGCGCGCTTTATCCACGGCTTCAATGCTTTCTAGGATACGTTCACGTCGATCTCTATCAAGGCTGGACATCAGGTCAGCGACATAGATGACAGACTCACTTCCTCCTTTAAAGTCATCTTCTTCCAAGAACTCTGTTCTTACGAATTTCTCAATCGCCTCTTCTACAAAGGGTGCGACTTTCGTTTCATTGGAAAGGTGCTGAATATATTCAATTGTTTTATCTTCGGGGATTTCAGCTAAAATTTCTGTTACGACATCATTCGATAGCTTTGATAAAATATAAGTCGCAACTTGGGTTTTTTGTTTCAAGAGAAATTCACTAACGCCTTTTGTTGGCCTTCTTTCCAACTCGGCCCAAACCCCCACAATAACAACGGGTTTACTCCGTCTCAGATAAGGGTCTTGTGAGGCAAGGCGGTCCATCCGCTCTTCATCCAAAACATTTCGAGCAATCTCCATAGCCTTTTCAGGACCTGCACGGAACATCCCTTTCCGGCCATTCAACTTCACTACAAAGTCTGCAATAACGGCAAGCATTTTGGGGCGCGGCACCTCTCGAAGTTCTTCGAGCGCCCGTACAAAACGGCTCATATGCTCGTCGCTTAACTTGTCGACTATGGGTGCGGCATAGTCTTGCCCCATTGAGATAATAACGATAGCGGCTTTTTGAGCATCCGTCAGATCGGTGATATCAGATATTTCAGACCCTGCTTGGTCCACACCCTGATCTTGTAAGGCGATATTTGTACGGGGCCTCGATATAATGCCTTGGTCCGCCATCAAGTTACTCCATATCCACGTAATAAAGCCTCAGTAATTTTCAGCCATCCATCTGCCATAACAAAGAAGGCTAATTTAAATGGCAGAGACACCACGGCTGGCGGTACCATCATCATACCCATAGCCATCAAGATAGACGCGACAATTAAATCAATTATCAAAAAAGGCATGAAAATGACAAACCCAATTTGGAAGGCGCGTTTTATCTCAGACAGCATGAAAGAGGTAATTAAAAGCGGCATAGGGGTTTGCTCTGACAAATCATAATTTCTGTCGGGCATAGTGGCCGCCAGACGTTCTATAGTTTCTGGCTCTACACGGGCCTCCATAAACCCTCTAAAGGGGGTTAGAGTGCGGTCTAGGGCTTGTTGTTCAGTTATCATACCGTCCATATAGGGTGACAAACCATCGTCCCAGGACTGCGTAAAAACGGGCTCCATGACAAAGAAGGTCAGAAACATGGCGAGCCCCATTATCATCATATTCGGCGGCGTTTGTTGCAGCCCCATAGCTTGACGGAGAAATGAGAACACAATCAACATGAACGGTAGGCACGTAATCATCATAGCAAGCCCAGGCGCAAGGCTTAGAACTGTGACAATAAGAAATAATTGAATGACGCGAGCATCTAACCCTACGGCTTCACCTTCGCCTTCTGGCAAAGTTCGGTCTAAGAGACCGTCTAGGCTCTCTTCCAGATTTGGCGTTTGACCGGGAACTTGGTCAGTGACTTGTGCCCATGCATTCTCTCCTATGCCCATATAAAGCATGAGGATGATGCCCCCTAAAACGACGAAAAGACCCTTTAGGGGTCTGATACGCCGTAAGAACGAATGATTATTTCGTTCTACCGTGATCATGCAGAGAGCATGTCCTCTGAGATATCAACGATTTCCGTAATTTTGAGTCCAATCTCACCTGTCGCAACATCCGTTTCAATGAGCTCCCCTCGCGCAATAACGCGATTATCGATGCAAACATCAACAGGATCACTAATCGATTTATCCATTTCTAAAACTGAGCCTGCCTTTAGTTTTAAAAGTTCAGCAATTGTCGGGCGAGCCGTACCGACGACCATTTGGACGGTCACAGGTAATGCATAAATTGAACGTTTATAATTCGACCCCATTTGGCCATCCCGGCGCTCTGATACAGGGATATCAGAGCTGCCAGATTCGTTATTTAATGGATCAGGGGCTGTTGTTGGCATGTCTACAAAATCCGTATCAGATTGGCTCATGATTACGCCTCTTTGTTAATTGATTGTGGGGATTGCGTGATGGAAAGGACCTCACCAAACTGTCTTGATATTAAGTCCAAGCATGTTTTCGCTGCTGTCATAGGGTCGATATCTACGCGGCTTTTTTCCCACATAAAGGAGGCCGCGTCTTCGGGCATATTTTCAGTTTCAATAACCTTAAAGTCTACTCCGCCTTTTCCTTTCAAGAAATCTTTTGCAATAATATTATGAGGGTGAAGCTTTACAATTATTTGCCCTTGAATTTCGGCATTGGCTGCTTGCTCTAAAACTTTATTCATTTCGGAGAGTAAAATTTTATTCGCAGTGTCAGGTAATACGGCTTCCAAACACTTTGCAATGACGCGGCCATGACTCGCTTCGATCTCACTCACCTGTTTGGCAAATGAAGACTTTAAAGTTTCTAGAGTTTTCTCCATCACCTGAATGGTTGATTCATATACTGCGCGGGCCTCCGCTTTCCCCGCTTCTACGCCGTTTAGGTAATCTTGATTCTCTTGAGACGCTGTTTCAGGGTCAACGAAGTGTTCACGGTTGTCAGAAACGGCATGAAAAACCGAAAAATCCGCCATGATGAGGCGGCCATCAGAATTGTGAGAGGCCTTAGGTGTCTTTGCAACAAGGCTGCTTTGCGTTATGAAATTCTGCTGGCTCATGTTGGTTTAGGCTCCGCGCTTAACCAACTCGCGAGAAGTTCTGTCGCTTCATCAACTTGCTCGCTCGCTTTGTTATTCAACAAATCTACAGGGTCATTTGAAACAGGGCCGCTAAGCTTTAGGGGTTCAGACGCTTGGGATATGCCCATTTGTGCTTGGCCACCGTCGGGCGTTTCATTTAAGCTCATGGGAAGTAATTCTGGCGCCATAGAGAGGTCGTCCAAATTCTTTTGTGTCGCGGCGCCGCTTTGTGAAAGCAGCGGCCTCACGACAAACAATCCTAATAATAAGGCCACAAGACCCAAAATTACTGATTGAATTGTGCTCCACAGATATTGCTCTGTGAACTGTTCCATCAAGCTTGGCTTAACCACAAAATCGACTTCTTCTGGTTTTTTAAAGGCCAGTGAACGGACCGTAAGAACATCGCCCCGTTCCTCATCCAGCCCCGAAGCCGATGCGACCAAATCACGTAAAACCGTGATTTCCTCTTGCGTCCGCGGCTGTGTCGTAACGGTCCCATCTTCGGCAATAATTTGCTGATCATCCACAAGAACGGCAATTGTCATACGTTTAATTGCACCGGGCATGATTTCGCGATTAAGCACCATTTCAGAGATTTCATAAGTGACCGTTTCACTGGTTTCACTTCGTTCCGAATTACTATTACCAGCCGCCCCGCCGCCATCAGGCAGGTTGCTGGCAATTGTAACTGCCGAGTTCTGACCTGAACTCGTATCCGACACATCAGATGTCGTTTGAGACTTAACAACTTGGCTTTCTGGATCAAATTTACGCTCCGTGAAACTCTCGCGCGTGCGGTCAACGTCCAAAGACACACTCACACGGGCATTCCCGGCGCCAACACGTGCTTCTAATATAGACATCAAATTTTCTTTGAGTTTTGCGGTACGTTCAATCTCGCCGTCACCACCCATTTCCGCTGGCATATTTAAGCCCGGCCCGACAATTAGTCCTCTGACTGTATCAATCACAGCAACATCTTCGGGCTTTAGTCCAACGATAGAGAGAGCCGTAAGGTACTGGATGGCTTTAGCTTGCTCTGACGTCATCCCAGAGGAGGTAGATACCGTGACTGAGGCTGAATTTGCCTCTGGGCCCTTAGAAAAACCAGAGGCTTTTTGTGTCCCTAAATGCACGCGGGCCGCTTTAATATTTGGCATTGCCAGAATAGTGCGGGCTAGCTCGCCTTCCTTTGCACGCCAATAAGTCGCGTCAAACATTTCAGAAGACATGGCAAAACTGTTTAAATCATCAAACAGTTCATATCCTAATACGCTTTGCTTGGGCAGGCCTTCTCGCGCCAACTCAAGGCGTAATGAATCGCGACGTTTTATATCAGTATAAATGGCATTGCCGCGGACATCGTATTTGGCCCCGAGACCATCCAGACGAGCAATAACGTCCCCCGCCGTAGCTTGGTCAAGCCCAGCATAGAGCAAACCCATTTTTGGTTTCATGGTGACACTGGCTAAAAGGAAGACAAAGGCCATCGTAGCGAGAACACTCGCGATGGAAAAAATTCGTTTTTGTAGTGGCAGAGCCAACCACACGTTAATAATATTCATCCTATTGCCTTGGAATAAATCCTGGAAAAAGTCCTTTTCACCAGTGAGGCACACTAAACTGCGTCTAATGACAAACAAATCAGTGTATTTTTCAATACTATGTTAATAATTAACAGATGGTTTACTACTCTGTGTTTTTTATTAAGTTCCAGTTAACCGTATTGAGATTCGAATCTTGGCTAAGCTTAAAAAATCCAAAAAAGCGCCCGCACCTGCCAATGGTGATTCAGAGGCTAAATCGGGTAAATCCAAAGGTGGATTAATCGGAACGATTGTCACCCCTCTCATTCTTGCCGCAGCTTCTTTTGCTACAGTATACTCTTTGCCAACGCCGCATAGCGCACCTGTTGTACATGATGAAGCAGAGGATGAGTATGATGCTGAGCCTCTTCACTTCACATCAGCGGATACAGGCATTGTTGAATTGAATGAATTCACCTTATCTCTACGCGAAGACAAGCAAGTGTTACGCATTCTTTTGGCCTTAGAAACACCTGAATCTATGGTTGGGTCAATTGACCCGAACGACTTACGGTTACGCGATGCTTTCATGAGTTATTTGCGGGCCATCGAAGTCGAACAATTGCAAGATGTAGCTTTCTTGCCGCAGCTACGCGCCCAATTACTACGTCGCGCAAAACTCGTCCTCGGAGACAGTAATGTTTCCGGTATCCTTATAACTGAATTTTTGATCAGGTAGCAGGCCCTTTTATGTCACTTCCCTTCAACTTCGCTTTTGTTCAAGACATTGTCCTGTTACTGGTCTCTGGTGTGGCCTGCCTTTATTGTCTTTTACTGAATAGACGGCTCAAAGGCCTCAGCAGTCTCAAATCTGGTGTTGGCGCGTCAATTGTTTCCCTTACCAACGCGATTAAAGAAACACACCAAGCCGCTAAACAAGCCCAGAGCTCTACTGTCGAATCCATTGAAACCTTAAACGCCCTTTTATCAAAGGCGGATCAGGCCTCTGCAAAAGTAGAGGCGGAAACCCTCGCCTTGCAGCGGGTTCTCGTTCGGGCTGAGAAATTAAAATCTGAGTTAACACCACATGTGGAAACCAAGCTCCCACACGCAATTGGCAAAGCACAGAACACAGCCTCTAGTCTTTTGAAAATTGTTGCTGACATTGAAAAGTATCGCCGCCTCACGGCTTTTAAGGCCGCTGCAGATCTCTCTTCGTTTTTTGACGAAGACGACAACGCAGAAAATGCGAATGAAAGCCCTGTCAAACCAGATAGTCACCTGAGCGTTGTAGCCTCTACATCGCCGGCTCAAGACGACGTTTCGCAGCTTGATGAAACACTATCAGAAATACTCAGCCCAGAGGGACAAGCGGCTGTTATCAATGCCAATGACACAGATGACATTTTAACGACGATTGAACCTATCGAAACATCCAAAGTTGAATCATTAAACAAAGACCCAATTGATGAGCTGTTCGATAATATTGATGCACTCGTTCAGAAAAAAGGTGTGAGTGATAAGAAAGTCGGCTTTCTACAAGCGCGGAAATATTTCAAATCATGAAGAGCCGTATCCTTCCAATAATTGCAGTAAGTTTTGGCCTTGTCACGGCATTGCAACTTACGAATTTGTCTTTTGCCTCAGCGAAGAACAAAGCCGACGGCATTGTTGAAACCAAGACGGATAAACCTGCAAAGCCTGTACTCTCAGACGTCAGCGGTGATGAAAATCTGAGTGAAGACGCTATATGTCTCACCAGCACAATGGCCGATGCAATTTTAGCAGAGAAAGACCGCATCGAAAAACAAAAGATTAGTTTGAATGAGCGAGAAACAGCGCTTGAAGCCTTAGAAGTTAAACTCTCAGCACAGTTAGAAAACATTCAAACAACAAAATCCTCTGTTGAAGCACAGCTCGCGCGGATGGAAGCCGTCGCCTCTGAAGATTTAGATCATCTGATCTCTATGTATTCGACAATGAAGCCTAAAAAGGCGGCAGAAATATTTGATAGCATGGCGCCGGCCTTTGCGGCGGGCTTCCTCCGGGATATGAACAGCGCAAAGGCTGGCCTTATTATGTCAGAGATGAGCGCCAAGCAATCCTATGAGATAAGTCTTGTGATAGCCAATCGAAATGCTGCCATTCGGAATGCTTCTAATAATTAAGCCTATATTTACCATAAGTGTAATTTACAACTTAGATAGCGGCCTACTCCTCAGCACTTAATCATTGGTACACCATTATGCGGCATGGCTGTGTTATGATTAAAGTTTTGATAATAGATGACGAACTTGCAGAAAAAGAACTCATAGCGTGTAAATTAACGCGATTGTTCGGCTCTGACGGGTATTCTATCCACCATGCATTCAAATGCAGTGAGGCGATAAAGCTACTTTTGCAATATCAGTACGATTTTGTCTTACTTGATAACAATCTAGCCGCATCAATTTCAGGGCAATTTTCTGTTCCAATTATCAAGCAATATGTTCAAAATGCAAAGCTAGTCATAATTTCTAATAATATCGATGAGGATTACCTTCAGAGTAAAACCATCCTAGGAGTCGATGACATCGTTGACAAAGCCTATTTGGAGGATTTTTTCCGAGCGTTTTATGGTCAAGACATGACGACCACAGCGCCGATTAAAGTAGCACGCTCTAATGTTGAAACCGCGGCTCTCTGATTGCGGCTCTTAAATAAGAGCGCTATTTCAATATACCCGGTAAGTTTAACTGTTTCTCTTTTGCACAGCGTATAGCCTCATCATATCCAGCATCAGCATGACGCATGACACCCGTGGCGGGATCATTCCATAACACGCGCTCTAACCTTTGCGCTGCGGCCTGACTTCCATCAGCCACAATGACAACCCCTGAATGTTGTGAGAACCCCATACCGACACCGCCGCCGTGATGAAGGCTAACCCATGTGGCGCCAGAAGCCGTATTTAAAAGCGCATTTAAAAGCGGCCAATCTGAAACAGCATCTGAGCCATCTTTCATGGCTTCCGTCTCGCGATTTGGGCTCGCAACCGAACCACTATCTAAATGGTCGCGTCCGATAACCACTGGGGCTTTTAATTCGCCATTCGCCACCATTTCATTAAAGGCTAGGCCTAAACGGTGTCTATCCCCTAGCCCCACCCAACAAATCCGAGCCGGAAGACCTTGAAAATCAATCCGCTCCCGAGCCATGTCTAGCCAATGATGCAGGTGTTTATCGTCAGGCAGCAGCTCTTTGACCTTTGCATCTGTTTTGTAAATATCCTCTGGGTCACCGGAAAGCGCGACCCAACGAAACGGCCCGATACCTTTGCAAAATAAAGGGCGAATATAGGCTGGCACAAACCCTGGGAAGTCAAAGGCTTTATCCAACCCTTCATCCTTTGCGACTTGGCGAATATTATTACCATAATCAAAAGTAGGTATTCCAGCCTCATGGAAATCCACCATTGCCTGAACCTGAATTTTCATTGAGGCGCAAGCCGCGCGTTCGACAGCTTTAGGGTCGCTCTGACGCCTTTCTTTCCACTCAGAAAGGCTCCACCCTATCGGCAAATACCCATTGACGGGATCATGCGCAGATGTCTGATCAGTCACCATATCAGGCCGCACGCCGCGTTTGACCAGTTCAGGGAAGATGTCTGCCGCATTGGCGCAAAGACCAATAGATTTCGCTTCTCCTGCCGCTGTCCACCGCTCAATCTTTTCTAAGGCTTCTTCTAATGTCTCAGCCTTCTCATCTAAATAGCGAGTCCTTAGGCGAAAATCGATACTCTCAGGGTTACATTCAACGGCAAGACAAGACGCCCCAGCCATAACGGCTGCCAAGGGTTGAGCACCGCCCATACCGCCCAAGCCGCCCGTTAATATCCATTTTCCGGATAGGTTTCCGCCGTAATGCTTTCGCCCCGCCTCGACGAAGGTTTCATAGGTCCCCTGCACGATGCCCTGAGTACCAATATAAATCCAAGAGCCAGCCGTCATTTGACCATACATCATAAGGCCTAATTTATCGAGCTCATTAAAATGATCCCAATTTGCCCAATGCGGCACAAGATTAGAGTTCGCAATCAACACACGCGGGGCGTTTGAATGCGTTCGAAATACACCCACTGGCTTACCAGATTGCACCAATAATGTTTCGTCTTCTTTTAGTGTTTTCAACGTTAAGAGTATCGCGTCAAAATCTGACCAACTTCGGGCGGCGCGCCCAATACCGCCATAAACAACAAGCTCATCTGGGTTCTCGGCCACTTGCCTATCCAAATTATTTTGCAACATGCGAAAAGGAGCTTCTGTTGCCCAATTTAAGCAATTGAGTTTTGGCCCTATGGGGCTTTTTATATCACGGCGGTTCTTGAATTGATTATTCACACCAGTATTCCTCTTCTTTAAAGGGGTTCGATAAACCTCAGAGATGAATGGGAGTGTCTGTTAAACCTAGTTCCGTATTTGATATCAGCGCCGCTAAGTTTTCTATATCGGGGCTGACAATTCTATCTTCGATTAAGGGCGGGCACACTTTACGAATTTCATAAATAACGGCTTGCAACTTTTGGCTTGTTTTTAATGGTGATCTTAATTCAACCCCTTGAGACGCAGCCATCGCTTCGACGGCTAAAATAGCAGACAGATTATCATTCATTTCCAAAAGGCGGCGCGCCCCATGACACGCCATAGACACGTGATCTTCTTGATTTGCTGAGGTCGGCGTTGAATCAACTGAACGCGGATTAGCAAGCGCTTTGTTCTCACTCATCAATGCGGCCGAGGTGACTTCTGCAATCATCAAACCTGATTTTAAACCGGGTTCGGGGGCTAAAAAAGCCGGGAGACCGAAACTAAGGGCCGGGTCCACAAGTAAGGCGACGCGGCGCTGGGCGATACAGCCTATTTCTGAAATCGCGATAGCCGCCAAGTCCGCCGTCAAGGCCACGGGCTCAGCATGAAAATTTCCGCCAGAAACAATCGCTCCATCAGATAAGACCAATGGATTGTCTGTCGCAGCATTGGCTTCTATTTCTAAGGTCCGTCCGACATGGCGTAATTGATCAAGACAAGCGCCAATGACTTGCGGGGCACAGCGAAGACAATAAGGGTCTTGAACGCGCTCATCACCTTCCACGTGACTATTTCGTATTTCAGAACCCTCTAATAAGGTTCGTAATTGCTCGGCACTTTCTATCTGACCTCTATGCCCCCTCAGGCTATGAATTTCCGGATGGAATGGAGCGCTAGAGCCCATGGCTGCATCAATTGAGAGCGCCGCAGTGGTTAATGAGGTGACAGCTAATCTCCAAGCTCCAAATAAACCGACGAGAGCCAATGCTGTGGAAGCTTGCGTGCCATTTAAAAGCGCTAATCCCTCTTTGGCTTGTAAAATAACGGGCTCTAGCCCAGCTTGGCGCAAAGCTTCACCCGCTGCCATTCGCTTTCCCTTATAGAAAGCCTCCCCTTCACCAATTAATGTAGCCGCCATATGCGCTAGAGGGGCTAAATCACCTGACGCCCCAACAGATCCCTTTTCAGGAATGACAGGAATCACATCAAATTTTATTAAGTTTTGCAAAGCCACAATAACCGATGCGCGCACGCCAGAGGCACCTCTACCAAGGGACAAACATTTTAGTGCAATTATCAACCGAACAATATCACTCGGTAGGGGCTTCCCAAATCCTGCGCTATGGGACCGCACCAAATTGCGCTGCAATGTGGCGAGATGATCAGATTCGATGCGCACGGAGGCCAGTTTCCCAAACCCAGTATTAACGCCATATATCGCGTCACCCAGTTTGATTTTCTCTGTCAATCTTTGAGCGCTACGCTCAACATCCACCAATGCCGCAGGGTTAAGTTCAAACCCTGCTGTTGAGCGATAGAACGCCTCTAAGTCCGAAAGCGTTGTCGCATGTGGAGTCAATATATGCGTCATGTTAAAGCTCGCGAAGACATGAGTTGATGTAGGGGTGAGGCGCCTAACCAATAGCTAAGTTCTGAAGGGTGTTTCACATCCCAAATCGCTATATTGGCTGGGCGATTGACGGCAATGACGCCGTGAGTGTCTGATAGACCCAAAGCCTTTGCCGCATGACGTGTTACGCCAGTAAGGGCCTCTTCTGGTGTGAAAGAGAAAAGCGTACAAGCCATATTCATTGCCGTTAAAATTGAAGTTAAAGGCGAGCTTCCAGGGTTACAATCTGTCGCGATGGCCATATCAACTTGATTATCTCGCAATGCTTTTACGGGCGGTAATTGAGTTTCTTTCAGTGTATAAAAAGCACCTGGCAATAAAACAGCAACAGACCCACTTTTCGCAAATTCAGGCACATCATTTGGATCTAAATACTCAAGGTGGTCCGCTGATAAGCCTTGATATTCTGCCGCTAAGATAGCGCCTTTTTGATCCGTTAATTGCTCCGCATGTAATTTCATGGGTAAACCCAATGATTTTGCGGCCTTAAATATCCGCGTCATTTGGGCCGTTGAGAATCCGATGGTTTCACAAAATCCATCCACGGCGTCGACTAAACCTTGTGAATGTGCCAATTTTAAACCCGCAATCACGACCTCATCTATATACGCTTCTTCCCGCCCTTTATATTCAGGCGGCACGGCATGGGCGGCTAGCCAAGTTGTCACAATTGAAACAGGGCGGTGTTGTTCAAGAGCCCTTGCGATGCGAAGCATTCGGATTTCTTGATCTATCGTCAGGCCATAACCTGATTTCACTTCGACAACACTGACGCCGCTATCCATCAAGGCATCGAGACGCGTTAAAGCCGATTTCAATAGCTCCTCATCCGTGGCCTCTCGCGTCGCCTTGACCGTTGAAATTATGCCGCCTCCGCGGCGCGCAATCTCTTCATAGCTAGCGCCCTGCAATCGCATTTCAAATTCTAACGCCCGATTCCCCCCAAAAATCAGATGGGTGTGACAGTCAACGAATGCTGGTGTGATGAGGCGTCCATTTAAAGAGGTTACTGGTAAGGCATGAAAACGCTCAGGAAGATTACAGGCCTTGCCTAACCATAAAATTTGTCCGCCCTCTATAACAAGACTTGCCTTTTCTATCAGGCCATAGGGCGCCGTCCCAGCCTGCATCGTCGCAATATCGCAGTCTTGATATCGAACACTCTTAGCCATCAAATCCTTTTTCCTGCTTATCGCTCTCTGGCTTGCTTTCGTTATGAATTGCTTTTATGTATGCACATAATAAAATGAGGACGCAAGTAAATTGGTATAAACGTAAATGACAACGACTTCACACCACGCCATCAGAGAGTCCCTCTTAAGCCGCATTCAATCTGGTGAGTGGGAATTAGGCGGGTTAATTCCGGCAGAGACTGCTCTTGCAGAGGAATATGGTTGCGCCCGTACAACTGTTAACCGCGCCCTGCGGACTTTGGCTGAACAAGGCCTTGTGGTTCGCAAACGCAAAGGCGGGACTCGGATTCGTCAAAACCCTGTTAGACAAGCCCGATTTAATATTCCTATCGTTAGAGAACAGGTCGAAGCCATAGGTGCAGCCTATCGCTTTGAGCTCTTGGCTAACACGCCTAAGATTCCACCTAAAACAATATCCACACGATTTCAGAATGCTGACAGAGACCTTGTCCATTATATGGAAACACTCCATTTTGCAGGCGATACCCCCTTTGCCTTTGAGACCCGGTGGTTAAATCTAGCCGGCGTTGATGACTTTATGAACGCCCCCATCAAGACGATGAGCATTAATGAGTGGTTGGTTAAATCTGTTCCATTCTCAAGAGGGGATGTTAGCTTCTCTGCCGTGAATGCTGATAGAAAAACATCCGCCGCTTTAGGCGTGGAAAATGCTCAGGCCCTCTTTTTAATTGACCGCACAACATGGCAAAATGACACCGTCATCACGACAACGAAAACTTTCTATAACCCAACATTTAAACTTAACGCGCAATTATAAGGGAGAGCGGCTCATGACTGTCTACCACACGGCTCCTCAACCTTTATCTGGCCGAAGCGACGTTGAAGACGGCCCCTCCGCCAAACGTGTCTATCACTATGTTCAAAATAATGCCCCAAATGCCATTTTGGGTTTTGCCTGTGACGTGGGGGTTAATAGGAATAAAGGTAGGCTTGGCGCGAAGCAGGGGCCAACAGCGATACGCCGTGCCCTCGCTAACCTTGCGGCGCCGCGCACCCTTATCCCGTTCACAGATTTAGGTGACATAGAAGTTGAGGGGGATGACTTAGAATTAGGGCAAGACACGCTCGCCCAACATGTTTCACAAGCGCTTTTGCAACATAATCGCCTGATTGTATTGGGCGGGGGCCACGAAACGGCCTATGGGAGCTTCTTGGGGCTTCGTCTGGCCTATCCTGAAAAACGCATTGGCATAATTAATTTAGATGCGCATTTAGATCTTCGGAATATTGGTGAGAATGGACCTTCATCCGGAACGCCGTTCAATCAAATTCGAAAGCTAGATCCAAAGGGCTTTGATTATCTATGCCTTGGCGCAGCAAAGGAATCAAATAGCGAAGCCTTATTCGCCAGAGCAAAGGATTGGGGCGTAAATATAGTTTTTGACACAGATCTACTAGCCGACCCCTATTGTGCCAAAGCCATAATCGACGCGCTGATTTCACGTTCGGATATCGTTTACCTAACCGTCGATATTGACCTCTTACCGCATTATCAGGCCCCGGGCGTAAGCGCCCCTGCCATTCGCGGCGTCGCCTTCACGACAGTCGAATTCATCATCTCGCAAATTTTGTCCGCCTGTAAGGCCTTCGGAAAACCTTTGCCTTTAGCAGATTTTGTTGAAGTCTCGCCGCCCCATGACAAGGATGATTTAACAGCTAAATGCGCCGCAATTTTAGCTTTGCCCTTGATGTCATCAAACGAATAATTAGCCTTTAGCTCAATAAGCCCCACATTCAGAGCTTGTGAAATTTTATCGTCGTCACAGGACGTAATAGAGACACGCGCAAAGCACGGTCGTCTTATAAAGGCATATGCGTGAGGGAGATGTTCCTTTAAACGCAAACCCTTCGAATCCTGCTTTCAACCCCATAACAGAAATATTTCAAACTACCGCTTTTCATTTAAAGTAACTTGTGTAACAATACCTACAAGATAGGAGAAATGAAATTGGTTTATATTTTAGGCGGCACGCAAACTGACTTCTCAAGAAATTGGGCCCGTGAAGGTGTAGACCTCGAAACGGCATTTTCAAATACGCTGCTTGCCGGTCTGGAGTCCGCAAAGCTAGACGCGAAAAATGTTCAGACAGGTCATGTTGGCAATTTCGTCTCAGAACTTTTCGCCGGTCAGGGATTGCTCGGCGGCTTTTTTGGTATGGCCCACCCAGATTTTGATGGCTTACCGACATCGAGGCATGAAGCGGCCTGCGCCTCGGGCAGTATAGCGATTTTAGCCGCTATGAGCGAGATTGAAGCGGGACGATACGACCTTGCTTGCGTGTTGGGCCTAGAGCAAATGCGCAATGTGCCTGGACATATTGCGGCAGACCATCTTGGTGCGGCCGCATGGCGGGGTCATGAATATCAAGACGCGAAATATATCTGGCCGCGTTCCTTTTCAGATGTGTCCGAAGAATATGACCGCCGATATGGCCTGAAATATGAACATTTGATGCGCATATCAGAAATTAATTTTTCTAATGGCCGACGCAATCCAAATGCTCAGACACGTCAATGGGAGTTCACGGACGCGAGCTTCACGTCAGATGATATTGCAAATCCCGTTATAGAGGGCCGCACGCGAAAAATGGATTGCGGACAAGTCACTGATGGCGCCGCCGTCATATTTCTTGCTTCTGCTGAACGTGCAAAACTTTATGCCAAGGAACGGGGGCTAGATTTCGAATCCTTGCCACAAATCACGGGATGGGGACATCGCTCTGCGCCTATTGCATATAAGAAAAAAGTAAGCGCGAGCGAAGGACAGCCTTATGTTTTCCCGCAAACAAGACGAGCCATCGAAGACGCACGCACCAGAGCAAATATCAGCGGTATTGATGCAATAGACGCCGTTGAAACACATGACTGTTTTGCCGCTACTGAGTATATGGCCATAGATCACCTTGGCATTACCGCTCCAGGCGAGTCATGGAAAGCCATTGAAGATGGCAGTATTGAAATGGGCGGACGGATACCCGTCAACCCTTCCGGCGGATTAATAGGTCTTGGTCATCCTGTCGGCGCCACGGGCGTACGTATGGTTCTCGATGCTGGGAAACAAGTAACAGAGACAGCAGGTGAATACCAAGTCGAAGGCGCAAAGCGCACGCAAACTTTGAATATTGGAGGCTCTACGACAACTACCGTAAGCTTCATCGTAGAAAACGCCGCCTAATGTGGGGCCGTCGTGACATAATAATAATTTCAGCGGCGGCCACACTTTCAGCCTGCACGGCAAAAACAAATCATACAAAGGGGAAAATGCAAATGACCAGTCGGTTTGACCAATTTAAATCTGTAATAGAAGCTTGGAAGCGCAAAGATGTTGACGCCGTTATTGATGCGATGTCTGATGACATTGTCTGGCACTATGCGGCGGCCATAGCACCAGCGGCACGAGGCAAAAAAGAAGCCCGAGCTTTCTTGGATAAGTTTGGTGCTGGAATTGGCGAAGTTTCATGGCGTATATTTCACTACGCAGAAACTGAAAATAGATTATTTGTTGAAGGCGTAGATGAGTATGTCACCACAAAGGGCGTCAAAGTAGCCGCACCTTATGCAGGCGTTATAGAATTTTCAGGCGATAAAATCAGCGCTTGGCGGGATTATGTTGATCGCGGGGTTATTGATTCAATGAAAGCCGGAAACCCTTACCCCGATCAGGTAAAGGAACTTATCAACCGGCCTGCACAATAATGTCTTTCAAAGAAGCCCCGTTTCGGGATGCGGAGTTTATGGCCGTCGACCTTAGCATCGACGAAAGACCTGATGGATCCATTATATTTGAATCCGTCATTCCAATGCCTGATTATGATAAGAATTTCGTCAGGACTATTTTGTCCACAGTCGAAACGAATAAAGAAGCTATCGCTTTGGCTGAACGCAATGCGGCCGGCGATTGGGTCAAAGTCAGCTATGGCGATTTAAAAAAACGTATATTCTCGATGACACAGTGGATGCTTGAAAACATTCCACGGGGCCGCGCTTTGATGGTTTTGTCAGAAAACTCAATAGATACAGCCATTGTCAATTTTGCCTGTTATTGTGCCGGCGTCATTCATACGCCGATTAGTCCCTCCTTTGCACTTCCGGGGGATTATGCTCGGTTTAAGCATGTTGCCAATTTAACAACCCCAGCCGGTATTTTTTCTGCAAGCCACAAAAACTTTGCAACGTCCATAGAGAATGTCCTCTCTGAGGATGTTAAAATTATCACAGCCAATGATGAATTCTTTCATCGACCAACGGCGATGCTGAAAGACATCTATGCCTTAGAGGCCGATGAAAAAGTAAACATAGCTTTGGATGCCATCGATCCCGAAGCGGTAAGTACATATATGATGACCTCTGGCTCGACAGGCCTCCCCAAAGTCGTGACCCTCAGCCTTGCTGCATTGGCCGCAAACTCTGCGCAAACTTACGCCGCTGTCGGCCGCGCAGCGGGATGGGATGATGAAATGGTCGACTGGCTACCTTGGCATCATGCGGCTGGACTTTCAGTCTTACGCTCATCGATGGTTTGCGGGGGCAGTTTATATATCGACGCCGGGAAACCTATTCCCACATTGATTGATGAAACCATTAAGAATTTAACGGAAATTCCTGTCTGCTATTTCAATAATGTTCCCTCTGGCTACGCCATGTTGGTCAATGCGATGGAACAAAATGCAGAGTTTAAGAAAAGCTTTTTCAAGAAAATGCGTTTGATGCTCTTTGGCGGGGCGGGCCTTGCGCAATCCGTTTACGATAGGCTTCAGGAAATGGCTTATGAAGAAACGGGCCACCGCATTCATATGACAACGGGATATGGAATGACTGAAACAGTCTCAGGCTGTATGACCATCCATTATCCCACTCAAAAAGTTGGTATTGGGCTTCCCTGTCCCGGAGTGACCGTGAAGCTTTTACCCGTTGAAGACCGATATGAAATTCGTCTCAAGGGTCCAAACCTCATGAACGGCTATCTCAACAACCCTGAAAAAAATGCCGAAGCCTTCGACGGTGAAGGTTTTTATAAGACAGGGGATTTAGTCCGCCTCATTAATCCAGATGACCTAAGCGAAGGACTGGCGTTCTCAGGTCGATTGGCTGAAGAGTTCAAGCTACTGAATGGCAGCTGGGTTTATGGCGGAGAGTTAAGAAGTAATCTTTTAAAAGCCCTCGCAGAAGATGTTGCAGAGTTAGTTATATGCGATGCAAATCGGCCCTATTTAACCTTAATGGTTTGGCCCAAAGCAGGAGCTTCGGAAGAACGAATTTCTGCTTCACTTGTGACGTTTAACACCCAAATCGGTGGGGCCTCGACCACAATAAAAAGATTCACGATGCTTACGACGCCGCCTGATATGTCGGCTCATGAAGTGTCTGACAAAGGCACGATTAACCGGCGTGCTGTGTTGTCAAACAGACAAGATATACTGGAGGCGCTTTACGAAGACAGTCCTCCTCCAACCGTCCATATCGTGACGTAAACCTTTTGGAGAATTTAATGTCCCCTTTTATGCTTCTCTTCTGGAACGCGGTAATCCTCGTTGTTAGCTTTTTCATTCTTTGGCTAATATGCCTAAAAACACGCGATGTAACGCCGATTGATAGCGTCTGGGCCTTAGGCATGGTTGCACTCGCAACAACAAGTTTTTTCCTCACAGACGGGCAATACACACGTAAATGGGTATTACTGGCATTATGCGCAGCTTGGGGTCTTCGCCTCGGAGGGTATATGCTCTGGCGTTGGCGTGATCACGGACCTGACCGTCGTTACCAAGCCATGCTTGGTAAGGCAGAAGCGAGAAAAGGATGGGGGTTTGGTAAAGCGACGGCGCTATTGGTTTTTGCGACACAAGCCCCTTTGCTGTTTATTGTCTGCTTACCAGTGCAATTGGGGCAAGCCGATGGCAACACACCCTTAGGCATTATCGCAATGATAGGGGTGGGGCTGGCTATTCTGGGCATCATATTTGAAACCGTTGGAGACGCGCAGTTAGTGCGGTTTAAGCGCGACCCGAACAATGTTGGAAAAGTTATGGATAAGGGGCTCTGGAAATATACACGTCACCCTAATTATTTTGGCGATGCCTGTGTCTGGTGGGGTCTATTCTTGATTGCCTCAGAAACGCCTTATGGACTTTGGACAATTATCGGCCCAATTTTATTAACGTGGACGCTTATGAGATGGTCTGGTGCGCCAACAGTCGAAGGCCGACTACATAAAACACGTCCAGGCTATGCGGATTATGTACGCCGCACCTCTGGTTTTATTCCTATGCCGCCTAAAAAAGTCTAAGGCGGCAAACATTTAATATTGAGATATTCGCGCCTGCGCTTTTTGAAATTCTTGAAATAAATTTTCGATTATTTCTTTCGCAGGCGCTTTAGTTTTCACAGCACCAACACCCTGCCCTGCAGCCCATAGATCTTTCCACCGTTTTCCGACATCCGCGCCGCCGTAATTTCGTTCTTTTGGCATCGTTAAATCGGAGAGATTATAACCGTTGTTTTCAAGTGAAGCTTTCAACCAAGACGCCGATGTTCCAGTGATGGCAGCACTGACCAAAATGTCGTCAATCGATGACTGAACCACCATCTCTTTATAGTCTGGTACGGCAAGGCTTTCTTTGGCCGCCAAAAAGCGGGTGCCCATATAGACAATATCTGCCCCTGCCGCGACAGCGCCAGCTACTCCCGCGCCATCAGAAATCCCGCCGCCTACACAAATAATGCCATCAAAAAACTCTCTTAATGCTGATAAGAAAGCAAAAGGCGACAAATGCCCTGTATGGCCGCCTGCTCCTGCAGAGACAGCGACCAGTCCATCAGCGCCAGCTTTGGCGGCTTTTTTAGCAAGAGGCAAATTTACAACATCAGCTAATACAATACCCCCATATTCATGCACGACAGGTATGGCGGGTGCAGGACTACCCAGCGCCGTAATCACGATGGGCGGCTTATGTTTGGCGACCAAGGCTAGGTCATCTATCAGCCTGTCATTGGTTCTGTGTGTCACTAAGTTTGCAGCCCATAATCCATCTGCTTCTTTTGTTTCAGCAGAAACCTTATTCATCCAGCTATCTAATTCAGCAATTGTTCGGCAATTCGGCGTCGGAAACGCCCCTACGACCCCAGCCTTCGCACTCTCAATGACAAGGTCAGGACCTGAGACAAGGAACATTGGCGCCACCATTATGGGAAGTCGCAATTTTTCTAAAGACTTAGGTTTCAATGGAGCCTCTCTATAATCATCGCTGCGCCTACACCTTGCGCCCCGGTTACAACCACAAGCCCGTATCGGCCTCGACATTCATCCAATGCATCCATCAAGGTCGACAAAAGCACAGCGCCTGTAGCTCCCATAGGATGGCCTTTGGCGATATGACCGCCTCCGACATTGACTTTAGAAATATCGGGTTGAAATTCACGTTCAAATATTGCGACGGTGGGGGCGAATGCCTCCATAAATTCAATTCGATCAATATCTTTGAAATCCAAATTTGCCCGCATAAGCGCTTCTTTCATTGCAGCTATTCCTGCCAATAAAGATTCTCGATCATTCCCACCTTGTTCTACAAAACTAATAATCCGAGCCCTCGGAGTATTAAAAACTCCCGCCCCGCCCAATAAAGCAAGTCCCGCACCATCGGCCATTGGCGGCGCGTGAGATTTCGTCATTTGCGGTTCGTAATCTTGCCCATCTAAGGCTGAGGCATATGGCTGTGCAAAAGCACCAAAGGCAGGTTCTAACATCTGCAAAGTTTCCATATTTGTCGGTCTAATCGCTTCATCTCTATCAAGCGTGGACGTCGCGATTCTAGAGGATAACAAGGCGGTGTTTTCTTCCGCAGCTTCAGCTCTGTTTTGCGATCTTAGAGCGATTTCATCCAAGGTCTCTCGGGCAATTCCATTTTGACGCGCTAATAAATCAGCAGCCAAAGCAACAGGTATATATTGCTTAAGTGGGGGAAGGCTTTTGTCAGAATAATAGCTTGCTTCATCGGCCATAAAGGGGACGCGGGATAACATTTCTACGCCGCCCGCCAGAGCTGTCTTTGTAAATCCAGCCGCGATAGTGGCAGTTGCGAGACCAATAGCGGAAAGACCAGACGCGCAAAAATTATTTACAGTATGTGCCGTACTGTTTTCAGGCAGATGATTTAATATCTTTGATGTCAAAGCGATATGTCCGCCCTGCGCATTTATTTGGCCTACGCAGCCAAGGGTAAGGCTTTCAACATTCTGCTTTGAAACCGCATTTCTTTGCTCTAAAGCCCCGATTAAGTGACCAACTAATTCATGGGGTTGGTATGAAGCCAGTCCCCCACTGTCTCTCGCTTTTCCGCGCGGCGTACGCACACAATCTTGAATATAAACATCCATTATGATTTCACTTTCCCTAGCCCAATTGGAGCAAACGCGAACAAGCCTGGCGGGGCCGCAATAACGTCCGGAACGGCGTTAATCGCTACGGCGCAAACTGCATCAGTCAAAGCGCGAGAGGGCGGCTTGTCGGGGTCAGGCTCTGATATGTCCAAAGTCATTGTTATATTTGGACGCCCTTTTATTTTTAGCATCCAGTGCCCTTGCTTATCGCTCTCATGCAAAGCGGTATCAGCCGTCCATATGATTGACAGCACGATATCTGTTCCGTTTTCGAGCCTTGCTGTCCAAAACCATTCGGTAGCAGCGACCGAGCCTTTTTTGATGACACCCGGAATTAAATGAATGTCTTTCGGCGCTAAAGTTAATTTGTGATCAGGTGTAATCTTGGCAATCTTGCTTCCGAAATGATGCGCGCAATAATAAAATATCTCTGAAAATAAAGCGCTATAAAGCTCTGCCAAAGGCCCTTTACGAATATCTACCTTTGCAGGGTCAGACCCCAGTCCCATTAAGTCAAAAACAAATGCGCCGCTGGTCATTGCCGAAGCATCTACAGTTTCAAAAAGACTAATCTCGTTAATATCAACCGACATGGCGGCAGCGCTCATTATAAGCCTTTCCGCAACCAAACCGGGGTTCACACCCACACCCGCAAGTGTCGCGCCGCCTTTTATGGCGGCTTCTTTCAGGGCATTCGCATAGGCTTCGCCTTGCGCTTCAGGCCAATGAAAACCGGCCGTAGAAATAACATTTTTACCTGACTCTAATAAGGCTATCACATCTGGAACCATCGCCTCATAGGGCAAGGTAATGCGCGGCATATGAATAACAACGTCCGCCTCAACAGCCATGATATCGGCTTTGCTACGTGTCGTTTTAATCCCTGTTTCTGGACGTTTGGCTATTTCGCCTAAATCAAGCCCCGCCTTTCGGTCTGAGTAAACGAGCGCCCCCACTAGGTCCATCTCATCATGATCCAGAACCATCCGCATAGAGGTTCGGCCCATAGAGCCTGTGGCCCATTGAATAACTTTTGTTCGATTAAAACCTACCATATTGTTACTTTAGAGTAGTTGCGCTTTCATGTCAGTATCTTTATGAAAGTTATTATAGAAAATAAATTTGGGGAAGCCTTTATGATCCTAACACCAAAGGAAACAGTTTCAGAATATGTGAAAAAAGGATGGTGGTCAGACGTCACAGTCAACGACCTTTTTCAAGCGGCTTGCGATAAACACCCTAATGAGATGGCCTTAATTGACCCGCTGAACAGGCTTTCAATGGATGGTGTGGCTCCAAGATCGTTAACATGGAATGCTTTGCGAAATCTAACTGACTCAGTCGCCACAGCTCTTTTGGAATTAGGCTTGAACAAAGACGACCGCATTCTTGTTCAACTTCCCAATACAGTTGATGCCGTTATTATCTTTCTAGCGGCCTCCAAATTGGGGCTTATCATCAGTCCGATTGTTATGCAGTATCGAGAACACGAGCTTCGACACGCTATACATAAGATTAAGCCGCGCGCATTTATCACGATTAAATCATTCAATGGATTCAATCATGCGGATTTAGGCAAGACTCTAGCCACAGAAAACGAAGACCTTGACCTCATCGTTTTATCGGATGACCCTGAGAAAACGTCATTATTGGAAACTACGGCAGACACAGCGCGCCTCTCTAATTATGCCGCTAACAACCCTATTAACGCCGCTGAAATCCTGACGATTTGTTGGACTTCTGGGACGGAGTCACAATCAAAGGGCGTTCCAAGGTGTCATTCTCACTGGGTATTAAACGCAGAAGTTATTATTGATTCTCTTGAAATGCGAGAGAGCGATGTTTTGCTTAACCCCTTCCCGCTGGTTAATATTGGTTCGATAGGCGGGTTGGTTTTGCCGTGGCTCATGCTGCAATCGAAACTTGTTTTACATCACCCTTTTGATATCGGCATATTCCTGCAACAAATACAAGACGAAGGCGTGACCTATACAATTGCGCCGCCAGCCGTATTGGGTGCCTTGTTGAAACAGCCTGATCTCTTGAAAAAATTCAATATCTCATCACTTCGTGCCATTGGTTCAGGCTCTGCTCCGCTTTCCCCTTGGCTGATTGATAGCTGGAAACAATCCTATAATATCGAGATAACAAATGTATTTGGTTCGAATGAAGGGTCTTCACTGTTTTCAAGCCCAAAATCCGTCCCCGACACCACTGAACGGGCTCGCTACTTTCCTCGCCTAGGCGCCAAAGACATATATTGGGAAGGCCGAACAGCTCAGGTTTTGAAGACAAAATTAGTAGATTTAGCAACAGGTGACGACATCACTGAACCTGGCAAAACAGGCGAATTGCGCCTTGCAGGAGCAACTATGTTTTCTGGATATTGGGAGTCGCCAGAACTTAATCGCAAAGCCTTTGATGAGGCTGGGTATTACAAAACAGGTGACTTATTTCAAATCGCAGGGGATGGAAACTTATCGCGGTATTATAGCTTTGTTGGCCGCTCTAAAGAGATAATCGTAAGGGGCGGCGTAAATATTTCTCCTGCGGAACTTGATGACCTTATCGTGGGTCACCCCAAGATTAGCGAAGCCGCGACTGTAGGTATTGATGATTCACGACTTGGAGAAAAAGTCGCGGTCGCAATTGTGCCAAATGCTGGAGAGACAGTAGAACTATCAGATATTTCTGATTGGTTGGCAGAAAAAGGAACAGCGATATTCAAACGCCCCGAATTTATTGTCACTGTTCCTAGCCTCCCTCGTAATGCGATGAATAAAGTCATGCGTGACACTTTGAGAGAAACAGTCCTGTCCTTGTTATAAAGATCTATAGCTTAGACCTATCGACCCATGTTGAATGCGTGCCGCTACACATTTTGTGAGGTATTTTAATTCTGCACACGGGGCCTTCTGAAAACTTCTTAGCATCAATAAGAATACATTCAGATGTTCCCTTATTTTCATCAATTATAAAACTGACCAAATAGCCATCATCTTCTGATTGCGCATTAAGTCTGGGTGCGAAAGGCGCTTCGGAGGCATATCGACCCTCTTCGAGATGTACTTCTTCGCTCTCTCCGGTGACGAGGTCATGCTTCACAAATCCATTGAATAGGAACCATCCCGGCTTCGATTGGACACTATAAACATAACGATATTTTTGACCTGCATATTGCTGATTTATCATACCGAACTCTACTACCCTGTCGTCTAATCGTTCTTCGGTTGTCGTTCCGTCTTTTAAATTAAAGCGCCAACGGTGTAGCTTAGATTGCAAACTATGAAGGTCAACATAAGCCATGAGATGGCCGTGTTTTCCTGCTTCTTTGATCGGCTCTGGCGACGGATTCTCCTGAAAATACCCATCCAAAATAACTTCATCTCCCTCTTCATAAGCATTCAACCAATGAAGAACATATGTTGGGCTCGCCTCGAACCAGCGCACATCTTCTGACCCGCCATGACGAGGAATAAGACCAAAACGAGAGGGCAAACCCTCATGCGATCTCACGGCATGAATATTACGCTTCAGAAGCTCTTGATCCCAAAAAACAGGAAGGTCATTAAGTATAGACCAGTTTTCACTAAAGGCCATATCATGAGGTAGCCGAGGGCCTGGTAGATCGATCGGAACGTAATTTGTTAGCTTTCCCTCTTTATTCACAACGCCGTAATGCATGTAAGGCACTGATTTACTGTAGTTAAAAAACAACAGCTCATCCGTCGCTTCATCGACTTTGGGATGCGCCGAGATACCATCTAATGGCACCCATGGGGCTACGCCCTCAAATTCTAAAGTCTCTGGATCTAATATATACCCCTCGCCGCATTGGTAAAATGTAGCGATGGCTTTCCCGCGATGCACAACCACATCAGTACTTGCTGTATCTTTCAACCCGCCATGCGCACCAAATCCGGGGCGTTTTGATGTGCCAGGGCCATCCATTAAACCGCCCCACTGCGCGCTCCCTAAGGTCTGCTCAAGCTCAAAACCCCGCGTGCGAACAAATCGATTTCGATAACTTGCAGTGCCTTTAGAGAAACTTATCTGATGGATCATACCATCGCCATCAAAAGGGTGATGACGGCCCAAGGGCTGATGAACTTGGTTTTCGGTATTGCGCAGATAAATCCCATCAATGTCTTTAGGAATCTCGCCAGCGATCACTTCAAGGTCTGTTGCATTGACCTCTTCATGTTGCGGTGTCCATGCCCCGCTTAGATAAGGGTGGTTACTCGGCTGTAAATTCGATTTTATTTTTTTAAGTCGCTCAATTTCCATCTTACTCACCAATTAGGTTTCTACAATTCCTCTCGGAAGGCATTTTCGGTCATTCACATATTTGTATTGACGTACTTACAAACTTCCCGCAGGTATAACTTTCATAATAATACTAACTGGAGGATTTCATGGACTTTCGCAAGATATTTATTGCCGCAGCACTCAGCTGCACCGCCCTAACGGCCTGTAGTCAGGCCGATCAGGCCACGCATCAACCAAGTGTAACTGCAGAAACACATCAAAATATGGAGACCGACATGCAAGCCGATCCAAAGATAGCTGTTGTGGAAGAAATGATAACCGCATGGAACGAAAAAGAGTGGAACAAGATTGCAGACCTTTTCACAGAAGACGGTGTTCTGCACTCTATGATGATTGACCCTGTTGTCGGCCGCGAAACCATTCGAAAGCGTATTGTTGGCTTAGGGGAAGGCCTTTCTGAAATTACACTTAACATCATCAACATTGGACGTATCAATGATGTTGTTGTCATCGAACGTGTGGATGAATTCACCTATAAAGGCCATAAGGGCAAGGTTCCTGTCGTCGGCATTTTAGAAGTTGAAGGCGATAAAGTTAAAGTCTGGCGTGAGTATTATGACCGCGCAGAGTTGCTCGCTGAAATGGGACTAGAACACGACTTTGATTAGGACAGGAACACCTGATGACTAACCCTGCTACAACACATGAAACATTAATAGCTGAAACCGATACAAGCCAGCCCTTCCCCAAGGCCATCGTGTCATGGGGCATCGTGGCGGCCTTCTTTATCGCTTATATCTTCTCTTTTATCGACCGCATGATTATCGGTCTTTTAGTAGAGTCTATCAAAGAAGACCTCGTCTTGACGGATACACAGATAGGCCTTTTACAAGGCCTCGCTTTTGCTATTTTCTACACTGTAGCGGGGATTCCTATTGGACGATTAATTGATCGCGCACCCCGTATGAAAATTGTGGCTTTAGGAATAGCTGTCTGGAGTATCATGACGGCAATTTGTGCCGGTGTGAGTAATTTTTGGCAATTCTTTGTGGCCCGAATGGGCGTTGGGGTTGGAGAAGCTGTTTTGTCTCCTGCCGCGTATTCAGTGATTTCCGATAGTTTTCCAAAAAACAAAATTGGTTTGCCTATGGGAGTTTATGGTCTTGGTTCGGCTATCGGTGCGGGACTGGCCTTTATGCTAGGCGCTGTGGTCGTTGCGGCCGTTTCGAATGCAGGTCAAACCTCTCTACCCATATTAGGCGAAGTAAAAGCCTGGCAGATTGCTTTTCTTGTGGCAGGCATACCTGGATTGCTAGTCGCCTTAATGTTTCTCTTTCTCCCTGAGCCTAAGCGTCGTTTCACGGCGGCCGAAGCCGAGACAAAGGAGCCTGTACCCTTATCTAAGGTCGTTGATCACATGCAGGAAAATCGTGTATTTTTCTGGTCACTCTTTGTGGGTGTTGGTGCTGTGAATCTTTCTGTTCTTGGGTCTATCTCATGGTTACCAGCCATGCTGATGCGGACATTTGAAATGGAAATGGTGCATGCTGGCTGGTTTGCGGGTGCCATGTTAATTATTGGCGGCCTCATCGGATTAATTGGCGGCGGCGCTTTAATGGACCGCATTGGCGGCGGCACGCCCGCTGTTAGACTCAAATTTTGTGGCTGGTCAGCCTTAATTGGATCCATCGGCGCTCTCATCTTTCCAATTACAGGCAGTATTCCCCTTTTAGCGGTCTCGTTTGTTCTGTTTTTCTCAGCCGCGGCTGTGGCCGTTGGCGCAGCGCCTTCGACTATTCAGCAATTAGCGCCTAACCGTATGCGAGCCACAATCTCAGCCGCATATGTCTTTGCCGTCAATGCAATTGGCCTCGGCTTAGGCCCGACATTAACCGCATGGATTGGCGATACATTCTTTCCTTTTGAGTCTGGCATTCGCTATGCCATCGTCATTGTGGCCGTAAGCGGGTATCTTATTGGCGCCCTATTATTTTATGTCGCGGCCAAGAGCTTAAAAACTAAAAAACTATAGATAAAGTTGCAATTATACACCCCCTAGAATGGACAGATATACGGTAATTGTTCATAGTATAAATCTATGGAAAAAGATCTTATTCGTTCGTGCTCAATTTGGCGTGCGCTAGAAGTTATTGGCGATTACCCTATCCTGCTTATTCTCGAAGTGAGTTGGCTTGGCGGAAAGCGCTTTGACGGCTTTCGCCGGCGCACAGGGCTTTTAAAGGCCTCTCTATCCAGTCGCCTAAAACGACTGGTCGAGGCGGACATTATGGTGAAGCGCAAATATTGCGATAGCCCGCCGCGTTATGAGTACATTATGACGGATAAGGGTCAGGACCTTTATTGGGTCGCTTTGATGTTATTGCGGTGGGAACGACGCTGGCAAGAACCCGGGAAAATCACGGTAGAGCTTACTCATAAACCTTGTGGCAAAATTTTTGAGCCCGTTCCTGCCTGTGGAAGCTGTAATGACGAAATAAACCCAACTCAGGTCGAATGGAAAGAAGGGCCAGGTCTTGGATGGATGGTTCCGCTTTATAGTCGTCGCCGTAGGAGCCGAGACGCAGAACAACGCTCCATTTCACTAATGGACCAAGCCGCTCAAATCATGGGAGATAGATGGTCTAGTCTTATTTTACGCTCTATTTATACAGGCATTAATCGATTTGATGACATTCGTGTCGATACGGCCATCGCAACCAACATTTTATCAGAAAGATTAAATTGGTTGGAAGAAATTGGCATGATCCGACAAGAGCAATATAATACGAACCCACCCCGTTACGAATATAGATTACGATCAAAAGGCGTAGATTATTACCATGCTTTGCTGATGCTTATGAAATGGGGGGATAAATATTATGTCTCACCCGAGGGACCGCCGCTTCTGCTCACGCATCTTCCTTGTGAGTCAGATCTTAACCCACAAGTGATTTGCTCTGAATGCCGAAAGCCTATCCATATCAGCGATGTGACCTATGATATATCAGGAAATTTCGATGTTCCATCTACCGTGACCGCCGCTGCTTCAGAGTAACTCTTTTTAATATAAACTTTCATTAACATACCCTCTCTGTTATACTACAGAAAACGAGGGAATAATGTTACAAAGCGAAAGAGTTGCACTTATTACTGGCGCGGGAAAAGGCCTAGGTGCGGCCTTCGCAAAGTCTCTTGCATTAGACGGGTGCAAGGTCATGGTGAATAATAGAAGTCACCCCAACACACCTAGCTCCGCCCAAAAAATAGCAACCGAATTACAAGAACAAAATTACGTCGCTGATTTTGAAGACAGTCCAGTCCATGAAGAAGGCGCGGCAACGACAATAATTTCCAATACATTAAAGCGCTTTGGCCGACTGGATATTTTGATTCTGAATGCCGGCATTTCTGGCCCCGCCATGAAAGTTAATGATCAGGGCGACCCTAAGCTGCGCCAAATCATGGAAATTAATTTCTTTGCCAATACCGCATTAATAGACGCCGCTTTGCCTTATCTACGCGAATCGTCAGCAGGACGTATTGTGTTTATTGCTTCATCTGCAGGACTCTATGGTGTCCGCGGCCGAGCACCTTACGCCGCTTCTAAGGCCGCCCTTATAGCTTACGCGAAAACACTCGCAGATGAATTAAGCCGAACTAATATACGTGTAAATATTATAGCGCCATATGCTGCGACGAATATGACATCTGCTGAAAATGCGGCCGTAGACGAAGATTTACACCCTAGCCATGCCACAGCCGCAGCAACATGGTTTGCTCGGCCAGACTGTCACGCCAATGGGCAAGTCTGGATGGCTGGGGCTAAATATTTCGCTCGAAGCGCCACGATAGAGGGTATTGGCGGAGGCTGCGTTAACCCAACACCAGACTGGTTTGGCGAGCATATCAACGCATTATCTTCTGTAGAGAATGGCACTGAATTCAGCGGAGCAGAAGCTGCCTTTGCGCATTTCTATAAAAAAGCAAAACAAAACAACCATAACTAAAAAGAGAGGGAAAGATGGCACGTCCTAAATCAATAGAGGAATTATTTGACCGACAGGAGATATATGACCTTTTAGTCAATTATGCGCGAGGCGCTGATCGCGGCGATGCAGATTTAATTGCAGCGGCTTATCATGATGACGCGATAGAAGATCATGGCGGCACATTTTTAGGGCCCGCTACAGAATATGTAGAGATGCTACGAAAGATTCTCCCCAAAGCGCCGCGCATGTCGCACATCGTTACAAATATTAATATCGAATTAGACGGAGAGAGCGCCTATACAGAATGCTATTTCCTTACATTCTCTAGACGCGACACGGTTGAGAACCCCTATGACAGCCTAACAATGGCGCGGGTTATCGACAAAATGGAACGCCGTAATGGCGAATGGAAAATCGCACATCGCCGCCTTGTCTGGGATTGGAACCATGAGATGCCATTACGCGAAACATGGGGCCGCGGAGAAATAGCGCCTGATCCAGATAAACTCGTGCGGGGCGCCAAAAAGCCGGATGATATTCTTTATGGCGACTGGCTTAGAAACTAAAACTTAACCTGAGGATACACACATGAAAGTAGAAGGATGTACCGCCATCGTAACTGGCGGAAATAGAGGCATAGGCCTTGGATTCGTAATGGAGTTAATCGAGGCAGGCGCAGAACGCGTATATATTGCCTCTCGTAAACTCTCTGATGCCCAAGCCATCGCAGAGTCAAATCCAGATATACTAAAGCCTATTCAATTAGACGTCACAAAACTTGATGAGGTTGAGGCCGCAGCCCAAGCCTGTCCAGATGTCGATGTCGTCATTAATAATGCTGGCGCCTTTAATAGGGAAACTTTGTTAGGCGCACCGGATATGTCTGCAATGCGGCAGGAAATTGAAACGAATTACATTGGCGTCGTCGCCATGTGCAGAGCCTTCGCCCCCATTCTTAAAAACAATGGCGGCGGAGCCATTGTGAATGTTCTATCAGCAGGCGGTATTGTTTCCGTTCCCGGGATGGGCGGCTATAGCCCCTCAAAATTCGCGGCACGTTCAGCCAGTGACTGTATGCGGGCAGAACTCGAGCCCCAGAACACACAAGTTTCTGCTTTGATTGTCGGCTCCGTCGATACGCGCATGGCCAAACATGTTACTTGGCAAGAGAAGTCTACACCTAGAGACATAGGCAAGGCCGGAATCGTCGCCATTGAAAACAATATCCATGAACATGACACGGATGCACATTCCGTCTCTGTTCGCGCGTTCCTAGCCCGTGATCCACATACTCTGAAACGGTCTATGGCGAAGGCCCTGCATAAAGGAAGAACATAATGTATAAAAACACAATTGAAACCGTCATCGCTAAACAAGACATTAGCGATGTTATCATGCGTTATGCGCGCGCCATTGACCGCGCAGACGGGCCATTACTCCATAGTTGCTATTGGGAAGACGCCATAGAAGAACATGCTAATACCTATAATGGCCCTGCGCATGACTATATCGATGGGGCTATGGCCCGCCTGATTAAAGGCGATGTCATGATGCATCATGTCGGCAACATGCATACAGAGATCGAAGGCGATACGGCGTGGGTTGAAACCTATCTTGTGACTTTCGCGAGATTTCAAAAAGACGGCGAACCCTGGGATACATTAACGGGCGGCCGTATTTTTGATAAATTTGAGTGCAGAGAGGGTGAATGGAAAATCGCTCACCGTAAAATGGCGTTTGATTGGAACAGAGACGAACCCGCTTCCGAAGGTTGGTGCCTAGGACTATTCAAACCAGATCACCCTGAAACCATTATGGGGTGCAAAGGAAAAGACGATTTAACCTATTCACGGTTTTAATCCCCTAATAAATTTTAGATAAAAAAAAGACCCAGGTTTTACGACCTGGGTCTTTTAGTTTATTTAGCAGCTTTGTTTTAGAATTTAACGGCGACCGAAGCCCCATAAGTTCTAGGGGCTGCCAAACGGGAGATTTCGTCACCAAAGAAGGCGATGACATTTGTACGGTAAAGCTTATCTGTAAGGTTACGCCCCCAAAGCGATACAGTAAGGTCACCTTCATTAGGGGTGATAGAGACGCGGCCATTTAACGTGCCATAGGCATCTTCATAATTTACATTTTCTGGTGCCCAGAATAATTTTCCTTGGTGGGAGTAGCTAACATTTGCCTTAAACCCATTTCTCCATTCGCCTAAATCAGTTTCATAATTCGCAGAGACGTTGAACTGATATTCAGGTGTGCGCTGCAAAAAATTACCAGATGAATCACGGCCTAGTGAATCTACAAAGTCGATATATTCTGTGTCTAAATATGTTAAACCGCCCGATAATGTCAGGCCCTCGGCCACGACAAATTCACCCTCAAGCTCTATCCCTTTAATATCGGCATCAGCCGCATTATCAGTGATATTACACAGGCAATCTGCGTTTGTTTGCGTGACCTGCAGATCTTTATACTTCATGAAAAATGCAGCGACGTTCAAACGGGCTCTATTATTGAAGAAATCAAACTTACCACCGATTTCAATATTATCGACAGTCTCTGGGTCGTAACTTGTCTGCGCAGCCGTGGCATTGGCTGGGTCATCTTCAAAACCACCACCTTTATACCCGATGGAATAAGTTGCATAAAGCAACATGTCATCGTTCGGTTCAAACTCGGCCGTAAACTGAGGTGTAAACTGAGTCCATTTATTGCTGTAATCTGTTGTGTATGAGTCTCCCTCTAAGAAAACACCCGATAAAGGCGTTAAAGCAACTTGGTCATCTGGGAAAAACTGATCACCACCTTCAACAGCTGTGCCCGTAACGGAGCCACCTTTTTTATCTTCTGTGTAACGCAAGCCACCGACAATACGGAACTTGTCATTAAAACGGTAACCTAACTGAGCAAAAGCCGCATAACTTTCATTTTTCGATTCATTATCCCACGTTGATTCACCACTTAGCGTTGGAATTGGAATAGGAGTTTGCGCCCAAAATCTATCAAACTTTTTAACTTTGTCATTCTGTAAATAGGCACCAACAATCCAATCAAAACCTTGATCAACAGGTGCCGATACTAGGCGTAACTCTTGAGAGAACTGCTTTATATCTTCAGTTTCATTTACACCCGAAGTAAAGGCTGGAGGAGACAAAACGACAACATCATAAATGTTATCGGGGCCAATTCCAGTTTGGTCATATAAATTGTGTGCATCGCCTTTTCGATAACCTGTAATTGAAGTGAGCGTTGCAAAATCAAACTCATTCTCCATTTTCAAGGTAATCCCATAGGCCTCACGGTTAAGTTGCTGCGGGGTTTCTTGCGCATCCCCTTTATATCTAGGCCATTCAGGAAGACTTTCTCGAATATCTAAAGCCTCCCCACGAACGACACCGACTTGTTCACGCGCCAAACTCCAGCCGCCTTGCCCTGCAAACGGATCATCAACCGCAACCGAGTGGAATCCATTGGATGTATCTTTGGTGTAATCCATGGATAATTTAGCAGAGAATTGTGAATTTTCAGGCATATATAAAAGCTGCCCTCTAAACTGCGAAGAATCCACGTTATCTAAATCGACATTATGCATGATATCTTGGTTAAACCCGTCCCGATTGCGAACTTGAAACGAGAACCGGCCCGCAAGATCGTCTGTAATCGCACCGGTAATATGACCATTCGCGAGGATTTCATTGTAGTTTCCGTAGGATACAGACAGGCGTCCATTAGGGTCAAATTCAGGTTCAGCGGAGTAAATGCTAATAGCACCACCCACGACATTTCGGCCTAAAAGCACGCCTTGCGGGCCGCGAACGACCTCTACACGGCCAATATCGTATAAATCAAAATTAAATAAGCCAGAACGGCCAACATATACATCGTCTGAGAAGATGCCGATTGATTGGTCAGCTGACGGTGAGTCCAAACGAGTGTTCGTAATGCCTCGGATATTAAATTCCTGATCCAGCGGCGATAAAGCGGTAAAAGAAAGCGATGTGGCGCTACCCGCTAAATCCTCAAAACTCAAAATACGTTCTTCTTCTAGATTCGCTCCAGAGAAAGCTGAAATCGCGGCCGATGTATCTTGGACTGTCGTAGAGCGACGCTGGGCCGTCACAATAATATTGTCCAACTCATATTTGCCGCTTTCGCTTTGCATCTCTTCGCCCGGCACGGATTGCCCCGCCTGAGAGTGAGCTGTTTGCGCGCTCAGCATCGCCCCAGACATCGCTGCGATTAATACGAAATGGCTCGTGCAGTTTTTGAATTTCATCGAGTAGTCCCCTTTATGTCCCCGCTTTGCGGTGTTTATAATAAAAGGCTTAAAACATAATAGTGAGTTCGTCAATGCAAGTTACTATATCATTTTCTCTTAACTGAGTTTCTTCTCACTCATCGTTTAATTCATACACTCTTTATATCCTAAGGTGTGGCTATTCTGAGGATAAATCCTATCCGCCTCACCCAAACGCAACATCTGATATTAATAGTGTGAACCCGAATGGCTTTAACTTCCTCGTCAAAATACGGCTGAATAGAAATTAAGAATGATAACTAGCGAATGACAATATGGATGCAAAGAGGCTCACATGGCCCTGTGTTTCAAGCTCTCACTACGGAACCAAACACCAGCGCATCAGTCGTAAACCCTCATGCAGAATAGACCCTTGCACCGTACAAAAGCCCGTCAAAGCTGTCGCCGCTGAAGGCATACGCTCTGCCCATATCAAGAAATTTGGTGCGGCCGAGAAGACTCGAACTTCCACGGGTTTTACCCCACAGCGACCTCAACGCTGCGCGTCTACCAATTCCGCCACGGCCGCACATTGAGGAAGCCGCCGTATAGCGAGGCTTGCATCAAAAGAAAAGCCGAATCGACAGGTTATGTGAAAGTTTTCTCTCTGAATTATTTTAACCAGATCTGTAATTTTCATTCAGCCCTTACTTTATCTATGGCATAGACATTTACTATGCGAGGTGACCTATGACATCTGTAATATTTAATGACGCCCCTGTTACGTGGCGCCAGAGCGATGGCCTCACCCCCTATCCGCAGGCGCATGACTATATGAAAGATAAGGCCTTAAAAATTGCCACTGAGGCAGCCAAGGAAGAAGTTTGGCTTTTAGAACACCCACCGCTTTATACCGCAGGGACAAGCGCGAATAAGTCTGACCTTGTCGAGCCGGATAAGTTTGAAGTGTTTCAAACGGGGCGTGGGGGTCAATATACTTATCACGGCCCAGGACAGCGCGTCGCCTATGTGATGCTAGATTTACGAAAGCGCGGGCGCGACGTAGCCGCCTTTGTTAGAACCTTAGAACAATGGGTGATAAATAGTCTCGCCGAGTTCAATATTACTGCAGAACGACGATGTGGGCGCGTTGGGGTTTGGGTTGTAAGAGAGGGAGGACGCGAAGAAAAAATTGCCGCCATCGGCGTGCGTCTTAAAAAATGGGTCAGCTTTCACGGCATTTCCATTAATGTAAATCCTGATCTCTCTCATTTTGGCGGCATAGTCCCCTGCGGCATCACCGAACACGGTGTGACGAGCCTTTCTGATTTGGGCGTTGCGGCCTCTATGGCGGATTTAGACGCAGTTTTGAAAACACAATTTGCGCGTCTTTTTAGCCCGACATTCTAAGCCCCAAAATCAAGGCATAAAAAAACCGCCTTCTATGAGGCGGTTTTTAAAGTTTTAAATCTAATTATGTCGCAGGACCGAATTGGTTATCATGCGCGTCAGATTTATTAAGCTTGTTGATCAAGAAAGCCCCAACGGCATAGCTAATTATTCCGCCTATCGCGCTAGGAATTGTTGACTTCTTTGTTAAGGCTTCAACAGTTTCAACGTCTTGCGCCATAGATGCATTAATAATGTCCATCATGCTTACGCCGGTCACTTGGCCGATAATGGCACCAACGACCATTGAAACCACAATGAATAAAATAAACCAAACAATAGACATCCAACCACTACGGCCTGCATCATGCGTACGCTTGATGGTCAATGCAAAGAAGCAATAAAGTAAGACAATAGATAATAAGCCACCAATGGTTCCCAAGGATGTACTTACGAGTGCCAAAAGCGACAATAACGCCCCTATGACGGCAATGATCATCATGCCCTTAAAATATGCCTGCGGCCCAATCCGGCCTGATGGTGAAAACAAAAGACTTCCCATTTTAAACTCTCCCAGTTTGTTGTTTAACAATAAGAGAGTGCCAGAATCAGAGCAAAAGGCAAGAGAATTCGTTCAAGGTTACGTTGAATAAGGCCCGTATTGATTATCTTTCGCCTGAGGTTTTGAGAGACCAAGCCAAAGCGTAAACGCAGCCCAAAGACCATATAAAAGGTATTTCAATGGCAATGTCCCTTGTTGCAGTCGATTTTGATAAGCGGTTTGAATACGTTCAATTTCGGCTGGGTCTATATCTTCTTTACGGTCATATTGCGCGAATTCTGAAAAATATTCAGCCCCGCCAAACATCATCATCACGACAATTACAAGGATGAGCGTTAAGGCAATCATACCTGTCAAAAACCACAGACTTCGCCCCATATCATGAAGCCGCTTGCCATAAACGCTATATAATATTTGAAACACAAGAACCAAATAAATGAGTGACAGGAAAAAACCAACGAGGCTATCGGACAGTCTGTCGAGTATTATTTGCATTACAAAAACAAAGACAACAAAACCGGAAAACCCGATCCAAAAATCACGCCGACCCATTCGGCCCACAGGGTTCAAAAACAATTTAATCATAGGCGCTAACTGACGCTTTATCGTAGGAAAAACAAGCGTAAATCTGTGGCTCATTATACCCTAGTTGTTGTCATCTTCTTCTTCGTCATGAGACATATAATTAGCTTCACCACTGAGCGTTTCTTTAAGTAGAGCATGACCGCGACGCGCTTTTGAGACAAGAGCCTCCATATCTCCGCGCATTTCATAAGCCTCCATGGCGAGCTTGAAATCCATTTCCAGAAACTTATCGGAAAGGTCTCTGGCTTTGTCCTCACTGAACCCCAAATAAGTCAACGCCTTGCGGCCCATCGCCAATCCCCCGCGGACCGTCTCACGTTCCGCAAAGTCGACATCCTCTGCCAATAAGTCGAATAGATGTCCCCGGTTACGCGCACGCGCAACAATTTTAGCCTTAGGGAAATGCTCACGTATCTCATGAACGGTTTGAGTAACTTTATCGCGGTCATCCATCGCCACTATAATTACATCGGCTTTGGCTGCCCCAGCTTTATGCAATAAATCAACGTCTGAAGCGTCGCCGTAATACACACGATGACCAAATTGCTTTAAAAAATCTATGTGGTCGCCATCATTATCAATAATGGTCGTGGCTATATTTTGTGTATGTAAAAGACGCCCAGCCAATTGCCCAACACGGCCAAACCCCAAGACAAGAACGCGGCTCCCCTCATCTATCGGCGGCTCGCCCGTTAATGATTGAGTGGCAAATAAGGGCGAGATAAATTTATCAAAGATCAATATCAGAATAGGCGTTAACCCCATCGAAAGTGCAATGACCGCCGTTAAAAGTGTTGAGGTTTCCGCAGATATTGCGCCCTCTGTCAAAGCGAACTGAAACAGTACAAATCCAAATTCACCTGCTTGGCACAAAAGCGTGGCGAATAAGATACGGCTAGACAATACGAGCTTAAACACCGCACCAATTACGTAGAGCACAAGGAACTTCACGCCTATCAGTCCCGCTACCAGACCAAAGATAAGAGCAGGTTTTTCGGCCAAAGTCGCAAAATCAAGTGACATACCGACCGAGATAAAAAACAAGCCCAGAAGCAATGCTTTAAATGGCTCTATGTCCCGCTCTAATTGGTGCCGATACTCAGAATCCGCCAAAACCACTCCGGCTATGAACGCCCCTAATGCGGCTGAAAGGCCCAGCCAATTCATCAATAATGCCGCTCCAATAACAAGCAGAAGCGCCATGGCCGTAAAGGTTTCCCTCACTTTACTTCGCGCAATAATTTTAAAAATAGGCCGTAAGAGTATGCGGCCTGCTATGATCATTCCGGCAAATACACCAAAAATACTAAGAGCCCACCACAGCCCTTCGGGGCCGTGAACGTCTTCAGCGTGAGCGCTATCTATAACGGCGCCATAACCTGTCATTGTCGCTAGGAACGGCAGCGCCGCAATCATGGCAATCACTATAACGTCTTGGAATAAAAGAACTGAAAAACCAGACTGCCCAGCAACCTCGTTCATCATACCCCTGTCTTGCATGATTTGCAGGGCGATGGCTGTGGACGACAGCGCCAAAGCCATGCCGATTGTAATGGCTTCGCCCAAAGGGTGATTAAATCCATAATGTGCGACTAAAGCAATTATCAGAGAGCTTGCCCCGACTTGTAAGCCCCCTAGACCCAAAAGGCGGGATCGCATGTTCCAAAGTTCTTTCGGCTTTAATTCCAATCCAATAAGAAACAGCATCATAACAACGCCGAACTCTGAAAAGTGCAAAATCGTTATGGGGTCTGAAATCGCGCCAAGCACATAAGGCCCAATGATAACGCCTGCAATTAAATAGCCGATAACAGAACCAAGCCCTGACAGCTTTGAGAGTGGCACCAGCACGCAAGCCGCAGCTAGGAATATAAATACAGAAAATAAAAGACTACCTTCCATATTATATCATCCCCAAAACTTGACCAAGGCGAGTTGTTTCCAATTTTAAAGCCTCAGAAATTTCCGCGGCTTCTTCATCTTCGCCCCAAAGCTCGATTTGATAAAGTGCGTCTAGTCGCGACACATCGAAAGCCGCGCCAGCCTCTATAGCCTCCTCCATCACAGCCATAGCCAATATGACAGAACCGAAGACCGCAATGAAATGCACAAAAAGCGTCAGGCGAATATCATCGAGATTAGCGGCATAGTCTTCCACCGCCCTTAGGCTTGGCTCAGCTTGTTCTATGGCAGAAAGCGATTGCGTCGTCTTAAGCGAAACACCCCTCTCTTTTGCCCAGCTAACCCATTCATCCCATTGCGCGTTCTGACGTTCGATTAAGATGCGGGGCTGTGGGGCACGATAGCAAAGCAGATCCGTCTTGGCATAACGACGGGCTTCTTCAATCAAAGCGGGGCGATTATCTGGTGTTTGTTCAATCGCCACATTTGTCAGGCGCGTTATAGGCATAGTTGGCGGCAAAATGTGTTCGCCTTGCGCTTCCCATTCTTGCGCGACAGCTTCCGCCAGTGCCTTACTCGGCAGTAATAGCGTTTTCTTACCAGGGGTTTTGAGCGTGTAGACGTCAAGCTTCACGACAAAATCATGACCCAATGGCGCCGTCGATACCGCCTTATAAAATCGTTTATTGTTCTTCTTGGCCATTATTGAAGCGAGTCCCAATCGACATCATCTTGTGACATATTGAAAGCCAACATGTTAAAGGCGTTGTCCATATGTTTAGGCAAGGGCGCTACAAGCGTTAGGTCTGGCTTTCCCTCTCTCGGAATAGTTAAACTGCGCGCGTGCAAATGTAGAATATTTTCAAGTCCGCCTGGCATAGGGCGGTCTGTCATATATTTTGGGTCGCCTGCAATCGGCGCGCCAAGCAATTGCATATGCAATCTAAGCTGATGCGTACGGCCCGTTAAAGGCATCATAATAACCCAAGCCGCTTTTTGACCTGCATTCGCCTGTACGTGATAAAGTGTTTTCGCATGTTTTGCATTTGGCGCGCCGTGTCGGACAGGTTCCATGACCTCTTTCCCCTCGTGAATATTGCCAAAACGATTATCTAAGCGCCCCTTGGCCATATAGCCTTTGATTTCGCCCGCGCGCGGATGCGGAACACCATTTGTCACGCCCCAATATATTTTTTGCGCGCGGCGACTTTGAAAGGCGCGGCCCGCCCATTTCGCGCTCGCCGCTGATTTTGCAATTAAGAGAACCCCAGATGTATCACGGTCAAGGCGATGCACGAGACGACAGCCTTCGCCTAATGCAGGCAACATACCGTCTATGTGGCGTGTCGTTTTAGACCCGCCCTGCACAGCAAGACCCGCAGGTTTATTCAGCGCAATTAAATCTGAGTCTTCATAAATGACGAGCCCCCGCATAAAGGATTTGTCTCTATCGTTAACGGGGCTAACCTCTTTAATCTCGCTCGGGTCAGGAAGCGGGGGTATGCGTACAGACTGTCCAGCTTCAAGACGGAAATTCCCTTTGGCCCGTTTACCATCCACACGAAGTTGACCTGTGCGTAGCAGCTTTTCCACACGCCCATGCGCAATATGAGGAAAAAGCCGTTTGAACCACCGGTCAAGCCGAGAACCATCATCGGTTTCAGGTACGACTAAAATTTGAACACCGCTCATTATATATTACCAATCAGGAAGAAAATATCAGTCGTGAAAGCCACAGGCCTAAAGCCAATGCCGCCAGCGAGACAAAGAGAGAGGCACTAACATACGCAAACAAAGGGCCATAGGCTTTTTTCTCAAGCATTGAAAAACTTTCCAATGAAAACGCGCTGAACGTCGTGAAACCGCCTAAAACACCTACACCAAAGAATAACCGTAGGGATTGACCATTACCCGCCCCTTTAAACGCCAACCAGCCAACGAGTAACCCCATTAAAGCGCTGCCAATAATGTTCGCGCTTAAGGTACCCACTGGAAACCCAGGGCCAAAGAGCCGCAAAGAAAGACCAGATAAAATGTGCCGCCCGCTTGCGCCTATAGCGCCGCCTAATGCCACTAATAATAGGTTATACATGCGTATCTCTTAAGCGAGGTCAGCTCTGAGTGCCATTAAAAACAGGCTTGAGATTCTATATCGGTTTAACGAGGGTCTGATTTTTTCAACATTCGTAAATTTTCCCAGTGCGTCAGGCGCTCTGAAATATCCTTCTCTGCACCGTCCCCTTTAGGTTGATAGAATGTCTGGCGAGACATGCCTTCAGGGAAATAATCTTGTCCAGAAAAACCTTCAACAGTGTCTGGGTCATATTGATAGCCTGCCCCATACCCTAGATCTTTCATAAGTTTTGTCGGGGCATTCATGATATGGGCGGGCGGCGCTAATGACCCCGTTTCATTCGCAGATCGTTGCGCCGCCTTAAAGGCAACATAAACAGCATTTGATTTTGGCGCAGAGGCTAAATGCACAACGGTTTGCGCCAAAGCTAGCTCCCCTTCGGGCGTGCCCAATAATTGATAAGCTGAAAGCGAAGCCATTGCAGCGGGTAACGCCGTTGGGTCTGCTAAACCTATATCCTCGCTCGCCATTCGCACCAAACGGCGCGCCAGATATATTGGGTCTTCGCCGCCACCAAGCATACGGGCCAACCAGTATAGAGCCGCATCAGGATCAGAACCACGAATGGATTTATGCAAGGCCGAAATGAGATTATAATGATGTTCTCCGCCTTTATCATAATGGGCGCGGCGCTTTTGCAATATTTGGGCAACGCCATCGGCGTCGTAGTGAGAACCCTCTGCATAATTAAATAAAATTTCGGCAAGACTCAAAGAATACCGCCCATCGCCATCCGCCATATCAATTATGGCTTGGCGCCCCTCTTCGGTGACAGGCAATCGTTTCTTTAAATGTAATTCTGCGCGCTTTAGCAAGCCTGACAAGGCGGCATCATCCAACCGCTTCAAAACATAAACCTGCGCTCTTGAGAGCAAAGCGCTATTAAGTTCAAAGCTTGGATTTTCTGTCGTAGCACCAATAAGCGTTATTGTCCCATTTTCCACATAAGGCAGAAAGCCATCTTGTTGGGATTTATTAAAACGATGAATTTCATCGACAAATAAGAGGGTGCCTCGCCCCGTACTGCGCCTGGCTGTTGCTGTTTCAAAAACTTTGCGTAAATCGGCGACACCTGAAAAAACGGCGGAAAGCTGGACAAACTCCATATCCGCATGATCCGCGATTATGCGGGCCAATGTCGTCTTACCAACGCCGGGTGGCCCCCACAAAATCAACGAGCTAAGCCTTCCGCTATCAAGCATACGCCGCAGAGGTGCTCCTTCTGCCAAAAGGTGATCTTGCCCAATCACCTCCCCCAATGTCGTGGGGCGAAGCGCATCAGCCAAAGGGCGTGGTGCATTATTTTCAAGGCCAGCGGCGGCAAATAGGTCTGAGATTGTGTAATCCTCCGATCAATCAGTACGCGGTAAATATCGCGTCGGAAGCTTACCAATTCTACCATTACGGTCGACGGATAATTCCCATCCTTCATCAACATCTATAGTCGCAAGCAAGCTCTCAACTTGGCGAGTTGAGTCAATGTCAGTGCCATTAAGGGAAATAAGAAAATCCCCCGGCCTCAGGCGGTTATAGTTCGCGGCGCTTCTGCCTTCGACTTTTAAAACCATAACGCCCTTCAAATAGGGGTCGAACCCTAATTCTTCGCCCAAGGCTGGGCTCATATTAACGACGGTTGCTCCGTCAAAAGGATGATAACCTTCTAGCTTTCGTTCATCACGCGCTGGCGATTCCTGTGGGATATCTGTTTTAACACCAATCGTGCGCTCTTTGCCTTCGCGGAAATACACAATATCAGCTCTATCGCCCTTACGAAGAGTGGCGAGTTTAAAGCGAAGCCCACTATCATCATTAACCGCAGTCCCATCGACAGATAAAATCACATCTCCTTTTTCAAGGCCCGCCCTATCCGCTGGTCCGCCCGGTAAGACTTCGTTGATGACCGTCCCCTTAGAACGATCCAATCCGAGCGCGGCCGCCATCGTCGCATCAACCGCATTAGTCCGCGCGCCAATCCAAGGCCGCACAATACGTCCCTCTGTCAGAGCGCTATCGACGGCGCGGCTTACGAGTTCAGAGGGGATAGCAAAGCCAATCCCGTTTGACCCGCCAGAACGCGAGAAAATGGCCGTGTTCACCCCCACCAACTCGCCGGATAAATCAACAAGCGCACCGCCTGAGTTTCCTGGGTTCACAGCCGCATCAGTCTGAATAAAGGATGATACATCCGTCACATTCGTACGCCCCATTGCTGAAACGATACCGCTTGTAACGGTCTGACCAACACCAAACGGATTCCCGATGGCTAACACAATATCACCGATTTCAAGGTCTTCACCTGCGCTTTGAATCGCGAGGGCAGGTAAACGCTCACCTTTCGTATCAATACGCAAAACGGCCACATCGATTTCTTCGTCCTGCGCTATAATTTCCGCGGGGAATTCACGGCGATCATTTAAAACAACGCGCAACTCATCCGCGCCTTTCACCACATGCGCATTCGTAACGATAATTCCATTAGAGCGTACAATCACGCCAGAACCTAAAGAGTTTTCTACTCGCTCTTGCGGCGCGCGGCGCATGCCAAACATTTGTTCAAAGAAATCAGACCGTCCGCGAGACCTTACGGTGCGCGACGTAAAGACATTAACTACAGCAGGCGCCGTTTGCTTAACAACAGGGGCATAAGAGAGCTGCACCTGCGCCTGAGAGGTTGGGACAACGCGGTCTGGTAAATCAACAGGAAACTGCGCTTGTGCCGTCGTCGTGGAAAGCAAAGTCGCAGAGAGCGCTGTCCCGCTGCTTATTAATGCCGTAGCTAGAAAAGAGAGAATAGATTTTTTCATAATGGTAAAATAGGGCCCGTCATACGAATTACCAAGCCCTAGTCTGAATTATGAGGTAATTTTTAGGTTTACAGCTGTTGATGTATCATCGGTAAAGACCTGAAACTTTCAGCCCTTTTGCATATATATGAAAGAAACCACCACGCCTTTGTCTGAATCAGCCTCATCCCATCGTCTGGGTAAAACCGCTTGAAGATGCCTATCAATTAATTATAAGCTCAGACTCATTATTGAAGACAAAGAAAGAAGACTGTTCTCACATTAGCATTGATTGTTTTGCACAGCCTCACTTTTAAACGACACCTCTTGGAAATTAAGAAACCGTATGGCCAGAATCTCTCACATCGAAACTTTCTTTCCTGAGACCTGTATCCAGAATAAAGACCTAGAAGGCATAGTTGAGGGATTTGATGCTGAAAAAATAAGCAAAAAAATTGGCATTGAAAAAAGATATATTGTATCAAAAGGACAAACAGCTTTAGACTTAGCAGAAGGCGCCTGTAAAAAGCTTTTAGAAAAAGTCGATTCACAATCAATTGATTGTTTGCTCCTATGCACACAAAGCCCCGAATATTTCCTCCCAACGACGGCGACTATTTTACAACATAGACTAGGGTTATCAACGAAATGCCCAGCCCTTGACTTTAACCTCGGTTGCTCTGGCTACATTTATGGGCTTTCTTTGGCCAAAGGCATGATTGCATCTGGCCAAGCAAAAAAAGTACTTCTGGTTACGTCAGAAACTTATTCTGTACATTTGGCACAAGACGATGTTTCCAACAGAAGCATCTTTGGCGATGGCGCAACAGCCACTCTTGTCGAAGACACCCCCACGGACAATTTGGGTCAGTTCTCTATGGGCACAGATGGCTCGGGCGCTGAAAACTTAATTGTAAGAAACGGCGCAACAAAAAACCCCATTCGGGATGGGTCTGCAGATGATTATTTATATATGAACGGCCCCGAAATATTTAACTTCACAATTCAAGCCGTGCCTGACTTGGTTGACGAAGTTTTGGAAAAAAACTCTCTGACGACTGAAACCGTGGATTATACAATATTCCATCAAGCTAACGAATATATGCTGAAATATCTGCGCAAAAAGTGCCGTATTCCTACAGATAAATTTCACATCGGCATGAAAGACTATGGCAATACCGTCTCGTCGACAATCCCCATTGCATTAAAGCAAGCGCTTGACAGTAAAAAGCTGCAAGACGGCAATCAAGTCTTGCTTATTGGCTTTGGGGTAGGGTATTCGTACGGCGGAACAGTAATCACTGTATAAACTACATAATGACTTATAGGGCGCATAATGGAACTAGATAAATTTTTAGAAGAGCTAACAGAAGTATTAGAGCTCGACGACACTTTGACGGTAGAATCTCCATTGGACGAAGAAAATGGTTATGATTCTCTTGGCGTATTAAGTGTGATTGCCCTTGTTGATGAAAACTTCGGAATCTCTCTTTCTGGCGAAGTCTTAAGCGAGTTGAAATCAGTTAAGGAACTTATTTCCTTAATTGGGGAAGACAAAATAACTTAAGCATTGCGATAATCATACATGGCCTTTTTGAAATACAGTAAAGCCTCCATTACTGGAATGGTGAGCTGTTACCCACCTAACATTATTGATAATTTGACAGTCTCACCCCTCCTTACGGAAAAAGAGGCTGCGAAGGTCGTGAAAGCTACTGGCATCAAGGAACGCCGATTTGTCTCAGAGGGCGTTTGTGCGTCCGATCTTTGCGCGCAAGCGGCTGAACACCTTCTGGATGACATGGGAATTGATAGAGACAGTATTGATGTCTTAATTTTCCTCTCCCAAACTCCAGATTATTTGGGCGTTCCTGCAACATCTTGCGCGCTACAAGCACGGCTTGGACTTTCCACTGAAACCGCCGCATTTGACATGGTGCTTGGCTGTTCAGGTTTCATATATGCCTTATCGACTGCCTACGCCTATGTAGAAGCAGGCGCTAAAAGAGTTTTATTGCTCGTAGGGGAAACTATGAGTGACTTTACCTCACTTGAGGACAGGACCACGGCCTTGTTGTTTGGCGATGGTGGGGCTGCTATCATGGTTGAAGGCAAAGACACAGCATCGACAAGTTACTTCTCTTTACGGACCGACGGCAAAGGGACCGACGCTATTAAAATCCCTAGTGGTGGATATAGATCCCCCTCAAATGCAGAGAACGTACAATTACAAACCTTTGAAGACGGAAGCCGAAGAACTGGCCTTCATGTTACGATGGATGGGATGAAAGTGTTTGACTTCACAATGAAAGAAGTCGTTCAAAACATACAATCGGTATTATCCTTTGCCGAAGTAGATATCGACGATGTAGATACGTTTTTCATGCATCAAGCGAATAAGTTCATGCTGAATATGTTTGCCAAAAAATTGAAAATTGCCAAAGAGAAAATGCCTATCTCCATTCATAAATTTGGTAATACAAGCACAGTCTCTATTCCTCTAACAATTACAGATCATATACAAGAAGGCGGACACAAACCGCTAAATAGCATTCTCTGCGGATACGGCTCCGGTCTATCTTGGGGAACCGCCTATCTTGATATGAGCTCTTGTACTTTATACAAACAAATCGAGTATAAGTAATATCAATGACCATTATGCAAGATTTTAACTTAACCGACACGAATGTTCTGATTACTGGAGCTTCTTCTGGACTTGGTCGAGCAATGTCTATCGCTTGTAGTGAAGCCGGCGCGAATGTTGCTTTGGTAGGTAGAAATAAGGAAGCTCTTGAGCATACTCGCTCATTATTAACCCCTAACAACCATCATTGCTTCAGCTATGATGTAACAGAGAGCGCTTTATATACGGAATTATTTAATTCCATAGAGAGCCAAATGGGAAAACTTTCTGGCTTCGTTCACTCCGCTGGCATTGAGAAGTCTCTGCCTTTAAAGGCAGGTTCTGCTAAACATTACGAGCAAATATTTGATGTGAACACGACAGCAGCCCTTGAACTCAGTCGCTTCGTCTTAAAGAAAAAATATCGCGCTGAATCAGTCAGTATTATTTTTATGTCATCAATAATGGCCGTAGTCGGCGCGCCAACTCAAATGGCCTATGCCGCTTCGAAAGGCGCGCTGGTGTCCGCCGCAAGATGTGCCGCTCTCGAATATGCGAATAAAGGGGCACGCTTTAACTGCATTTCGCCTGGCTTTGTTGCGGGCACACCTATGTCTGAGGAGTTATTAGAAAAACTCCCTCCTGCAGCTAAAGAAGATCTAATTTCAAGCTACCCTCTCGGCCTAGGCGAAACGACCGATATTAGTAATGCTGCTATTTTCCTATTATCACGTGCATCCCGATGGATAACAGGAACGAACATTATGGTTGATGGTGGCTATAGTGCTCGCTGATAACAGAAAATAGCTTGCTTGCGACAGGATATCAAAAAGGTATTCCCAAATGAAAATTGCTATTTTTGGATCGTCAGGATTTGCAAGAGAAGTTGCAGATCTTTGCCATGACATTGGCTATACAGACATGGTTCTGGTCGACGGTTCTAATGATGCCGACACAGTTGCAGGCCTTAAGGTCTTGGATGATAGCCACATAAGCACACTAGCAAGCTCAGGGTATGATTTCGTCATTGCCATTGGCAGTCCTCAAATCAGACGAAAAATTGCAAGCCAATACCCAGACTTGAATTTTCCAAACCTTATCCATCCAACAGTTTCGTTCGGTCGCGGACAAAGAGAACGTCTTGAGGCGTCTCGCGGTAATATATTCTGTGCCGGATGCCGCCTATCTAATACAATTGATATTGGCGACTTCTGTACCTTCAATATGAATGTACTCATTGGGCATGATGTCGAAATTCAAAACTATGTATCAGTCATGTCAACCACTGTGATTTCTGGGAATGTCACAATTGGCGATAATGTTTATATTGGAAGCGGTGCCCTCATCACTAATGGCAAGCTACATAAAAAACTTACCATTGAGAAAGATGCCTTTATTGGTATTGGTAGCGTTGTTCTTAGACGCATTAGAGAAGGCCATAAGGTCTTTGGGAACCCCGCAAAAAAAATATAATCGTGTTGCTAGGTTCCCCCGTCGGGTCTATTTATCAGCCAGCTTCTTTTCCGCTTCTTTAAGTGACTTTCTAGCCTTTTTCAGCTCGCGTTTGGCTTGGTCCAAATCACGTTTTGCGAGATCGCTGTCTTTCAATTCTTCAAGGAGTTCTTCTACAGATTCCAACATAGATTCTGCCGCGCTTAAATGCGCCTCACGCTCTATTCTATCAAGATTTAAGCGCTCTAAGGCTTCGTGGTCAAAGTCATCCTCGAACTCAAAATCGTGTTCAAATGTGTGAAAAGCACTCACATCATGTGAATTTTCACCGGTTTTATACCGTAGGATGATTGGAGGTTCGCTCTCCCCTGCTTCATCTGCACCAAGCTCTAAGATGACATGATTTTCTATTTGTATGTTTGTGTCATTATTATAATTCGGAGCCTCTGGCGGAACTGGATACTCAGAATTGAGACCCCTACGGGCCAGTCGTTTCACTTTAATAACATTTCCGTTGTGCGTTTTTATACGGCTATCTTCGCCGTCTTTATCAATAAATATTGAAAGTTCTTTGGAATCTTTGGATTCCAATAACGGCCGAACGTCATCCAACTTTTTTAGTTTCTTTAATAGGATCTCTTTGTTTTCACCCTCTAACTTCTTTAGGGTTTTAAGTTGTTTTATCTCGGCAGCCATTGCGCTCTTACGCGCCTGATCCGCTTGATTTCGTTCAGAGTCAAACCGCTTAATCAATGTTCTGACGTCTTCTTTTCTCTCGGCATGTTTTTGCTGGAGAGATTCGATACTAACCGCCGGGGGAACGGGCGGTGCCGGATAGCGCGTAGCCGCCAGAGGTGCCCGGCGCTTTGCCATATCGATGCCCGTTACAAACATTAATTGGTTATCTTCATCAATATCAAATGACCAAGTTTTTGACTCACGCGCTTTGGCAGCCGAGTAGCCTTTAATGTCTTTTAGCGGCACAAAAGTCTTTGTTTCATCGGCATTGACTTTGAACGCTTGAATGTCATCACCATTAATATTGATTTCATAACAGTGTTTATTGCCATCAATATTTCGAGACACATTGATTTTGGATGCAGATTTAGTGTTCTTGCTACGCGTAATCGATGTTGTGTGATGATTGATTTTGGCGTCTTTTGAATGAACAATTGTATCCTCTAAATATTCGGGATGAGAAGCTTCGACGTTGTCGACATAGCTATTTTCATCGCGCTTATTCGTATCTGACGCGCTTTCGCTGGCTATCGTCAAAGGCGCCGTAACGACAGCAACCGTAAACATCAACGCGCCTGTCAAACTCCTTGACCAAACCTTGTTGACTTTGTCAGATGCTAAACATTCCAACCTATCTGTTAAGGGGTGTGCCATACCCAGGGTCAACGGATCTGACATGCCTAAATCCAACCATTTCATCATTGTCTCTCTCCTCACTATCGGGCTTCTTACCCCTTATTCGCCTTGATCACTTAATGCCAAACCAAGCGGAGCTTGATCTCGCTTATTCCCCGCCGCTTTGGCCGCATGAATTAGGGTTTCTGCGTAAGAATGGGTTGCGGCTTTTCCGCCTGCTTTGGCCAATACCGACGCATCGCAGGCGGCTTCTTGATCCACTCGCATTTTATGCGCAGCATAATGCACGAGAGGATTTGGCCAAAACAAAGCTCTGAAACCCAGCACGCCAAGAGCAACCCATAGGTCTCCACGTTTAATATGAGCCATCTCATGAATGAGGGCAAAACTACGTTGATGCGGTGCGAACTTGTCTTCGAAATCCAAAGGCAAAACGATAAGCGGTGATAGAACGCCTGTGACCATTGGGCCCGACACCATTTCCGATAGCAAGACATCAGGCTCTGTCTTTAAACCCGTTAGGGCCATGGCCTCTCTGATTGGATCATACAAAGAGTGAGATGGCTTAACCCCATTCGCTTTTATCACGGTCATAAAGTGATTTTGGCGATAGAGTTGAAAAATAAACCACAGCCCTGCTACCGCAAGCCATATGACCGTGAGCACCGGTAATATGGCTTGCATAGTTTGCAACAGGTCAAATGTCGTCTCCGTTACATTTGGGGTTAGTACTGGGTCTAATTTATCCGCCGCATTAATGATGGAATGCTCGCTCTTGGGCGTCGCGATGTCACTTACGGTAGCCCCCTGCTCTACTGGCAAGGTCGTCAAACTCTTCACGGAGGACGGATCTGCGGCGTCGTTAGGCACCTGTTCCTGGCTTTCAAAAGGCGCAAGATTTGGGACACCTACGGGGCTCCCCTTCCCCTGCGCAGTCTCTGAAATCCCCTCCGCGGGCAAAACTTTACGCTTGATGAATGGCACCGTCATGGGCGGTAAAACAAGGCGAATGGCTGGTAACAACCAGAGCGCATAGGCCGCGTTCGCGCCAAAGTAACGTGCAAACGGGCGCCGTATAACCAACACCAGTCCGATTAAGAAGCTGACCATTAGCCCCGTTTGCAACCCCCAAACTGTGAAGGCCTCCACAGTCATTTTTTTAATTTCGCTAAGAGGGCTTCTAGCTCTTCAATGTCGCTATCCGTTAATCCTTCAGACTCGGCCAAATGCGCTACCAAAGGCGCCGCTCGTCCGCCAAAGAGACGATCTGTCAAACTTCGTGCGGCTTGCGTCGCATAAGTCTCTTTCTGTATTAATGGGGCATAAAGATAGCGCCGACCATCCGCTTCAGTGGACAAAGCGCCCTTCTCCACCAAACGCGAGAGCAGGGTTTTAACGGTGCGGCTACTCCAATCTTTCTCATTATCCAGAGCTTTAAAGACATCACTCGCAGCTAAGGGACTTTTGTCCCAAAGTACGTTCATAATATAAAGTTCAGATTGCGAAATACGCACAGCCATTGACTATCCTATTAACTACACACGTAGTCATTACGTTATGACTACAACTGTGGTCAATAGGAAAAGTATCAAACCGGATTAATTTTTCGTTACCTTATGGGCTGGCTGGGGTCGGGAGAACCGCCGTGACTTAATTGTTAAGAGTCGCAGCGTAGGGCAAACCTTCAAAAATAGGATCAACATAGCGAGTTCGTCCGCCGCCTTCCCAATTTTGTACATTTTTCACGCAAAACCGAACAACCTCGGGCGTCTGAGATCGTGATTTCAATCGCGCTTCCTGCCGTTGAAAAGCAAGGATTTCGGAGAGCGGCGTTGCCGCCCCATTCGCACAGGCGCTAATCACATCTTGAGGCGTTGTGTTAGGTAATTGTTTAAACTCTGTCCGGTTATAAGCACGATAATTTACGGAGACACGGTCACCCGATAAATATTTCACAAACACCATCCGACGATATTCAGGATTATCTGATGGCCCTGATTCTATCAAAAGAACAGGGCTGACATCTGCATATTGCGCCATAGCAGGCGTGGTGGAGAAAAAAGCAAGGGCCAAACTGGCCGATGACAAAATAACTTTGAACATAATGTCCTCATACGCATCGCCCCGACAGCTCTACATACGATATTATGAATAAAAATAAAGTCAGCTCACGCAGAGGGTTTCCAGATTTTAATGTAGCACGCAAAAAGCGTATCTGGTTGAGCCCTTCACGTATGAATGATTCTAAACACGCCTTAGCAGAGGGACTGCATCAACCTAGCATAGATGAGCTTAACTTCGTCTAGGGACGTTTGAGTGCATTGCCTCTTAATCAGCAATATTCAAATTCCAGTCATAGTCAAAATCATCAAAGTCTTTTGCGGTTTGCATCTGATCTTTTAATGATCCCGACGCAAATTGTGAGAGATAGCGTAGGACATCTGTGTCCGATTGGCCAAAGTCTTTAGAATACCATTTAAACAGGCTTGATCCGACAAGCTTCCCGTCTTGCGTAATCGTCACGCCTCGCGGGCTTGAGATATAATCGATAGCAGCCTGTGTCAGGTCAGCCTCAAGACTTTCCGCTTCCCAAGCGCTCGTCTTTAAATTGGGGCATCCAATAGAGGCGCAATTAAACGCGAAATGAACACGGGGCTCTTTATATGTCGCGCGAACAATATCATGTTCAATATTGTCGAGACTTAATTTCTCACCACGCACTTTCAGAATCTTCCGTTTCCAAGGGCCACGAAAACCGATTTTCAAAATGGATTTTATTGGATACTCATCCAAAATAACCTCAATCGTTTTTGCATTATAAAGATTAAACCAATAGGCGAGTGTCTCTGCCTCACTGAAGCCAGAGATATCTAATTCAGAGAGCGTATTAATATAGGCCACGAGAGCAGCTTTATCTTCTGAGGTAACGCGGTCATAGGCGACTAGGTTTATACCGCCCTGCTCTACGACGTATTCAGCCAGAAATGCATCATAAGGCGCATTCAAGGTTTGTTTCGCAGCTTTAGATTCTGTCATCATATCCACCTGCATTTGAGCTTCTGCCGCATTGGCTACGCTGGGTAATGTTCCACCTGCTATGAAACACGTGGCAAGTGTAAATAGTGAGGCCTGAATATGTCGTATGTACATGCACCATCCTTGAACGATATTAGTCTGGAACCACTATAGCGGATAATCCGAGGAATGCGCCTCACCTCCTCTACACATTTGTGTGTAGCATCAGTTTGGAGGGTAGATACCAGTCAGAGTAGCATCACAGCCAATGCAATAAAAAACCCGCCACAAGGGCGGGTTTTTGAATAGGTTTTGTGCGACAAACTATGCGTCTTCGACCTCTGACATACGCTCACGGTCAACTTTACCTTTAGCGTCAACATCGCGATCAACAAATTCAATCACAGCCATAGGAGCATTATCACCATAGCGGAAACCAGCCTTCATAATACGGATATATCCGCCAGGGCGGTCCGCATAGCGTGGGCCAAGAACGTCAAAAAGTTTCTTTGACTGCTCTTTATTACGTGTACGCGCAATCGCGATACGTCGGCTATTCAAGTCACCTTTTTTCGCAAGCGTTACAAGCTTCTCAACGAAAGGGCGTAGCTCTTTCGCTTTCGGCAAAGTCGTTACAATCTGCTCATGCTCAATAAGGCTAGACGCCATATTAGCAAACATCGCTTTACGATGGCTGGCAGTGCGATTTAATTTACGATGGGCCATTTTATGACGCATGGCTTTATCCTCTTACAGTTCTTTCAATCGACCTAAATGTGGTCGTCGTATTTCTTGGCTAGTTCTTCGATATTTTCTGGTGGCCAGTTTGGCGCGTCCATACCGAGGTGCAGACCCATTGCGGCGAGTACTTCTTTAATTTCATTCAAAGACTTACGACCAAAGTTAGGCGTGCGAAGCATCTCAGCTTCTGATTTCTGAATAAGGTCGCCAATATAGACGATATTATCATTTTTCAGGCAGTTCGCTGAACGGACAGAAAGCTCTAATTCGTCAACTTTACGCAGAAGCGCTGGGTTGAAATCAAGCTCTGGCTTCTCTTCGCCGCGAGACATATCTTCTGGATCATCGAAGTTGACGAACACTTGGAACTGGTCTTGCAGGATACGCGCAGCAACGGCCACGGCGTCTTCTGGCGTAACAGCACCATTTGTATCAATATCAATGATAAGTTTATCATAATCCAAGACTTGGCCTTCACGTGTATCTTCAACGCGATAAGCCACGCGTTTTACAGGCGAATAAAGCGCATCGATAGAGATCAAACCAATTGGAGCATCCTCTGGACGACTATCCGCAGCAGGGACATACCCCTTACCCGTCGTGACAGTCAGTTCCATACGAATGTCTGCCCCTTCATCGGCTGTACAGATGATGTGATCTTTGTTCAAAATTTCTACATCAGCCGTTTCTTCGATGTCAGCGCCAGTCACTGGACCAGAACCCGTTTTACGAAGAAGCAACTTCTTTGGACCTTCCGCATGCATGCGAACAGCCAAGCCTTTAAGGTTCAATACAACATTGGTAACGTCTTCACGCACACCGGGGATAGACGTAAACTCGTGGACGATACCGTCGATTTGAACAGCAGAGACCGCTGAACCTTGTAGGGATGACAGCAAAACACGGCGAAGTGCATTACCCAAAGTCATACCAAAACCACGCTCTAGCGGCTCAGCTGTTACAACAGCTTTACGCTCAGGGTCACGGCCGGGCTCGATCTCTGGATTGATCGGACGAATAAGTTCTTGCCAATTTTTCTCAATCACAATTTATGCCTTTTCATATCAGGGTCGACGCGTCGATGTTAGCTCAGCTTAAGCCAACGTCGCGTCGGGAAAAACCTGCGCACATGGCAGGTTTAGGGCAGATTATACGCGGCGACGCTTTGGTGGGCGGCAACCATTATGCGGAATAGGTGTTACGTCACGAATAGTCGTGATAGTAAACCCAGCCGCTTGAAGAGCCCGTACAGCGCTTTCGCGGCCTGATCCTGGGCCGTTCACATTGACTTCCAAAGTCGTCATGCCATGGTCAGCTGCCTTACGGCCAGCTTCTTCTGAAGCGACCTGAGCCGCATAAGGAGTCGACTTACGTGACCCTTTAAAACCCATTGCGCCAGCAGAGCACCAAGCAACTGTGTTGCCTTGCGCATCTGTAATCGTAATCATTGTGTTATTGAATGTTGAGTTCACATGAGCGACGCCGGAAGTGATATTCTTCCGATCGGCGCGGCGAACGCGACCTGGTTCTTTAGCCATCTCAGCCTACCCTATTTCTTCTTGCCAGCGATTGCTTTCGCTGGGCCTTTGCGCGTACGCGCATTTGTGTGTGTACGCTGACCACGAACTGGAAGACCACGGCGGTGACGAAGACCGCGATAGTTACCCATATCCATGAGGCGTTTTACGTTCTGTGAACGCTCACGGCGAAGGTCACCTTCAACCTGATAATTCGCATCAATCGTCTCGCGGATTTGCAAAACTTCTTGATCCGTTAGGTCATGCACACGACGCTCGCGTGAGATACCCACTTTTTCGCAGATCTCAGTCGCAATAGCCGGTCCAATACCGTGAATATAACGAAGCGCGATTTCAACGCGCTTATTAGTCGGGATGTTTACCCCAGCAATACGAGCCACTTGCGGCCTCCTCAAAAATCCATCACTCGCTCTGGCCCTGAATAGAAAGCCCACCCCATAGCAAAAGGGGCGAGCGATAAGGACCGTCCGCGGAAGCGGGTTACTTAGTCTTAACACCCCATGCCGTCAAGCGCAGGACGCGTAGTTTAATGAGATTCTTCAGACTCTTTTCGATTAAGAGAAGAGACGCGCGAAGAATCCTTTCTTTTTGGCCGGTTTGGCCTCAATTTCCGTGCCTAGGACACGATTAATGCTGTCAGAAACGGCCTCAATCTCAGCCATCCCGTCAACTTCACTCAATTTACCTTGAGATTCATAGTATGGAAGCAAAGGCGCCGTTTGCTTATTATAGTTTCCGAGGCGAATCTTAAAGCTTTCAGGATTGTCGTCCTTACGGCCTTCTTCCTCGAACCGTTTTGTGATTCGACTCATAAGAGCCGTGTCGTCCACACAAAGACGGATTACTTTATCAACCTTCTGCCCGCGCGCACTTAAGGCAACGTCAAGAGCTTTGGCTTGCGCGACCGTGCGAGGGAATCCATCAAAGATAAAGCCTTTCGCATCTGGGTTCGCATCAATCTGCTCTTCAATTAACGCAATGACGATTTCATCTGATACTAAATCGCCGCGATCCATAATACCGGCAACCTTTTTGCCAAGCTCAGACTCTGAGGCACGCGCCGCACGAAGCATGTCACCTGTAGAAAGTTGAATCAAATTCCGTTCAGCGACGAGACGCTTAGCCTGCGTCCCTTTACCGGCGGCTGGTGGGCCAAAAAGAATGAGATTCAACATATTCAATATCCTATCTATTGCGTCGACGCATACGGGACTTCTTAATAAGACCCTCATATTGGTGAGCAATAAGGTGTGATTGAATTTGCGCAACTGTATCTAATGTCACAGACACAATAATCAGAAGGCTCATACCGCCGATTAACATCGCAACAGAAGGTGGGATTGCACCGCCTTGGCGCGCGATAATCAGTTCTGGCAATACACAGACGAAAGCCACATACACAGCGCCAATGAAAGTCAGGCGTGAAAGAACGTATGACAAATACTCTTCGGTGCGTTTACCGGGACGTATCCCAGGCAAGAACCCACCATTCTTACGAAGGTTATCGGCAACATCTTCTGGCTTAAAGACATAAGGCACATAGAAGTAACAGAAGAAAATAATCAAAATTGCATAAAGCGTTAGGTAAACTGGGGAACCATAAGCCAAGAGCGCTAAAATCGTACCGCCAATGCCAGAGCCCGTCGTTCCAGCTCCATTACCCATCATAATCGGGCCCAGTGTTGCCGGAAGTAAAAGCAACGAACTCGCAAAAATCGGCGGGATAACGCCTGCTGTATTGAGCTTAAGCGGCATGAAAGAACTTTCTCCGCCAAAAGACTTACCACCCGCCATTTGACGCTTCGGATACTGAACCAAAAGACGACGCTGCGCGCGTTCAACATACACGATCAACATGGAGAGACCGACAAACAGAACAATAAGGAACACAAGCAACAGTTCAGAGACCGTACCGCGTTGATTCAAGCTAAAGGCTTGGAAGATAGCCTTCGGAAGTTCTGCCACAATACCGGCAAAGATAATCAATGATACACCGTTACCTACGCCGCGCGCAGTGACTTGTTCACCAAGCCACATGAGGAACATCGTCCCCCCAACAAGCGTAATAACTGTAGAAGCTTGGAAGAAAGCGCCGGGGCTAATGGCAGCACCACTACTTTCGATAAAACGTGAGACGCCATACGCTTGGAAAGCCGCCAAAAAGACCGTCAAATACCGTGTATATTGGTTAATTTGCTTTCGGCCTTGTTCTCCGTCCTTATCAAGCTCTTTGAGAGAACCGATAGAGCCCTTCATCAGAGTCATGATAATAGAGGCCGAAATATAGGGCATTACGTTTAGGGCGAAAATCGCCATACGCTCTACCGCGCCGCCAGAGAACAGGTTCAAACGGTCGCCTAGACCGCCTTGGTTCATCATAGCCGCAATCTGATCAAGATTAACACCAGGGACCGGCACATAGGTACCGATACGATAGACCACTAATATAAAGAGAGTAAAAAGAAGACGCTGCTGTAGTTCTTTAGCCTTGGCAAAAACGCCAAGGTTCATATTCGCTGCTAACTGTTCTGACGCTGATGCCATTGAACGTCTCCTACCTTCGACAAAATGAAAACCCTATCCGATACAGATAGGGTTTGTTGGAAGGCGTTTAAAGGTCGCCGAGCTTGCCTTCATTCTTGGCGAGCAAGTAATAGAAAGTAACACGGTTTTTCATACGTGTGGGTTTCATTGTTTCACAAACCGCTTTGACTTTTTCCATCGCTGCGTCTTTGTCTTCAACACCCATTTTCTTCTTCATAAAGCCTTTAACGATAGTCTCTAGCTCTGTTTCATCTGAACAAGATACATATTTCGCATCGCGGTTTTTAAGAGAGGCGCCAAGATATTTTTCGATCTTAGTGACAATCGCATTATCCGCATCCGCATCATATTCACGTGTCGGCGCGAGGTAAGCAGACTCATCAGCTGAAGCTTCTGATTTCTTAGCTGCGGCTTTCTTAGGCGCAGCGGCTTTTTTCGCAGCTGGCTTTTTCTCTGCCTTAGCAGGCTTCTCTTCAGCAGAGGCTGCAGCCTTAGCCGCTTTTTTATCCGCCTTTGAAACTTTACCAGATTTATCAGCCTTAACACCTTTTTCGCGGCGCGTAACCGTTTCGTCTAATACAGTAACAGAGCCTTTAGCCGCTTCAACAGCTTTGGTTGCGGCTGGTGTGGCACCAGAAACAATTAACGTCACCGCTTTAGAGACTTTTCCGTCGCCGATAAGACGCACACCATCAAAAGCACGACGCAAAACGCCCGCTTCGACAAGGGCTTCAGCTGTCATATCTGTTTTGCCATCAATCTTGCCCGATTCAATAGCACGGTTTAGATTTGCAATTGAAAGCTCTGCATAACGCTTGCGGTTCGGCTTGTTAAAGCCGCGCTTAGGCAAACGCATGTGGATAGGCATTTGACCGCCTTCAAAACCTTTAATCGCTACACCTGAGCGAGATTTTTGACCTTTGACACCACGGCCACCCGTTTTGCCTTTGCCAGAACCGATACCACGACCAACACGTTTGCGGTCTTTAGTAGCGCCTGGGTTATCTGAGAGTTCATTTAAACGCATTTGTTTTCTCCAAGAGGTTTCAACAATACTTCGCTGAAAATCAGCGAAGGAAAGCCGACTACTCTTCTACAATTTTCACCATATGAGCGACTTTCGCGATCATGCCGCGAACGCTCGGTGTATCTTCTAATGTGCGTTGCTTACCGATACGGCCAAGACCGAGACCGACAAGTGTCGCACGCTGATCCGGCTTGCGGCGTGTTGCCGAACCGGTCTGACGAACAGTAACTGTTGCTTTTTTAGCCATTGTTACGCTCCTTAAGCTTCGAGGGCTTCAGGTGCAGACGCGCCGTCATTACGACGCTCAACAATTTCAGCCACTTTCTTACCACGCTTATTCGCAATCATGCGCGGGCTTTCCATACGCTTAAGCGCATCAAATGTTGCGCGAACCATGTTGTAAGGGTTGGATGTACCAACAGACTTACCAACAACGTCCTGAACGCCAAGACATTCCAAAACAGCACGCATTGGACCACCAGCAATAACACCAGTCCCGGGAGGTGCCGAACGCATAACGATTTTACCAGCACCGTGACGGCCACGTACATCATGATGTAATGTACGGCCTTCGCGAAGCGGGACGCGGATCATTGTTTTCTTTGCTTCTTCAGTCGCCTTACGAATTGCCTCAGGTACCTCACGGGCTTTACCCTTACCAAAGCCAACACGTCCTTTTTCATCACCAACAATAACAAGAGCGGCGAATGACATGTTACGGCCACCTTTTACAGTTTTGGCAACGCGGTTAATATGTACGAGACGATCGATAAACTCGTTATCTTGCTCTTCGTCACGTTTATTGCGGCGGTTATCTTCTCTAGCCATAACAGTCTTCCTAGAATTTCAGACCGGCTTCGCGAGCCGCATCAGCCAGAGCTTTCACTCGGCCATGATAAAGGTAAGCGCCACGGTCAAAGACGACATCACCGACTTTGGCTTTTTCAGCGCGCTCTGCAATAAGTTTGCCGATGCGAGCCGCAGCAGCAACGTCAGAGCCTTTTTGTTTCTTATCTTCAAGCGTAGATGCTGAAGCCAATGTTGTGCCTGTTGCATCGTCGATGATCTGCACGGAAATATTTTTGGCAGAACGATAGACTGATAAACGTGCACGGCCATTGGCGTGCTTTTTCAGACGACGACGAACGCGCTGGGCGCGACGTTTCATATTTTGATGAGCAGATTTCATGACTACTTCTTCTTGCCTTCCTTGCTACGCACGAACTCACCGACATAACGTACGCCTTTGCCTTTATAAGGCTCTGGCTTACGGAACGCACGGATCTCGGCGGCAACTTGACCCACTTGCTGCTTGTCAATGCCAGACACTTTAACAAGTGTAGGTTTTGGAGCTTCAATTGTGATGCCTGCGGGCGGTGTGTAATCAACATCATGAGAGAAACCGAGCTGCATAGAAAGAGCCGTCCCCTTCATTTGCGCACGATAACCAACACCGCGCAACTCAAGCTCTTTTTCAAAGCCCTTCGTTACACCTTGGATCATATTTTCAATCATTGTGCGGCTCATGCCCCACATTGCGTTAGCGTTTTTCACACCTTCAACAGGCGCTACTGTAAATTCACCATCTTTCAATGAACCTGTTACAGCATCTGGAAGTGTAAAGCTTAATTCGCCCTTTGCGCCTTTAACGGTAACGTCTTGACCAGATTGTGTCAAAGTTACGCCGTCAATAATAGCGACAGGTTTTTTACCAATACGTGACATAAAGCGCTCCTAAGACACTTGGCAGAGAACTTCACCGCCCACGTTGTTTGAACGTGCAGCAGCGTCACTCATAACGCCTTTTGGAGTGGAAAGGATTGCAATACCCAAACCGTTACGGACTTGCGGCAATGTTTTCACTGAAGAATAAACACGGCGTCCCGGTTTTGAAATGCGCTTAATTTCACGAATAACAGCTTCACCTTCGAAATATTTCAATTCGATGTTGAAGGCGCGGAAACCCGCTTCGTCTTTAGTTTCTTCGTAACCACGAATAAAACCTTCATCAGCCAAAACGTCAAGGACGCGACCACGAAGATTTGACGCCGGAGTTGTAACAGAAGAACGGTTACGCATGATAGCATTGCGAATACGCGTAAGCATATCGCCTAGAGGATCTGAAAATGACATTCTATTTCTCCCCTACCAGCTTGATTTCACAAGACCTGGTATAAGGCCCATTGATCCCAATTCGCGAAGTGCAATACGGGACATTTTCATTTTACGATAGTAACCGCGAGGACGACCAGTAACCTGACAACGGTTACGGATACGTGTCTCTGCAGAGTTACGCGGAAGCGCTGCGAGTTTAAGCTGCGCTTGGAAACGCTCTTCAACTGGCAAATCTTTGTTACGAGCGATATCTTTAAGCAAAGCGCGCTTACCGGCATATTTTGCCACAAGGCGCTGGCGCTTAAGATTACGCTCGACTGAGCTTACTTTAGCCATTCATTTTCTCCTATTTGCTTACTGCAAACACTGTTGTTTACAGAGGGCTTAGCTTGTTGCGTTCGCTTTAATTCCGGAAAGGGAATGAAAACGCGGCCAACAATGCTTTGGCTTCTTCATCAGTTCTGGCGCTTGTTTGCACCACAATGTCCATACCGCGAACGGTATCAACTTTATCATAATCGATTTCTGGGAAAACGATATGCTCTTTTAGGCCCATGGCATAGTTACCATGTCCGTCAAAGCTTTTACCGTTTAATCCGCGGAAGTCACGAACACGCGGCAAAGCGATGTTCACAAGACGGTCCATAAATTCATACATTTTATCACGGCGAAGCGTAACTTTTGTACCAATTACCATTCCATCACGAAGCTTAAAGCCCGCAATTGATTTCTTAGCAACACAAGGAACAGGTTTCTGACCCGCAATAAGCTCTAGCTCTTCCATAGCGGCTTGAACTTTTTTCTTATCGCCAACACCTTCACCAATACCCATGTTTAATACGATCTTTTCGACCACAGGGATTTGCATGTCGGACGTGTAGCCGAACTGTTCTTTCATCTTCGCACGGACTTCTTCACGATAGACCGCCGCGAGGCGTGGTTCATACGGTTTAGCCATCGATGACTTCCCCTGATTTTTTAGCGACGCGAACTTTTTTGCCGTCTTTCAACGTCGTAAAGCCTACGCGCGTAGGTTTATTATCTTTTGGATCGATATGCGCGACATTTGATACGTGAATCGGCGCTTCGAACTGCTTAATGCCGCCTTCAGGATCCGCTTGGCTTGGGCGAACATGACGCTTTACCATACGAACGCCTTTGACAACGACACGCTCTTCCTTGGGTGATACTTTCAAGACTTCGCCCTTAAGGCCTTTATCTTTACCAGCAATCACGACGACATAGTCGCCTTTTTTAATCTTGGCAGCCATGACTAGAGTACCTCTGGAGCCAGAGAGACGATCTTCATGTGGTTTTTAGCGCGAAGTTCACGAGGAACTGGGCCAAAAATACGTGTACCGATCGGCTCACCATTATTATTGATAATGACAGCCGCATTGCCGTCAAAACGGATAACAGAACCATCACGGCGCTGAATATCTTTACGAACACGAACAACGATCGCTTTGCGAACGTCACCCTTTTTCACTTTGCCGCGTGGGATAGCTTCTTTAACAGAAACAACGATCGTATCACCAACATGGGCGTAACGACGTTTAGAGCCACCCAGCACTTTAATGCACTGTACGCGACGGGCGCCGGAGTTATCGGCCACTTCTAGGTTTGTCTGCATTTGAATCATGAGACGTCTCCTTGTTTAATTGAGAGGGTCGAGCGAGAGGCGAATGCCTTACGCTGAGACCACTTCCCACCGCTTTAATTTTGATTTTGGCGGACATTCCTGAATACGGACTGTTTCACCAACCTTATGCGCATTCTTTTCATCATGCGCGTGATAGTTCTTTGAACGACGAATCGTTTTCTTGAACAGAGGATGCAAATAGGCGCGCTCAACCTTGACCACAACCGTCTTTTCACCTTTATCTGACACAACCGTGCCTTGGAGTATGCGTTTTGGCATCTCGACCTACCTTAAGCCTTCTTAGCGGATTTTGCTTCCGCCATGATTGTTTTGACACGCGCAATATCGCGGCGCACTTGGCGTACACGAGCGGTCTTTTCTAATTGGCCGGTGGCTTCTTGAAAACGCAAATTGAATTGCTCTTTCTTCAGCTTCAGCAACTCTTCATTGAGTTCATCGGCGCTCATGGCTCTGACGTCAGCAGCTTTCATCATCGCCTCCTCTTATTCGCCCGGACGTGTGACGATTTTCGTCTTCACGGGGAGTTTAGCGGCACCTAGACGAAGCGCTTCACGCGCAATATCATCAGGAACACCATCAATTTCAAACATGATCCGACCAGGACGCACTTTTGCGGCCCAGAATTCTACAGAACCCTTACCTTTACCCATACGAACCTCAGTCGGTTTCTTCGTAACAGGTACATCAGGGAAGATGCGAATCCAAACACGACCGGCACGCTTCATACGACGTGTAATTGCACGACGCGTAGCTTCGATTTGACGCGCAGTAATACGCTCTGGTTCCATCGCTTTGAGACCATATGAACCGAAAGTCAAAGCTGAACCGCCTTTAGCGACACCTTTGATACGGCCCTTATGGGCTTTGCGGAATTTTGTACGTTTTGGCTGTAACATTGTGTCTCGCCTCTATCTAATTGGCCCGCGCCGGACGACGTCCGCCGCGATCGCCGCCACGATCATTACCGCCGCGTGAGCGCGTGTCGCCCTGCTGCGATAGACGTTTCTCATGTGCATACGGGTCGTGCTCCATGATTTCGCCTTTATTGATCCAAACTTTAATACCGATAATACCCATTGCCGTCATAGCGCGTGCTACACCGTAGTCGATATCCGCGCGCATAGTATGAAGAGGAACAGACCCTTCTTGATACTGTTCAACACGCGCAATCTCAGCACCGCCAAGACGACCACCCAACTTAATCTTACAGCCCTTAGCACCCATGCGCATGGCAGACTGCATAGAACGCTTCATAGCACGGCGGAAAGAAACACGGCGCTCTAGCTGCTGGGCAATCCCATCAGCAACAAGGTTCGCATCGACTTCTGGCTTACGCACTTCGACAAGGTTGATAAAGACTTCGCCGTCAACCATTGAAGCAACCTTCTTACGAAGCACCTCAATGTCTGCACCTTTTTTACCAATCACAACACCCGGACGCGCCGTGTAAATTGTGATGCGGCAGGTTTTGTGCGGACGCTCAATAACAATACGCGAAACAGATGCATTTTTAAGTTCTGACATCAAGAAAGCACGGATTGCCAAATCTTGATGTAACAGATCGCCATATTCTGACGTATTTGCGTACCAACGCGATGACCAAGTCCGGTTAATACCGAGGCGAAGGCCAATTGGATTAATCTTCTGACCCATTACGCAGCCTCACTCTTTTTAGCCGGCGTTTCGACTTCAACATCTTCGACTTCGCGAACAACAATTGTCAGCTCAGAAAATGGCTTCAAAATACGCGCGCCACGACCCCGTGCCCGTGCACGGAAACGTTTCATAACGAAGTTCTTACCAACATAAGCTTCAGACACGATTAGAGAATCGATGTCCAAACCGTGATTGTTCTCAGCATTGGCAATCGCGCTCTCAAGCACTTTTTTAACTTCACCAGAAATTCGCTTATGCGAAAACTGAAGGTCAGCCAAAGCCTTGTCGACTTTCTTACCGCGGATAAGTTGCGCAACCAGATTCAGCTTTTGTGGGCTGATACGGATCATGCGCAGTTTAGCGCGAGCCTCTTTGTCGCCAACGCGACGTGGATTTTTTGTCTTTGCCATGGCTATCTACTTCCGTTTGGCTTTTTTATCGGCCGTGTGGCCATAATAAGTACGTGTCGGAGAAAATTCACCGAGCTTGTGCCCTACCATGTCCTCATCAACGAGAACGGGAATGAATTTTTGTCCGTTGTGGACCTGAAATGTCAGACCAACAAAATTCGGCATGATTGTCGAACGACGCGACCAAGTCTTGATCGGTTTATGACGACCCTCACTACGAGCGGCTTCGGCTTTTTTAAGCAGGTATCCGTCAACAAACGGACCTTTCCAAACTGAACGTGGCATCTTCTAGCCCCTACCTTTTTTCTTCGCATGGCGTGAACGAATGATAAATTTATCCGTCGCCTTATTAGAGCGCGTCCGCGCGCCTTTTGTTGGCTTACCCCAAGGCGTCACAGGGTGACGACCACCAGAGGTACGACCTTCACCACCACCATGAGGGTGATCGACCGGGTTCATGGCTACGCCGCGAACCTGAGGACGCTTACCAAGCCAGCGCTTACGACCAGCTTTACCAAGATTGATGTTCATGTGATCCGGGTTTGAAACCGCACCAACAGTTGCCAAACACGTCTGGTGAACCATGCGCATTTCGCCAGATTTTAAACGAATCTGAGCATAACCTTCAGAACGGCCAACCAATTGCGCGTAAGTACCAGCAGAACGGGCGATTTGTCCACCCTTACCCGGCTTAAGCTCAATATTATGAATGATTGTCCCGACAGGCATTGCGCGGAGCGGCATTGTATTACCAGGCTTCACATCCGCCTTGTCAGAAGAGATAACCTTATCACCTTCAGCCAAGCGTTGCGGCGCTAGGATATAAGCCTTTTCACCATCTTTATATTCAATAAGAGCGATGAATGCCGTACGGTTTGGATCATACTCCAAGCGCAGCACAGTCGCTTCAACGTCAAACTTCTTCCGTTTGAAATCAACCATACGGTATAGGCGCTTATGACCACCACCTTGGCGGCGCATAGTGATGCGACCTGTATTGTTGCGACCACCCTTTTTCGTCAGACCTTCAGTCAATGACTTTTCTGGGCGACCCTTATGCAAACCCGTGCGGTCAACCTGTACAAGGTTGCGGCGCGAAGGGCTGGTCGGATTAAATGTCTTTAAAGCCATCTCTTGTTCCTACAGTCCAGTTGCGATGTCGATGCTGTCGCCGTCTTTCAACGTGACAATTGCTTTTTTGACATCGTTGCGACGACCAGGGCGACCCCGGAAGCGCTTCGTTTTACCTTTGACGCGAAGCGTGTTCACAGCCGAAACAGAAACCTTAAAAAGCTGCTCAACAGCTTCTTTAATTTCTGGCTTTGATGCGCTCAACGGTACTTCGAAAACAACTTGGTTGTTCTCAGAGACAATTGTCGTCTTTTCAGTGATGATCGGAGAGACCACCGTATCATAATGACGGGCCGCTATACTCATTTTAGTCGAGCCTCCAAATCTGCAACAGCCTGCTTAGTCAACACGAGTGTGTGACGCTTCAAGATGTCATATACGTTTGCGCCTTGGCTTGGCAAAACATCCAAATTTGGAATGTTGCTTGCCGCTTTTGCAAAGTTCTCTTCGATTGCATTACCTGACACGATTAAACCGTTAGTCACACCTAGACCCGCCAATTGCTTACGCAAGTCAGCTGTCTTTGGAGAGGCCGCAACAGCATCATCAATAATGATAAGCTCTTTTGCGTTCGCCTTAGCAGACAAAGCATGACGCAAAGCCATAGCACGAACCTTCTTTGGAAGGTCATGCGCGTGTGAACGAACACGTGGACCATGCGCTTTCGCACCACCACGGAACTGAGAAACAGAACCGTTACCGTGACGCGCAGTACCGCCGCCTTTTTGGCGACCGATACGTTTTGTTGTCTTAGAGACATCACCACGTTCTTGAACTTGGTGCGTTCCTGCCTGACGTTTCGCTAGTTGATAGCGAACCATACGGTGTAAAATATCTTTGCGAGGCTCATTAGCGAAGACGGAATCGTCGAGATCGACGGAACCGGACTTCTTGCCCGCTAGTGTTTGGACGTCGAGTTTCATTTAGCCTTCTCCGCCATCTTCATCTGTTGTCGCGGCCATTGCGGCAGCTTGCTCTTCAGCGATGCGCTTTGCTTCGGCTTCTGCCTCAGCAGCCGCTTCTGCTTCTGCTTCTTCAGCGGCCTTTAACGCTGCTCTACGGTCACCCATAGTCGCCGCAGGGAAAATCAATCCCTCTGGCTGTGGTTTTTTAACGGCATCGCGAATCTCTAGCCACGTACCTTTTGCACCCGGCGTTGCACCTTTAATAAGGATAAGACCATCTTCGATCTCAACGCGTGCAACCTCAAGGTTCTGGTTTGTACGGCGAACAGAACCCATATGGCCTGCCATTTTCTTGCCTTTGAAAACCTTACCTGGATCCTGACACTGACCTGTTGAACCATGTGATCTATGCGAGATAGAAACACCATGTGTTGCACGAAGACCGCCGAAGTTATGACGCTTCATCGCACCTGCGAAACCTTTACCAACCGTAATACCTGAAACGTCAACTTTTTGACCCGGTAGGAAATGACCTGCAATCAGCTCTTCACCAACCTCTACTAGGTTTTCTTCAGTAACGCGGAACTCAACAAGTTTCTTTTTTGGTGTCACACCGGCTTTGGCAAAACGCTCACGCTCTGCCTTTGAAACGCGCTTAGGCTTTGCTTCGCCAGCACCAAGTTGAACCGCAGTATAGCCATCACGCGCTTGCGTTTTCTGAGCCACAACCTGACAACCCTCTAAAGAGAGAACTGTAACAGGCACATGATTTCCCAAGTCGTCATAGACGCGGGTCATGCCTAATTTCTTTGCTAATAGACCTGTCCGTAACATGCCTATGCTCCCAATTTAATTTCGACGTCAACGCCAGCCGCCAGGTCGAGCTTCATCAGCGCGTCCACAGTTTGTGGTGTTGGGTCAACAATGTCCAACATCCGCTTATGTGTGCGGATTTCGAACTGCTCACGTGACTTCTTGTTCACATGCGGTGAACGGTTCACGGTAAATTTTTCAATACGAGTTGGTAGCGGAATGGGCCCACGTACTGTTGCACCAGTACGCTTTGCCGTAGACACGATCTCTTTCGTAGAGGTGTCGAGAATACGGTGGTCGAACGCTTTCAACCGAATGCGAATATTTTGACGATCCATAACAGGGCCTAATCTTTACGCTTCAAACAACAAAGCCGGCGCCTATAGAACGCGCCGACTGAACACTAAATTAACAGACTATTCTACAATCTTAGAGACAACGCCGGCGCCGACTGTACGGCCACCTTCACGGATAGCGAAGCGAAGCTTCTCTTCCATGGCGATTGGCA